>NC_014248.1:837500-975000 GCF_000196515.1 'Nostoc azollae' 0708
GTATAGTGCAGTTTCGGTATAGCTTTCACCTTAAAAGAAGCTGATGAAAGAAACCACTGGCGCAGCAATGGCAGCATGGTTTGAAAGATGGTGTCAAAGGATGGATGATGTATTTACTCATCAAGGGGAAAGAAGAGAGTTTAGACATGATTTAGGGGTATGATTGGGTGAAAGTGAGAGAAAAAACCTATTTCAAATGGCAGAGAATGCCCTAGGGGTGATGACGTACCAGCGATGACACCACGTTTTAACTGAAGCACAAGCACCTTGGTAGAGTTCCCAAGTCAATGACCGTCGGTTAGAGATTATGAACAAGTATAGTCAGAGGAGAATCACCAGAGGATTTAGCTTAATAATCGGTGATTATGGCCATAGAAAAAGGGGGAATCTTAGGGATGGAGTAGGAAGAAAATATATTGGAGAAATTGGGAAAAGGGATAATGGAATAGTAGTAGTAACAACACATGTAGTAGTAACAACACATACATCTATTATGATGCCAGTAAAAGCTTACCATTACATATAGAGTTATATCACCACGGTGATTCTTTACCCAAAGGGAAACAAGACCCTCTATTTGAGAATAAACCTGAGTTAGGAATTAAATTAATAGATCTGACCTTAAGCCGTGGTAATCAACCAGGAATAGTAATTATAGATCCTGGATATGGCCATAATACATCTTTCTTATTAAAGAAAGAGAATCGGAATTGAAAGTATTGAGGAGGATTAGCTAAAAATCCCAAAATCCTTGCCAGTGACCAAGAGGATAGTCCACAAATAATTAGGTTAGATGAATTAGCACAAAGTTTACCCCAAGAGGCTTTTACAGACATTCAACTGTAGTTAGATAAACCCAAAACATTATGGGTAGTAACTAAAGAAGTAGAAATATCGGCCTTAACTGGAAAGGGCAATATTGCTATCGTCATCAAGGCTTCTACTTTCTCTCAAGCCACTGATATGGACTACTTTATGACCAATGTTTCTTCATCAATTGTCACACCCCAATGCATAGTTAATACATATTCTCAAAGGAATTGGGTAGAAGTTGTTTACAGGGAAGCCAAGGGATGGTTAGGACTCAAAGAATATCAAGTTGGAGATAATAGCAGTTGACTGCAACATTTTATTTTGGTTTGCTGTGCCTACACTTTTATTCTTTGCCATCAGTGGACTGGAGGACTAAGACCAAGGTGGGCTAAGAAACCTTTGAATACTTTTACTGAAGCTTTAGAAGCGTTGAGAATAGCCATATCTTTTCTATTTATTGATTGGTTCAACTGGAATCCGGACGTTTTTCCTTCTTATCAAGCCAGTTTAGGCTACATTTGGGCTTTATTTTTGTTTACGTCCCGCTAATCGCAGGTGTGTCAGAAGTCCATTAATTTCAGATATGACCCATTTGCATTGTTATAAGTTACCTGATTTATGGGCTTACTTAACTTCTATGGATTTACAAGTAGAAGGATATAGAGTGGTTTTTGACGCAGAACATAAACCCTTGATCAAGCGAGGTTTAGAATTACTAGGTAAATATATGATTACTCATATTTTGGGTCTTGATTATGCCGATAATATACTTGTAATAGCTCATAAATCGTCTCTTACTTAATAAAGATACAGCAGGACTCAGAAGTCAGGAGTAAAACTATCTTGCTGTCTAGGTTTTAATTTATATTCTGTACCTCATTGATCTGCAATCTGCTATGAAGAAAAAAACTCTATAACTACCACACAAGTCCAATGGATTGAATACAAATAAAATACAACGAACTGGACGCTCAGTAGTTAACTTTAGTACTGAACTTATGTTACAATTAGTGACACTGAGCATAAGTATATTCGGTACACCATTGCTGCTGTATTGGCTAGGTGATGAACGCTATGGCGCATTTCTCGCTGCTACTGATTGGGGCAATTATCTCAATCTTTTAGAATTGGGTATTAGTGGTTCATTATTGGCACTGTTAGCAAAAGCAGTGGGAATTGGAGAACATCAGCAAATCCTCCTCACACTGGTAACCGGAATTAAACCCTACCTGAAAATATATTGATTGTAATGGTATTGGCAGGATTAGGGTTGGGTTTGTTCATGACTCATCTTGTACCAGTTCAAGGAATTTTAATTGGTGAACTACAAAAAGGTTACTGGGTAGGATTTATGGCTATTTGTTGTTGCCATTAACCCCTTTTCGACTTTTGGCACATGCCAGCCAACGCAGCTATTTTGCCAACGTTTTTATCATGTTTCAAAGCTTATTAATCACCGGGTTAGCACTGTTGCTGGCATGGAAGGGATTTGCTATTACTGGACAATTCTTAGCTGTACTTGCTGGCAATATTGGGTTTCAGGCTTTGATATGTTGGGATGGGTTGCGTCGTTATCAACATGTTTTTTCAGCAATTAAAGATCATAAAGCCCAGATTCCGATTTAAAAACAACTGTGGCAACTCAACTGGTCAACATTTACTCTCAGGCTTTCAAGCCAATTAGGCTTATTCACTGATAATATGATCATCTCCTATAGCCTCAGTCCCGCCACAGTTGTACCGTTTTTTGTCACCCAACGTTTAGCGGCATTAGCACAGACACAAATACAAGGAATTGGTAATGTAACTTGGGCGGCTCTTGCTGATCTCTATGCTCAAGGAGAAACAGAAAGATTCAATGCTCGTTTGATTGAATTGACGTGGTTGCTAGCACTGATGGGAGTAACTTTTATGGTTGTGATCGCATCTTCTAACCATCATCTTATTACATTGTGGGTAGGAGAAGATCGTTGTGGTGGTGATGGACTCACCCTAATAGCAGCCTGTAATGGATTCTTACAAGGGCTTTTATCGCTTTGGGGATGGTGTTTTAGTGGCACTGGCAAGCAACCTAAATTAGTTCGACCTGCAACGCTTGCATCTGTAATTAAGTTTTTATCCTGCCTGATCTGCACTCACTTTCTTGGTATTATTGGTCCGCTGTTAGGTACTTTTATTGCATTTACAACCGTCAGTTTATGGCAGTTGCCCCTATTAATGCGATAAGTGTTTGGTACATCGTTGAAACAGCTTTCTTTAGCAGTGGCTCAACCTTTAACAATTGGACTTCCTTACGGTTTAGCAGTTTGGTGGATTGCTAAAAGCCACACTCCTTGGAACTGGTTAGGATTAGCTACAGAAATTGGTTTGACTGCACTAATCTACTTGGTTATAGCTTGATTATTAGTATTGAATAAATCTGAGCGTCAGCAGTGGAGCAATAGGTTACCTATGCTGTTTTCAATCTTTCATCGCAAGTAAATTTTTAGGTTGTACTCTTTATGGCTGCGGTGCTATAGACGTTTCCTGTATTTGGTTCCGGAGATTGATCAAGATTAATTCTATATAAAAGGTTTGTGCTTTTATTCTATTGAATCAATAAAGTCAATATTCCCAAAGGTATATTCAGAGTATTCCTCCAGATAGATGAGGTGTGAGGGAAATACATTATATCTTCAATAATGAGAGGTAATACTAGATAAAGAATTATCTAACTACTTCGTCACCCAACTGCAGCCTACCTATTTATCTAATTTCTCTGCTAAATACCCTCTCCCCAAAAGAGGCATTAATGACTTCAAATTATCCCTTTATAGGTTCTAATTTATCTAGAAACTATGGAGGGTTTTTTTTATTTTGCAAGCAATGTTTATGATTTAACGCTGGCGTTGGTAGCGGCCAATTAATTCTGCTTTTTCCAAAATATGGCCTTCCATTGCGCTTATCATTTGGCTTTTACTAGCACCAGTTCCTAAACTCAATTTTTGATCTAAAGCATAAAGTTGGAAAAAATAGCGATGGATTCCACTAGGGGGACAAAGACCACCATAACCCAACTTGCCAAAATCATTTTTACCCTGTACACCACCACTAGGAATAGTTTTACTACCAATTATTTTTTCTGGTAGTTGATTAACTGTGGGGGTAATATCATAAATTACCCAATGTACAAAATTCCTTGCTAGTGCATCTGGATCATCAACAATTAATGCTAAACTTTGCGTTTCCGATGGAATTTCATCCCAACTTAAGGGTGGGGAAATATCAGCACCATCACAGGTATATTTGGCAGGAATTAAGCCATTATTTATAAAGGCACTACTCGTTAATTTCATGGTTTTCACCTCCTGTTTAGATTCACTGCGATTACCAGTAAGACTACAACTACTAATCAGCCATAATCCTACTAATCCAAATATAGCGAAGCTTTGATTGAGAAAACCTCGTCTTTGGGGCATATATATTATTAGTTTCTGTAAAGTGAATTAACAACAGTGTAACGTGCTTATTAAAAACGTTTGTATTGCCAGCTAATACTCTAATACAGAGGAAAGTTTCAACTGAAGATGACTGGTAAAGTAAGTATTACGTAAATAATTCATCAAATTAAAAGCTGTGGAGAAAATCCTAGACGAAGCCTTAGTAGTTCGAGGAGGACTCAACCGTCCTGAATATATCCAGGTGGAATAGGTCTTCACCCAAGTGAAGTGGGATAAGAGGAATTTCAGTGCAATGTGGAGTAGGATTATCAATAGAGGAGTTAGCAGCAGTAATCCGTAATGGGCAAATAGGAATGGGCAAATAGGTGATACAACAGTAGGAGAAGTTCGCAAAGCAGGTGGTGATGTAGTCAGAACTTCTGGTATGGGTTATCATGGAATGTTAACTGGCTTAACCCGTGAGCAAATCAGCAATCTTCTAACACCTACAATTCCTAAACCAAAGTAACCATCATTATGGAGATTATTAATGTCTACACTAGTAGATTAGAATCGCAGGTTGATAATAATCAACAAAAACTTTTCAATAATAAATTGATAGTTTTCGCAGAGTTTAATAATGGTGATGAAGAGGGTCATCTTCGTTTAAATCCTATTGGCACAATGGATGATCTAGTAAATCAAAATATGGAGTTACAAGATGGTAAAATAATGACTTTTTATAGCGAACATTTAGAAGTAGATGGAATAATTAAACATTCTCAAGAAGAGAACATTTGGGTTGCAATTATTAATTAGGATAACATCAGGCAAGCGGAAGAGATAAAAGTATCTAAGAGGAAATTTCTTGATTTTTTGGAAAAGCTAACACATACTTTTGTAGTATTGCATAACCTACTAAAATTTGTATATACTTCCAAACCAGATGATAAAAGATTAATCCAGAATGACCTTGAAGATTTACTGGATGCAATGAAAGATGATATAAAATATATATTCTCAGGCTGCCCTTGCTCATGACCAATACATTAGCGATTATGAATTTTATCAGCAATTTGTGAATACCTTTGGGAAAGAAGAAGCTGATGAAGTATGGGCGGATAGAGGATGGGATACAAAGCTTGTACTAAGAGATTTTTTGCGTATACTCATGGGCGAGCCTGAATTACATCAAATAATTAAAAACAGAGGAGTCAATTTCGATGAATATATATAATATTGCTGTAACTTTTCGCCAAGAGCAGGTTAATGATTCTGAAACTGTGCTGCACCGAACAGAAGAGTAAGCAATAGACAGATTAAGAGAATTAATCTGCCGTCGTTAATCTTAGTAGTTATCCAGTTTGTTTCAAGGCTGTGCAATCAAAAAGCTAGAAGTCTAAGAATTACAAATTATTTACTACCACTTCAAAAACGCTTCCTCAACTCCTTTCTCTCTCCTAATTTCCGCATCAATTTCAAACCAATTAATAATCTGCTTTGTTGTTAACTCCTCAATCCGTACGTCATATTCCTTGGCAATGTGTTGTAAAATTCTCAAAGAAGAAATTGTCAATCTAGTTAAAAACTTTTCAGGAGAAGATAACAAAGCGGCATCAACTTGAGAGGATTCGTCTAGAGTTAAAAATTGAGTTGATGATTGATTAGGGGAAATATCCATAAAAATTCAAAATTCAAAATTTGCTAGATTCGTGTAAAATTGCTACTTTCTTAATTCTCAACTTCTGTAACTCCTGTAACTCCTGAACTTCTTTGTACCAAATAACCACAACGATGTTCACCATCAATCAACCAGTGAGTACGCTTTACAGTACAATCTGGTAAAATTGCAGCAAACATTTCTAACTCATGACCGCAAATGCTGGGAAAAGACTCAGCAACATTAGAAATAGCGCAGGTATGTTCCATAAAAATAAATCTTTCACTGTGAGCAGAATCAGACTCTACGGGGTAAAACTCCGCCATAAACCCTTCCGCTTTTCGCAATTCTACCAAATTTGCTACCCGTTCCTGTAAAGAACCAGTACCTACTCTTTCCCGATATTCTTGCGCCTTACGTTCCCATTGTTTTTGTAAGATAGTCTTGACTTGTTCCCGTCCCACAGTGGCCGCTAATGTATCCAACAGGGAAACAGCAAAGTCGCCATAACCATCACTCAAGCGGTTTACATTTCTTTGTAATTGTTCCCGTCCCCTTTGACTCAGCTGATAAAGATGCTGGGGACGACCCATACCCACTTGTTCAGGGACAAAATATACAACTAAATTATCAGTCTCCAAATCCTTTAAATGACGGCGAATAGCTTGGGGACTGACTTCTAAGACTTCTGCAAGCTCCAGGGAGGTGGCTTGTACTTCTTTTAAAAGATACTCTAGAATATCCTGCTTCGTTGAGGACTGCTGGGTAGTCGCCATTTTAGTCCCAAAAAAAATTTCTGAAAATTTGACTTAAACAACATTGTTGTTGTTAATCTAACGTACAATGAAATTATAGATTAAACAACAGCCGAGTTGTTTTAGTCGTTAAACCTATTCTAGCAGTCCTGTTAGCGATTGGTAACACAAAACGGGAATCAGCGTTAAGCACCCCGTCGCCCATCCTTTAAAGAGAATACGAGAGAACCGATGAGCGCATCTGTCAAAACCTTAGTCAACCAACCTTACAAGTACGGCTTTGTCACTGATATTGAAGCCGACACTATCCCACGGGGACTAAATGAAGACGTTATTCGCCTGATTTCCGCAAAAAAGAACGAACCGGAATTCATGTTGGAGTATCGTCTCCGAGCCTACCACCAATGGCTGAAAATGATAGAACCAAGTTGGCCTCATGTCACTTATCCGCCAATTAATTATCAGGATATTATTTATTATTCTGCGCCGAAACAAAAAAAAGCCAAACTCAACAGCTTAGATGAAGTTGATCCCACTTTATTGGAAACCTTCGAGAAATTAGGTATTCCTTTAAATGAACAAAAGCGATTAAGCAATGTAGCTGTTGATGCGATTTTTGATAGTGTTTCTGTTGCCACTACATTTAAAGAGAATCTTGCCAAAGATGGCGTAATTTTCTGTTCTATTTCTGAAGCACTTCAAGAACATCCAGAACTGATTAAAAAATATTTGGGTAGCGTTGTTCCTATTGCTGATAATTATTTTGCGGCTTTAAACGCTGCTGTGTTCAGCGATGGTTCTTTCGTCTACATTCCTAAAGGCGTAAAATGTCCAATGGAATTATCTACATATTTTCGTATTAACTCCGGTGATACAGGACAATTTGAAAGGACTTTAATTATCGCCGAAGAAGGTAGTTATGTTTCTTATTTAGAAGGTTGTACAGCCCCAATGTACGACAGCAACCAATTACACGCTGCGGTTGTAGAATTGGTTGCTTTGGATAATGCCGAAATTAAATATTCTACCGTGCAGAACTGGTACGCCGGTGATGCTAATGGTAAAGGTGGAATTTACAACTTTGTGACTAAGCGTGGTTTGTGTCAAGGTGTAAATTCTAAAATTTCTTGGACACAAGTAGAAACAGGTTCAGCTATTACTTGGAAGTATCCTAGTTGTGTTTTAGTTGGTGATAATTCTGTGGGTGAATTTTATTCTGTGGCGCTGACAAATAATATGCAGCAAGCTGACACAGGCACAAAAATGATTCACATCGGTAAAAACACTCGCAGTACAATTATTTCTAAAGGGATTTCTGCTGGTAAATCTAGTAATAGTTACCGGGGGTTAGTGAAAATTAATCCCACTGCAAAAGGCGCAAGAAATTATTCTCAATGTGACTCGATGTTAATTGGTGATAATGCTCAAGCTAATACTTTTCCTTATATTCAAGTTCAGAATAATAATGGAAAGGTTGAGCATGAAGCTTCTACTTCCAAAATAGGGGAAGATCAATTATTTTTCTTTGCTCAACGGGGTATTTCTTCGGAAGATGCTATTTCTATGATGATTAGCGGTTTCTGTAAGGATGTTTTTAATCAGCTTCCTATGGAGTTTGCTGTTGAGGCTAATAAGTTGTTGAGTCTGAAGTTGGAAGGTAGTGTGGGTTAGGTTGATCTTTTTGCTTTAAGGTTTTTTTGAATGAACCGCGAAGGCAGGTAGACGCGAAGTAAGAAGAAAGAGAAGAGAGAGAACATGATTATTGAGAAGAGTGATTTGATTTTGTCGGTTAAGGGTTTGACGGCTGATGTTGATGGAACTCCAATTTTGAAGGGTTTAAATCTGGATGTTCGTGCTGGTGAAATTCACGCAATTATGGGACCAAATGGTTCTGGTAAGAGTACCTTTTCTAAGGTATTAGCGGGACATCCAGCTTATAGTGTGACTGGTGGTGAGGTTATTTTTCAAGGTCAAAATCTTTTGGAAATGGAAGCTACTGAAAGAGCTAGAAGTGGTGTATTTTTAGCTTTTCAATATCCTTTGGAAATTCCTGGTGTGAGCAATTTAGATTTTTTACGGGTTGCTTATAATTCTCGAAGAAAAGCTCAAGGTTTAGAAGAAGTTGACGCTTTCGATTTTGATGATTTGGTTGAGGAAAAGTTGGATATTGTAAAAATGAATCCTGCTTTTCTTAACCGCAGTCTGAATGAGGGTTTCTCTGGTGGTGAGAAAAAGCGGAATGAAATTCTGCAAATGGGAATTTTAGAACCGAGACTGGCAATTTTAGATGAAACAGATTCGGGTTTGGATATCGACGCCTTGAAGATTGTGGCTAATGGGGTTAATCAATTAACCAGTCCTGAAAATGCCACAATTATGATTACTCACTATCAGCGTCTGCTTGATTATATTGTTCCTGATTTTGTGCATGTGATGGCGCAGGGACAAATTATTAGAAGTGGTGGTAAGGAGTTGGCGCTTGAGTTGGAATCTCGTGGTTATAATTGGGTTTTGGAAGAAGCTTTAGGGGTAGGTGTATAGTCATGACTATTCAAGTTTCTCCCAGTTCTATTTCTGATTCTTTGTTAAATAGAGATGCTTTTTTAAATGGGTTATTAAATCAGGTAACTACATCTGCAACAACTGGTTGGTTACAACAACTGCGTGACAGTGCTGTTAAATGGGTACGTCATTCTGTTATTCCCAACACCCGCAATGAAGAATGGCGTTTTACTGATTTATCTCTTTTAAAAGAGGTTGAATTTAATAGTGTAGATATTAAGACTTTAGAGAAGTTTCAGGAAACAGCTTTAGATGTTGAGATTTTCTCTGAAGTTTCTCATTGCTTAGTATTTGTAAATGGTATTTTTGCCCCTAATTTATCTGCAATTACTAATTTGCCTCCTGGGCTAAAAATTGGTAATTTGGATATTTTACCTGATGCAGTTGCACAGGAATATTTAGCTCAGTCTGAGGGTACAAGGGACGTTTTTACTACTCTGAATACTGCTGGTTTAAATGATGTTGCAGTGGTATGGGTTGGTAAAAATGTGGTGGTTCAAAATCCCATTTATCTGTTATTTATTTCTGTTGCTGGTGAGTCTGCCATTATTTCTCAGCCTCGTTGTTTAGTGGTAGCTGAAAGTAACTCTCAGGTGAGTTTAATTGAAGAATATACGAACCGCAGAGGCGCAGAGAAGGCAGAGGATGAGGTTTACTTTGCTAATAGTGTTACGGAAATCTGGGTAAATGAAAATGCTCAGGTGAGCCATACTAGAGTTGTGATGCAAGGTGAAGCGGCTTTCCATATTGGTAAAACTGCTGTGACTCAGGCACAATATAGTCGTTATAGTTGTAATGCTGTGACTGTCGGTGGAAAAATATCACGTCACAATTTGGAGATTTTGCAAACTGGTGAGCAAACAGAAACAACGCTGAATGGTTTAACAGTTATTGCTGAGAAACAGTTAGCTGATACTCACAGTGTGCTATTTTTAAATCATCCTCATGGTGTGAGTAAACATTTACATAAGTGCATTATAGGTGATCGCGCTCATGGTGTATTTAATGGCAAGATTTTCGTCCCCAAACACGCACAGTTAACTGATGCATACCAGCTAAACCGCAATTTATTGTTATCATCCAAAGCGCGAGTTGATACCAAACCCCAACTGGAAATCACTGCTGATAATGTTAAATGCTCTCATGGTGCTACTGTCAGTCAGTTGGAGGATGATGAAATTTTCTATCTGCAAAGTCGTGGTATTGATCGAAATAATGCACGTAAGTTATTAGTTAATGCTTTCGCTTCGGAAATTATTAACTTTATACCTGTTAGTCCTTTGCGAGAGAAGCTATTGAAGACAGTAGTAAGTCTCACACATAAGTAATGAAAAATGCAGAATTTAGGAGTGAAAGAAAGAAGCATATTTAAAAATTCTTCAACTACTAAATTCTAAAAATCATTCTGATAGCAAAGCTTGGTAATAGCCATACTCCTAAATTCCTACACTTCTTGTTAAAAATGACATTCACTTCTACCAAAACACTAGGTGATAAGGTTCGCAAAGACTTCCCCATTTTACATCAGGAAGTTCACGGTAAGCCTTTGGTTTATCTTGATAATGCAGCTACTTCCCAAAAGCCTTTAGCTGTATTAAATGCTTGGCGCGATTATTACGAACAATATAATTCTAATGTCCACCGTGGCGCACATTTTTTGAGTGCAAAAGCCACTGATGCTTATGAAGCAGCACGGGATAAAGTTGCTAATTTTATTAATGCGAAATCACGTCAAGACATTGTTTATACGCGGAACGCTAGTGAGGCTATTAACCTAGTAGCTTACAGTTGGGGAATGAAAAATTTACAACCGGGAGATGAAATTATTCTCTCAGTGATGGAACACCATAGTAATATTGTTCCTTGGCAATTTGTTGCCCAAAAAACAGGCGCAGTCTTAAAATTTGTTGAATTGACACCAGAAGAAACTTTCGATTTGGAACAGTTTAAAAAACTGATTTCTGAAAAAACAAAACTGGTGTCAGTGGTTCATATTTCTAACACTTTGGGTTGTATCAATCCAGTTAAAGAGATAGCTGAAATTGCTCACAGATACGATGCGAAATTCTTAATGGATGCTTGCCAAAGTGTCCCTCATATGCCTATTGATGTCCAAGAAATTAACTGTGATTGGTTGGTAGCTTCTGGCCATAAAATGTGCGCTCCAACTGGTATCGGCTTTTTGTATGGTAAGTTGGAATTATTAGAAGCAATGCCACCATTTTTCGGTGGTGGTGAAATGATTGCTGAGGTATATTTAGACCATTCTACCTATGCAGATTTACCCCATAAATTCGAAGCTGGTACACCTGCTATTGGGGAAGCAATCGCACTGGGTGCAGCCATAGATTATCTTACTCATATAGGAATAGGTATGGATAAAATCCATGCTTATGAAGCCGAATTAACAGCTTATTTGTTCGAGCAATTAGAACAAATACCCCAAATTAGAATCTATGGACCAAAACCTAATGCTCAAGGGGAAGGTAGATCCGCATTAGCAGCATTTACAGCAGAAGGTGTCCATGCCAATGATTTAGCAACATTGTTAGATCAAGAAGGTGTAGCCATACGTTCTGGACATCATTGTACACAACCATTACACCGTTATTTAGGTTTAGCGGGAACAGCACGAGCGAGTTTATCTTTTTACAATACTAGTCAGGAAATTGATGTTTTCATCAAGGCTTTGAAGGAGACGCTGGACTTTTTTGCTAGTGTATTCGGTGAGTAAATATTGTGTGAATATTGAGTGGGTAATTCCCACCTTTTTGATTTCTCATGCAGAGACGCAGAGACGCAAAAAGAATATTAGTAGAACTATCACAAGGATTAAGTGGTAAGTGTCATTTTATTAGTCGTTCTCCGGAATTCTTAATTGTTAATGCTCCAGTTATAACAATTGTGGAAGGATTCAGGTGGTCGGGTATTGACAAGTGTGATAGGAGAGGCAGAATATAGCAGTTATGGAAAAGAAGCTGCCACCAAAACTAGACAGAGAGATATTGAAGCAGTTGGGAACACAGCAACTGGTAGAAATCATTATTGACCAGGGGAAAAGTATAGAGAAGCTAACAAAATAGAGTAGTAGAACTGGAAAAAGAAATAGAGAAACTCAAAGTCAGTAGAGATTTAGAGACCATAACATGATCGAAACCACCCTTGGGAGACATCCTGAAAAAAACCGAGAACAAACAACAAGAGAAACCAGAAGAGAACCAGACACCAAAACGGAAACCAGGAGGACAACCAGGGCATAGGGAAAAAGGAGAAAGGTGTTTGGTGGAGTAGATAGAATAGATTTGAGATAGTGGGACGGCAAGTGTATAGATTTGAGATAGTGGGACGGCAAGTGTGTGGATGGTGAGGTCAGGGGGAATTGTTTGGCGAACCAATAAAAATCCAAACACAACAAGTAGGGGAGTTGGTGGACAGGCCAATCCAAATAGTAGAATATGAAAGATATACGTAGATTTCCAGTGTGTGTTGGGAAACACAAAGGGCACACTAGTCACCAGATATAGTACCGGGACAAGATATAGGAATCACACAACAACAAGTGTTGTGTGAACTGGGTCAAATAGAAATTGGAGTGGGAATATTAGTAGCTACCAATGAAGGAATAGATGGTTCAGTGGCTCAAAGTATTCATAGCCTCAAACAGTGGATAAAACAAACCCAGCCTCATATCCTTGGGGATGAAACACTCTGGGTAGTCAAAGGGGTGAAACAATGGTTATGGATTTTTGCCAATAGTGACTTCCCTTGATTTCATGGGTCTGATACTCCTTGTCCTGGCGAATTAGAATCTATTCTGGGTTCAAGTTACTCTGGTGTAATCAGTTCTGATGACTTTACTGCCTATAACGGTTATCCGGTTACAGCTCAACAGAAATGTCAGGCACATCTACCCTACCCCGTCACTTCAAGACACTAATCAAGATTCCTGGCTTCAATCACCAAGAAATTGGCACAAAATTCATGGACCTCATAGATGAAGGTTTTAAAAACTACCCTTTATTCCAACAAACCCAAAACCTTCATGAATTCTTGACTTGCCCATCCTAGTAGTCCACCAAGGCAATTTTGCTGGGTAAGCCCCTCTAATTGATACACTAGTCAAAAAAGGGGTTGACCATGGCAAAAAAGTATGTTGTAGATTTAAGCGAAGAGGAAGTTTTACAACTGCAAGCAATCCTCAAAAAAGGAAAGCACAAAGCAAGAAGTATAACCCGTGCAAACATTCTTTGAATGGCATCTGAGGGAGAAACGGACACGGCGCTGCCGCAGTTCGAGTTCATGTTGCCAAGGTGGAAAGGACAAGAGAAAAGTTTGTGATTGCTGGATTAGACTTTGCTTTAAAGGATGGGGAAAATCCATCAAAACCCAAAAAATTAGATGAAAAACAAGAAGCATTTTTGATTGCGACTGCTTGTTCTAATCCGCCAGAAGGAAGAGTGCGTTGGACAATGCAATTATTAGCGGAGCATTTAGTGAAGGTTGGTATCATAGATTCCATTTCAGACGAAATAATACGCCAAACTCTAAAAAAAATGAAATTAAACCGTGGTTAAAAGAACAGTAGTGTATTCCCGAAGTTAACCCAGAGTATGTGTTCAGAATGGAAGATGTTTTGGATTTGTACAATGAGCCATATGATCCGAAAAAACCTACACTCTGCCTAGATGAACGCCCATATCAATTAGTAGAAGAAGTAAGACTTCCTTTGCCACCAGAACCACATCAGCCTGAAGGTTATGATTGTGAGTATAAACGCAATGGTGTTGTAAATTTATTTGGCTTTTTTGAACCAATAGCCGGGTGGAGGCATATTGAAGTTACACAAAGTCGGACAAAAGCTGATTTTGCTAAACAATTAAAAGATTTAGTAGATGTTTATTACCCCCAAGCTGATGTGATACCTTTACTTGTTGATAACCTAAATATTCATACTCCAAGTGTTTTATATGAAGTTTTTTCTCCACAAGAAGCACGCCGCATTATTCAATAATTAGAGTTTCACTATACTCCTAAACACACTTCTTGGTTGAATCAAGTAGAAATTGAATTATCAGTGTTATCTCGCCAATGCTTAGAACGACGTATTCCTAATGTAGAAATATTATCTTCTGAAATTGCTACTTGGGAGTCACAGCGTAATCAACAAAAACCCAGTGTTTATTGGGGTTTTAAAACCAAGGATGCACGTAAAAAAATGCAGCGTTTATATCCGAGCATTTAACCTAGCAAAATTGCCTTGGCAGACTACTAGTTTCAACCAAAACTTGAATCTTCCATTCATTCATTGATAAAGCCCCAGGGGAACCTGGTAAACTTTTACCTTCCTTAGGCAATAGACCTTGATCATAATTTAGCTGAACCAAGGTTAGGTTTAGCACTGACACAACGAAAAGTCTGTGGTGGTTCTTTTTCTCTGGAGTTATTCCAACATCCTGCCAATTTATTGACGGTTATACAAACTTGTCACCGTCAAGCACTTTCTCTAATTGAGTTTTTTGACCAACCTATCAAAGCCATGGTTCACGTTGTTCTGCTTTCCATACACCTTCTTTAATCCCTCTACCTTACAACTGAATCCTTACATAATTGTAGAGGTTAAAGGAGAAAATATTGATGCAGGTTTAGGACAATGTGTAGCGGAAATGATAGCTGCAAGAATATCTAATGAACGTGAGGGTAATAATATTCCAACAATTTACGGAACTGTCACGACAGGTAGTAACTGGAAATTTTTAAAACTTATTAATCAAGTGGTAGAAATTGACTTGAGTGAATATTATATTAATAATATAGGTAAAAATCTAGGGTTTTATCTATTATCGTGATACCAAGTCTAAATGAGTGTAGATAGAACTGTAGAATAAAGAACATGGAAGATAAAGACTCATGAGGAAGTAATGGCACGCCCTTTCAATCTAGAAGTTCAAGAAAGTGCTGAGTATTTGTCAAAAAGCCTGAAAAATGCGCGGACAGCATTAGACAAAGAACGTTTACAAATGCTGTGGTGGATAAAAACAGAACAAGTAACCCAGCATCAAGAAGTGAGCCGAAGATTGGGCAGAGATGGGTCAACAATCACAGGATGATTACAAAGGTATGGAAAAGGAGGACTATCTTCTCTTTGAGAGGTAAAAACTGCGCCTGGGGTAACTCCTTTAATACAAGGTGAAATGCTATCACAACTAATATCAAAGTTAGAATCCCCCCAAGGGTTTAGTAGTTATAGGCAAATTGTGGAATGGCTAGAGCAAGAATGGCACGTCCAAGTCAAATACAAGACAGTTTACAGTTTAGTGTCCTACAAACTAGGGGCAAAATTGAAAGTACCTCGACCCATCAGCTCATCACAAGATGAGCAAGCTATAAACCTTTTTAAGAAAACATCCCCCTTGCCTTGGTAGCTTTAGAGAAACTATTGGGTGGGGGAAAACGACTGAGTTACCTGTGCCAGGACGAAACCAGATTAGGTTTGAAGACCGAAACTGGAGGAGTGAGTGATTACGGCTCGTGGTGTTAAACCTGTAGTGAGGGTGCAGTGGCCACGAAAAGCATTTTGGCTTTATGGAGTTGTTGAACCCACCTCTGGATGGCATTTTTGTCAGGAATATCCTCATCTAAACAGTGAGAATTTTCAGAAATTCTTGGATGTCCTATCTCAAGAATTAGGTTCTGATATGGCATTGATGCAGATGGATCAAGCTTCTGCACACCAAGCTTTGGCACTGTCTTGCCCTGAAAATATTATTCCCATTTTTCAACCATCTCACTCTCCTCAACTTAACCCCATGGAGCGATTATGGCAGTTTATTAAACGTCAGTTCAAAGGTGAAAGTCTCTCACATCTCGACCAATTGCGTCAACGAGTTCAAAATGAATTAGCTCAATTATCTTCTGAGGTCATCTCCTCTTTGACCAGTTATGATTTCATCCTTGAAGCTCTGTTTCACCAAGCTTTATTCTGTGCAGCCTCATAGAGAATTGGTATGACATAATAGGTATTGTATATGCTTTTCCAGTCAATTCCTGCTGAACAAAGAACAGTTTTATATAAGGTTAGCTCGGAAACCTTTGAAGCTTTTTTGAGAGATACAGGTGAGTATAGGGGTTCTCGCCTTGCTTATGACTGTGGTACTCTAGAAAGTATGACTCCACTGTTTGAACACGAAAACCCGAAAATTCAATTTGATAGATTAATATTTGCTTTAGCTGAAGAATTAAAATTAAAATTGGAAGTGCTGGTTCTAGAACATTAAAACGTCAACGAGTGACAAAAGCAATAGAACCAGATATTTGTTATTATATCCAAAATGAGCCCAAAATTAGAGGTAAACACGAATTTAGATTTAAAAATAGACCCTGCACCAGATTTAGCAATTGAAATTTATATTACTAGCAGTCCTGTGAAGAAATTTAATGTTTATTCGGCTTTAAATGTAGCTGAGATTTGGAGCTATGATGCTGAAATTTTGAGATTTTATCAATTAGTGGAAAATGAGTGAGTATTTAGATACTTCCTAGCGATATTGAACTTAACCAACAATCAGGAAGTATGGTATTAAATATACTTCCGTGCATCCTCTTGAAGTCCGTATTTCAGGAAATGATTATATTTACATAAAGTTTCAGGTGACGGACAAGAACTGTCAACCTAAAATTAAGGATGAGATAAAGTTACTGTGGGTGCCAAATTACAAATTGCTGAAATAGCCTAATCAATAGGATTCCTAATCAATCTCACATCCCCAATGGTATGAGACAGGTTAAATTAAAATCAGCATTATTTTCATATACTCAGGCATCTACCAATTTCAAGAAACTCCCCACGCATCCCTATCGTCTTTAACCAGGCTGCTGCTCTTGTAAACAGTATTTCAGCCCTTTGTCAAGTAGGTTTTATATATGAATGACCAACAAAGAACTAACCGTAATGTTTCTTCAGGTGTAATAGCAGCCGTCTCAGCTGCGGTTGTAGCGGTAAGTGGTGGGGTAGCTTGGTTGACTTCCCAAACTCCTAATACCTCTACACCAGGAAACCCTTCTCAAAGCATTAAACAGCCTCAAAAGCCATTAACTACCAAGCCAGGTAATGAACAAAGCGCCAATATATATTGGCTGAGACCAACAGAAAAAAGCCTGGAGTTAGTTCCTCAGCCTGTTAAAATTGCTGCTGCACAACCTAACCAAGCTTTAGAAGCTGCTTTCAAAACTTTGTTAGCAGGGCCAACTGAAGGTTCAGATTCCACAACTATTCCCAAAGGAACTCAACTACTGGGACTAAAGGTGGAAAATAACGATGTTCACGTCAATTTATCAGAAGATTTTACTAGTGGTGGTGGTAGCACTTCAATGCTTGGTCGTATAGGTCAGGTTGTTTACACGGCTACAACACTCAATCCTAACGCCAAGGTTTACATTGAGGTTAATGGTAAGCAGTTAGATGTTTTAGGTGGTGAAGGAGTGGAATTACAACAACCACTCACTCGTGAAACCTTTAACAAAAATTATCCTCTTTAGTCAGTGGTCAGTGGTCAGTGGGTTATTAGTTTTCTTTGCAACTGACAACTGACTAATTTTTAGATTTACTTGGCAGGCTGAAGTTTTAGACTACTTGTTGCACTATTTCTGGTGGTATAGACAACGTTTCTCTCATCAGGATTAACCCGCATGTAAGTAATCAGAGTTTTAACAATGACTTATGTCATAGATAGATTAATAGTTAATCAGGGTTAATTCGCATCAAAGGTTGACCATATTCGATAGGTTCGCCATTTTGCACCAAAATTTCCATTACCTGTCCAGAAACTTCTGCTTCAATTTCATTCATCAGCTTCATTGCTTCAATGATACAGACTGATTGACCACTGCGGACGCGATCACCTACTTCCACAAATGGCGGTTCACCAGGTGCAGGTGCGCGGTAAAAAGTTCCTACCATGGGAGATTGCACCTCTACAAATCTGGCTGAAGGCGTATTCACTGACAAAGGTGATTGCCCCCCACCTACAGAATTATCACGGCTGGCGGCCGCTTCTGGTAGCTGTGTGGATGCTATTTGGTTTCCTGTTGTCACCGATGTCAATCCCGAACCAACCACACCGCCTAGTGTTGCTTGACCCACTGACAATACAGGAGTGACACCTTTACGTACTGTTAACTCAAAATCGTCGCTTTTGAGGGTTACTTCGGCAATATCCGTTTGTGCAATAGTTGCCAGTAGTTGGCGGATTTCATTAAAGTCTAATGGCACAGTTTTTTTTCCTCGACCTAACCGTAAATGAGAATCTTAAGTGTGGCAGGGATTAAAATCCCTATATATATAAACAAGGGATTGAAATCGGTGTCACCAATTTTCGATTTTGGATTTGTAATTGGAAATAATAATTGCCTATTACCCATTACTTAATCACTATTCCAAGTTGGTATCAGGAGAAATCAAAATTATTCCCTGCCCAAGTATTTATCTTCCCTGGTATCTATCTTTATACGTTCTCCTTGGGTAATAAACAAGGGAACCATTATTGTTGCACCAGTTTCCACAATTGCGGGTTTAGTGCCACCTGTGGCAGTATCACCTTTAATACCAGGATCAGTTTGCACAACTTCCAGAACTACAGAATTAGGTAGTTCCACTTCTAGAACTTGTTCACCCCAACGAATAACGTTGGCTTCCATACCTTCCTTAAGGTACTTTACGCGATCCCCAATTTGTGCAGCACTCAATCTACCTTCTTCATAAGTTTCCATATCCATAAAGACAAATTCTTCACCTTCTTTATAGGTATGCTGCATCGTGATCTTTTCCAACGTAGCTTGGGGTACTGTTTCTCCAGCCCTGAACGTTCTTTCTACCACACTCCCGTTCTGGACATTTTTCAGCTTAGTTCTGACAAAAGCAGAACCCTTCCCAGGCTTAACGTGGAGAAATTCAACGACTCGCCATACAGACCCGTCTAGGACAATAGAAACACCGGGTCGAAAATCATTACTGGAGATCATGAAACTTTCAATTTTTGCAAGACAATCGGCATTTATTGTACCCTTCAAAGGTAGTCAGTTATCAGTTACTAGTGACCAGTTATCACGGTTTATTGTTCACTGTTCACTGTTACCTGCCTTGTTAACTCCTAAGTATCAAAAGACTACTGATAAAAAACTCAAGACTCAGGACTGTTACTATGGGAAGATTATTCATGGGTGATTTCCTCCTCAACAATTTATTTGATGCTGCATTTGAGCAAATCCATGTTTAACTTATTAAAGTCCTGGCTGAAACACAGCCTAAGGGCAATACTCCTGGTAACAATACTTTTAGGCATAAGTACAGTCGGGTGGACTTTTTCCAGTTACGCCGCCCTGCCATCTGGGAATGCAATTACCGACGGCAAAGCTTTGTTAAGGTATGCACTCCCCATAGATAATCAACCAGTCAGAAAACTGCAAGCTAGTTTAGAAGACATTTCTAACCAACTACGTGCCAATAAGCGTTGGGGTGCAGTTTCCAGAGACCTCAGCCAAGCATCACGGATTCTCGATAAACCCTCCCAAATCTTAGCAAGCGTTCCCGAAGAACGCCAGCCCCAAGCTTCAGCTTGGATTACTGAGTTAAAATCTGGCATAGCAGAACTGCAAGAAGTAGTCAAAAACAAACAAAAAGACCCTATTGTTGAAGGCAGAGCCAAATTACTCAGCCTCATTACCTTGCTAGAAGAATCAATGGTGAAGAAATTCCCCTTTGAAGTCCCTGCTGAATACAGCAATTTACCACAACTTAAAGGTCGTGCCACCATCGCCTTCAAAACCAACAAAGGCGATCTTACCGTAGTCGTAGATGGTTATAGCGCCCCTGTCACTGCTGGTAATTTTGTCGATTTAGTACAACAGGGTTTTTACAACGGTTTAGAATTTACCCGTTCTGAAGAATCTTACGTATTACAAACTGGAGATCCAGAGGGCAAAGAACTCGGTTTTATCGATCCCAAAACAGGTAAATATCGGGCTATTCCCTTAGAGATTTTAGTAGAAGGTGAAAAAGAACCCACCTATGGCATTACTCTCGAAGATGCTGGACGTTATCTTGATATGCCAGTATTGCCTTTTTCCTCCTTTGGTGCATTAGCAATGGCACGTCCTGAAAGTGATGCCAACGGTGCTTCTTCTCAAGTTTTCTTTTTCCTCTTTGAACCAGAACTGACTCCCGCAGGACGTAATCTTTTAGATGGTCGCTATACTGTGTTTGGCTATCTGACAGAAGGTAAAGAGATTTTAGATAAACTCAAAGCTGGTGACAAAATTGAATCAGCTAACGTTGTTCAAGGCATTGAAAATTTAGTTCAGCCTCAACCAGCATAATCAATTTTGGATTATAGATTTTGGATTTTGGATTAATTCTGAAATCTGAAATCTAAATTAGTTATTAATCATTAGTTATTTATCTAACCTGTAAGCGAAAAATCAATTGTGAATAGTGATTTATCTTACCTACAAGTTCGAGATATTGGTGAACAAGGTATTTTAGAAAGATTACAACGCTTTTGTCCACCAGAAATTATTGGTGATGATGCGGCGGTTTTGGCTATAACAGCACAAGAATCTTTGGTTGTTACCACAGATATGCTAGTTGATGGCGTGCATTTTAGTGATATTACCACCTCACCAGAAGATACTGGTTGGCGTGCATCTGCCGCAAATTTATCAGATTTAGCTGCTATGGGTGCTTTTCCCTTGGGTATCACCGTCGGGTTAGGGTTACCTGGAGATTTAGCTGTGAGTTGGGTGGAAAGACTATATCAGGGAATGACAGAATGCTTGCAAAAGTACAATGTGCCTATCCTTGGTGGTGATATTGTACGATCGCCCATCACCACTTTAGCAATTACCGCCTTTGGTCAAGCCAACCCCAATTTCATTATCCGTCGTTCAACGGCACAGGTGGGAGATGCAATCATCGTCACAGGTATACACGGAGCCTCCCGTGCAGGCTTAGAATTACTCCTCAATCCCCAAATATGTCAAAACCTCGAAAGTGAAGAAAAAGCAGCTTTAATCAAAGCACACCAGCGCCCCAACCCCCGTTTGGATGTCATACCCATCCTTCAAGAAATTTTCACATCCCCCTGCCCTATTTCCATCTCTGGTATGGACAGTAGCGATGGTTTAGCAGACGCTGTATTACAAATCTGCCGTGCTAGTAGAGTAGGTGCGATTTTAGAACAGAGTAAAATTCCTCTACCATCAGCTTTTCATAAGTGGCTAACACCAGGGCAATGGCTTCACCCGCCGCAGGCATGGCTAAATTATGCCCTATACGGTGGCGAAGATTTTGAATTAGTCCTGTGTTTACCACCACCAGCCGCATTAACATTAGTCCAAAAATTAGGTGCAGGTGCATCCATAATAGGCACAATTACACCAGGATTAACAGTCATATTACACCATGAAAACGAAAGAATCCCCGACCAAGCCCTAAGTCTCAGTCAGGGATTTCAACACTTTAGTTAGTTGTCAGTGGTCAGTAGTTAGTAGTGAGTAGTTTCTTATTTCCAATCACCAATTACCAATCACCTTAGACCCATTTTTGGGCTACTAATTCAGCCAAATCTAGAACTCGTTGGCTGTAACCCCACTCATTGTCATACCATGCCATGACTTTCACCATGTCATTGCCCATCACCATAGTCAAGTTGGCATCAACAATAGAAGACTCATTTGTACCTTGATAATCAGAAGATACAAGTTGAAGTTCACTATAGCCTAAAATGCCTTTAAGAGAACCTTCAGAAGCATCTTTGAGAGCTTGGTTAACTTCTTCAGTAATAGTGCGCTTCTCAACCTGAACCACAAAATCCACCATCGAAACGTTGGGGGTAGGTACACGCAAAGCTACACCATTCAGCTTACCCTTCAAGGCTGGAAGTACCAATGCCACTGCTTTTGCCGCACCAGTAGAAGTAGGAACAATGTTAATAGCTGCTGCTCTTGCACGACGTAAATCACGGTGAGAAGCGTCTAGCAAACGCTGGTCTCCAGTGTAGCTGTGGGTAGTGGTCATTGTGCCTTTGATGATGCCAAATTTCTCATTTAACACCTTGGCAATGGGAGCCAAACAGTTAGTAGTACAGCTGGCATTACTAATGATGTTGTGTAAGTTGTGATCATAATCATGATGATTCACACCCATCACAAAAGTACCATCTTCATTTTTACCAGGGGCGGTAATCAGAACCTTCTTAGCACCAGCATTTACGTGCCTCATTGCCCCTTCTTTGCTGGTAAAAACACCAGTTGATTCAATAATCAGGTCAATGTTCCACTCTTTCCAGGGCAAGTTATCTGGGTTGCGATCAGATACGCATTTAATCGTCTTACCGTTAACAGTGATGGAATTATCATCAGCAGTAATATCGGCATTTTGTAACCTCCCCAGCATAGAGTCATATCTGAGGAGGTGAGCATTGGTTCTAGGGTCAGAGGTATCATTGATAGCCACAAGCTCAATTTGGCTATTTTCTCTACCCACCCAGCAGCGTGCGAAGTTCCGTCCAATTCGCCCGAAACCGTTGATTGCAACTCTAATCACAGTGTCTTGCCCTCTGTATTTATGCCTATAAGTTGATATCGTTGACCCCAATCATATCGCAAAGGGGGGGAGTCTTTATAACCATAAAGTGTTAGATATAAAAAAAACACATAATTTATTCAGAATTATTTGTGTAAAGGTTGTGATTGACGATGTAGGATCTGACGGTATCAGGTACTAAATCACCAATTGCACAACCTTGGCGACAAAGTTCACGCATTATACTGGACGAAAATCTAAGTAAAGGTGTATGCAGTAATTGCCAATTAATGATATATGATTGTTCTTTAAGTTGTTGCTCCACTTGCTTGCAGATTGACTCACTTTGAGGTATAGTCTCACCACCTAGCAGTCGGGGTGCAATTAACCAATCACACATTTGTGCTAGTTCTGGTCCACGATACCAACGGGGTAAAGTTTGGAATGTATCCAAACCAATAATCCAGTACCAATGAGTATTTGGGTAACAAGCAGATAATTCAATCAGGGTGTTGATAGAGTATGAAGCCCCAGAGTGCTTTTTCTCAATGAGTGAGACAGTAAATCTTGGGTGGTGTTTCGTGGCTAGTTGCAGCATAGCTACCCGATGCTCAAATAAAGCTGCTTGTTTATGAGGAGGATTTTTTGAGACTACCCAAATTACCTGTTCTAGATGTAATTGTTCCAACGCTGTTTTGGCCACAAGCAGATGTCCCCAATGAATTGGGTCAAATGTGCCACCAAAAATCGCTACTTGTTGCATCCAGTTCAGAACTTGGGAATTATTAGGTGAGATGGATAGAGAGGGCGTTTGTATCTAGACTATCAACTTGAGTCCAGAGATATCTTTCTACAACTGGTTGAATAATATTTTCACTCCCAATGTACTATTGTAGTCAACTCAAGCTGAGGCTGAAGGCAATCTCAAATCAGCCACTAATTCCAGTAAGGTAAATAAAAATATGTGTTCACAATTACAAGAAAGATTTCCCCGATGTAGCCCCAATTTTCAGAATGATCATATAAAGATATCAGCAATAGAAAAAATCTCGGTTGAGGGTAATATTCTTTTCAACAAACAAAACCAAAGTAAAAAATTAACCCTTTATTCACCCATGACTATGTGACAGGACCCGTATCTGTAAAAATCAAAATCCTGTTATGATACCCGTGTCATTTGTAAAGATTGTTTGGTGTGGTGTTAGAGGAAAAAAAGATGAACAATTCTATAGATTTTAGCGGTAGACCATTTCATTTCATAGGGATTGGCGGCATAGGAATGTCTGCGCTGGCTTATGTTTTAGCAAAGCGTCAGTTGCCAGTATCCGGTTCTGACTTGCGTACTAATCAAATTACCCGTAAGTTAGAATCTCTAGGCGCTCACATTTTTAGTAGACAAGAAGCCAGGAATCTTGAATTCTTTCGTCCCCAAGTATCGACTAATGGAATATTACTAAATTCTCAAGAACAACTGTCTGCTACCAAAACAATATTACCCCAAGTAATTTGTTCCACAGCTATTAACACGAATAATTTAGAATACAAAGCAGCCCTAGAATTGGGTTGTCCGATTTTACACCGTTCAGATGTATTAGCAGCCTTGATTGCTGATTACTACAGCATTGCTGTCGCAGGAACTCACGGCAAAACTACAACCACTAGCATCATTGGTTATATGCTGCTACAAGCTGGTCTTGACCCAACTATTTTGGTTGGTGGTGAAGTTAACGCTTGGGAAGGTAATGCTCGATTAGGGGAAAGTAAGTATCTAGTAGCTGAGGCAGATGAATCAGATGGTTCACTCGTCAAACACTCCCCAGCTATTGGAGTTATTACTAATATTGAACTAGATCATCCCGACCACTACGAGAATTTAGAAGAAGTAGTAGACACTTTCCAAAAATTTGCCCAAGGTTGCCAAATTTTGGTAGGTAGCATTGATTGTGACACAGTGCGCGATTGCTTCGATCGTCCAGGACAACGCCTGAAGCCAACTATTAGTTACAGTCTACATCCAGAAACCAACGCCGATTATACAGTCACCAATATTGACTATCGTGCTGATGGGACAACAGCACTAGTTTGGGAAAAAGCCAAAGCTTTAGGTGTATTGAATTTACGCCTCCTGAGTCGGCATAATCTCAGCAATGGTCTAGCAGCAGTTGCTGTAGGACGCTCTCTGGGTTTAGAATTTGGGGAAATCGCCAAAGGTATCGCTACCTTTGAAGGTGCAAGACGGCGCTTTGAGTTCCGGGGGGAAGCGGCTGGTATTACCTTCATTGATGATTATGCCCATCACCCTAGCGAAATTCGTGCAACTCTTGCGGCAGCAAGTCTCCAAGCTAGACCAGGACAACGGGTAGTTGCTATTTTCCAACCACATCGTTATAGTCGTACACTCACATTTTTAGACCAATTTGCTGGGTCATTTGCCCACGCTGACTTAGTCGTATTGACTGACATTTACAGTGCTGGTGAAGCCGATTTAGGACAAATTAGTGGTGAACAACTGGCAGATGAAATTGCCAAGCAACATCCCCAAGTTATTTATCAACCAACTCTATCTTCTATCCGTGAATTATTGTTGTCAACGCTACGCCCTGGAGACTTAGCACTATTTTTAGGTGCAGGTAATTTGAATCAGGCAATTCCTGAAGTCATTGCCACACTTCGTGAACCTGCTACGGCGACATCCTAAGTAGACCCAACTTGCTAGGTTTTCTCTGTGATTCAATTCTTCATCTAGCAATAGTTTCAGCATTTAATATTAGTACCGTAGGAATACGGCAATATTTTGTAACGAAAATTCGCAAAAAAGTAAATATGACAACCTCCCAGGTATCTGGAAACGTCTGCATGATTTCTGCTTTGACTACCAATAAACAGGAAAAAGCCAATTTAACTGAAAGAAACATAATTCACTTACCTGGCACTGATTGTGTGATCAAATCCGCAGCTTCTTTATCAGCATTTACTTCCTATAGAGTTGGGGGATCTGCTGAATGGTATGTCGCCCCCCGCAGTTTAGAAGCTCTACAAGCAAGTATTGAGTACGCAAAAGACCTAAATTTGCCAGTAACCATACTTGGAGCAGGTTCTAACTTATTAGTAAGTGATCAAGGTATACCGGGCTTAGTGATTGCTAGTCGTCATTTTCGTTCTAAGCACTTCGACTTACAAACAGGTCAATTGACAGTTGCTGCCGGAGAATCTATTCCTAGCTTGGCATGGGAAGCAGCAGATTTAGGATGGCAAGGTTTAGAGTGGGCTGTTGGTATCCCCGGAACCGTTGGTGGTGCTGTTGTTATGAATGCAGGAGCGCATAATAGCTGCATTGCAGATATGTTAGTTAGTGCTGAATTACTCTCACCAGATGGTAGATTAGAAACTATTACCCCTGCTGAATTAGGTTATCAATACCGAAGTTCATTATTACAAAGGGGTAAACGCATAGTCACTCAAGCTACTTTCCAACTCCAGCCAGGAGCAGATCCAGCAAAAGTCCTAGCCACAACCAAAGAACATAAACAACATCGGCTGACTACCCAACCTTACAACTATCCTAGTTGTGGTAGTGTTTTCCGCAATCCTAAAACTTATTCTGCTGGCTGGTTGATTGAACAAGCTGGTTTAAAAGGCTACCAAATTGGTGGAGCGCAAGTTGCCCAACTTCACGCCAATTTTATCGTTAATCGTGGCGGGGCTAAAGCCAGCGATATCTTCTGTCTTATTAGTCATATTCAACGTGAGGTACAAGAACGTTGGTCCATTTGGTTAGAGCCAGAAGTTAAAATGATCGGCGAGTTTCAACCAGTGGGTTGATAGGGACAGGTGACAGGTGAGAGAAAATAACTTTTACCAATTACCAATCACCAATTACCAATTACCCATTACCTACCACATCTATAATTGAATTTGATTTGTTATTCAAAGTATAAGTGGACAACTAATTATGACAGCAGGAAAAGGCCAGGGATTTGGTTTTGGACTAGGAAAAATGAAAGAACTAGCGGCAGCTTTTCAAAAAGCACAGCAAGTTCAAGAAGGAGCAAAGCGTCTCCAGGAAGAATTAGAGCAAATGGAGATCCAAGGAGAGTCTGGTGGTGGACTAGTCAAGGTTATTGTCAGCGGCAACCAAGAACCCAGAAGAGTAGAAATTTCCCCAGATGCTTTGGGTGAAGGTGCAGATGTACTTTCTGATCTGATAACAGCGGCTATGAAAGATGCCTACAATAAGTCCACTGCTACAATGCGGGAACGCATGGAAGACTTGACTAGTGGGTTAGAACTTCCAGGATTGTAGTTAATTAGTAATTAGTTATTAGTCAGTGGTCATTAGTCATCAGTCGATGGTCAGAGGTTAGTAGCAAAACAACTGACTATTTATAACTGACTACTGACACCCAAAAGGAAATTTATGGCTTACAAGTTACTGTTTGTCTGCTTGGGTAATATTTGCCGATCACCCTCAGCAGAAAATATTATGAATCATCTGGTTTCACAGGCTGGGTTGAGCGATCGCATTTATTGTGATTCTGCTGGTACTTCTAGTTATCACATTGGTAGTCCATCTGACCGACGTATGAGTGCGGCTGCTGTGTCTAAGTTGGGAATTAAACTCCTTGGTCAAGCTCGTCAGTTTCAAACATCAGACTTCCAAGAGTTTGATTTAATTCTGGCAATGGATAAGGACAACTATAAAAATATCCTGGCTGTTGACTCTTCAGGACAATATCACCATAAAGTCCGCTTGATTTGTGATTTTTGTTCTAGACACACTCTCAAAGAAGTTCCTGACCCCTATTATGGCGGAACAGAAGGATTTAATCAGGTGATTGATCTCCTCATTGATGCTTGTGAAGGTCTACTGGAGTACGTTAACAGCGTGTAGGGTGATGAGGAAGATGGGGGAGATGGGGAATAATCTATTCCTCCTGAACTCCTAAACTGCTATTATTCGACCAGTCCATGCTTCATTGCAAAACGCACGAGTTCGGCTCGATTGCTCGTTAAAGTTTTTCTCAATAAACTGCTGACATACTTTTCTACTGTTCGTGGACTCAGGTGTAATTGATTACCTATATCGGCATTAGATAAACCATGCGTCAATAATTCTAGAACTTCTTGTTCTCTAGTCGTTAGTGATGAGAGCAGTTTAGGTGCATGAATTTGGGTAGATAAGGCATGATTACTATCTCGGAGTTTTCCGGTTATGGAAGTCTCTAGATTGTCTTGATGAGGAAAACGGTACTCTGATTGAATAATTTGCGAGCGCTCTAGTAAATTCCTAATCGCTGCTGCTAACTCTTCTAATTCAAAAGGCTTAGGTAAATATAAATCGCAGCCTGATTGATATCCGAGAATTCTTTCTTGGGTTTTAGTTCGTTCTGTTAACAAAATTACAGGTAATAACCTAAACTCCGCTTTTTGACGCACCCGACGCACTAATTCATAGCCATTCAACCGTGGCATGACAATATCTGTAACAATTAAATCAGGATTGTTCTCTTCTACCATAGCCAAAGCCTCTTGACCGTCATCAGCCATAATCACTGAATAGCCAGACAGTTCAAGATAATCGCTAATAGATAGACGAGTACCCAAGTCGTCATCCACTACAAGGATTTTTAAGGCCATGGACAGTACACCCCTAGCATTTTTGTTCTCCAGCAATTTGCTTTTGATGAACACTATCAATATAAACTGGTAATAATAGTGTTCTTATGTTTCATACTATGACAGGATTACTTACCAATGACTGCATTTAGGATGATTTATAAAGAAAATCTTAAATGCTTAGGAAGTTTTCATAAAACTTAATATACTTAACCAGGAATCACAATGCTATAATAATGGATTGAATTAAATGTAAACTCAATTGGCTCAGTCTAGTTATTTAAATTACAGATTATCTTTAAATAAAATTTAATACAACGACAATTTCCAATGAGTGACAAAAACGAAGGTTTTAAAGTTATTACCGACAATCGACAAGCCCGTTATTTGTATGAAATCTTAGAAACCTACGAAGTGGGAATTCAACTTACAGGTACTGAGGTAAAATCCATCCGTGCGGGTAAAGTTAATCTCAAAGACGGCTATGGGTTGATTCGCAATGGCGAAGCATGGTTGATAAATGCACATATTTCTCCATACACTTCTAGTGGACAATATTTTAATCATGAACCACGCCGCACACGAAAATTATTGCTGCATCGTCAAGAAATCCGCAAGCTAATTGGTAAGGTGGAACAGCAAGGTTTAACTCTAGTGCCGTTGAAAATGTATCTTCAAGGGGGCTGGGTAAAACTGAGTATCGGCTTGGGTAAAGGCAAGAAAGTTCACGACAAGCGCGAAGATATAAAACGCCGTCAAGATCAGCGTGATATTCAAAGAGCAATGAAAAGTTATTGAGAAACTGGCGTGTAGATGAATCTTCTACTAGTCTGTAAACCCAAAAATGACCAAAAATAGGGTGTGGGGTGTAGGGAAAAATAGTTTACGACTTGATAACTGAGAAGTCGTCGTACAAAATAAATTTCACATTTCGGGAAGGCAAGAGGAAACTCTTAACATGGAACAGAACAACATTCTGGGGATTTCTATATTTTTGGCAAAATGTATAATTAGGGCTTGATCAGGTACAGAATCTAAATTGAAACCTAGAACACCGATTCAGTATTCAAAATTATGAATAAAAACCCAGTCTTTTCTCATTGATTCAACGAAATATCAAGCTTCCCCGTTACATAAATTCGGTTGTTGGGATTAATGAATCGGTGTTCTAGACCGCAAGAGAGTTGTACTCCTGACTCCTGACTCCTGCTGTAACTGATAACTGATTTAAGTATGTCCTGAGCCTGATTTAAGACAAAACCTAGTTTATAGCTGTAGATTGATTAACCCGATTTTGGGAATAGATACAGTGGTGAGAGTCAGGTATAAGGCAAGGCACTTTCACCATGAAAAGTAATTTCACCAGAACTATTGGCGCTGGAGTTCTCACTTTGAGTATGGGAATCTTACCCGTAAGTCTACCAGCGCAAACGCAAGTAACTCCACCCAGAACTGATGCTTTACCCAACAGAACTGTTTATGATGATCCTAATCATGTGAATTGGGGTTGGCTAGGACTGATTGGGCTAATAGGTCTAGCTGGTTTACTGGGTAAAAGACGTGAAGAAGAACCAACCCGTTATCCTGACCCCAATGCACCAGGGGCTACTACTTACAGAGACTAATTTGGATTTTAGAGTTTAGATTTGGGATAAAGGATGCTGAGTGTGAGTTGGTTTTGGCAATTTATGGATCAAAAAATAGTCGGTTGTCAGAAAAAATGATACTGACAACTAGACTTTATTACTGATGAATCTTACTTGAGTCCAGGTTCTGGGTTAGGTTGGTTTGTGGTTTGAGACAAAGGTGTCCAATAGCTAGCAACCAAAGCAACCATGAGCCACCAAAGGGTATTAAGTGAGGGACGATACCAGACGGTATCTACCATGCCATGAGCAAGCATACCTAGCAAAGCAGCGATTGCTCCAATTACCCAAAATCCTTCTATACTTCTTGATTCACGAAATCGTTGTAGTTGTATAAAAGCTGTATTAAAAGTGACAATTATTAACCAGAGAAAACAAGCTAAACCCATAAAACCAGTTTCCACAGCCACTTCTAAAAAAATCGAATAGGCGCTCAAAGCAGTATAGCGGGGTTGTTGGTAAAGAGGATAAACCTTGTTAAAAGAATGGTGTCCAGGGCCAATACCAATAATGGGGCGATCGCCTATCATCCTAAAGACAGCATCCCAAACATTTCGGCGAAAATTATTACTACTATCTTGACGGTCTGCAAAAATACTCACAACCCGCAAGCGCACAGGTTCAACAAAAATCATAGCCAGCACCAATACCCCAATTAAACTACCGAGAATAATTGGTAATGACCAAGTGCGCCAAAATGGTGGCATTTCTAGACTCCACCAATAAACCAACAAGGCCATTCCGGTTAAAAATGCTACTACTAAAGCAATCCAGCCCCCACGGCTATAAGTGAGAACCAAACAGATAGTATTAACAGCAAACATTGTTACAGCTAAAGTTTTCTTGAACCAGCCTTGCCAAGCAAAAATCGCCACTAAGCTTAAAACAACGGCTGGTAGGAGATATCCTGCCAATAAATTGGGATTACCTAAATAACTATAAACCCTTGTCGTTTTGGAGAGAGGAGACTCTGGATCAACCCAAGTCGCCAATGCTTTTGCACCAAAAAACCATTGCCTGATACCATATACACTGACAATCAGGGATGTGTGTAAATAAAGAGTGATCAGCCAAGACCGCATGCGGGAAAACCTCAGCACCCTTGCGCAGACAGTAAAAAGTAATAGATAGAGTGATAATGTCGCCAAATCACTCAAAGCTGCCTTTTTCACAGGAGATAAAGCAGTAGCGATTGCCGCAATTCCCCAATAAAGCAATACCAACAGATGAATAGGGGTTACAGAAGCTACATTTACAGAAGTTGTCTCATCAGATAAAGTGAGCAACAGCCAGAATCCTATACAAGCCAGCAACAACACCAGCATTAAAGTAGTGGATACAAAAGGTGCTAAAGCATAGACGAGACTAAGAAGAGCAGCTGCTATAGTATCTCCCCACTGCATCAACAGACTGGTTTGGCGCCAAGGACGTAAAATCCCGACCATAAAGCGATGCAGGTAACTGGTATTCAGATATTCTTTGAGCGGTAGAGAGGATAAAGTAAATCTTTGCCAGACTAAATTCATAAAACGTTGTCACCAAACAGCACCTATTGTGTGCAGAACTTGGCCTCAATCATAATCCGAGTGCTATATAAAGATAACAACCAAGATGGGCAATTGGAAAATTAGGAATTTTTTATAGCAACCGCCAAGATAGTTAGGACTTCAACAGATGATAGAACTTAAACACTAAAAGACTTTTAACTCTGTGATCTGTCATCTTTAACCTGTAACCTGTCACTAGACATCATTCATAAATTCAGAATTAATTCGTAAATTCAGAATTAGTATTCGATTGCAATGGTAAAGACATCACATAGCGGTATCCTGATTCTGGTGAACCTTGAATAACAATTTGTCCACCATGCTGTTCTGCTAGTTGACAGCTAAGTAACAAACCCAATTTTTCACGAGACAGATGACCAGAAACATTGGCTAAATTCTGATTTGAAGCATCAACTAAGATTCCTGATGGCTCATCCATCAAACTTTCTGACTTCTGCAATATTTCTGGCAAATTCTCCTGATTGTCTGCGTCAATATTATACTTTCTAGGCTCATCCAATATGTCGAATATTGATAAGGAGTCGAGACGGAAGTAAGGGTCTATCTCAGTAACTCCATCTCCTAACCATGGATGGGAAACCCAAACAGTAATGGAGAGTGTATCTTCTTTGTCAGAAATGTGAACACGCACAATACTACCCGTAGCAGAAAGTTGAATCACACTAAATAGTAGGTGATAAACCATCTGCCGTACTTTATCTTTATCTAAATACCAAATGCGATTGCGTCCTGGTTCTACAGACAGACGGATATCTTGTTCTCGACGAACAGTTACTTCTGATAGGGTATTGATAGCTTGTTGACATAGCATTTCCACATCTACAGGAGCTAAATTCAGCCCAGATGAAGTATCACATAGTGTTCGTAATTCAGTAATTTCATTGACTAAAGAAAGTAGATATCGTCCACTGTGTTGAATAATTTCTAGATATTCTCGCTGTTTAGTTGTTAAAGGCCCATAAATTTCTCGTCCCAGAACACCAGCCATACCAAGTACAGAGGTTAAGGGTGTACGCAACTCTTGAGTTAGCTGTCCTAATAATTCTAGTTTGATCTGCTGAGTCGAACCAGAGTTAGTGTTTAGATTGGGAGGGGAAATTTTCAGATCAATTATCTGTTCTTGGGGGAATGGCAGTCCAGGAATATTTCTGCTACTGGCAGTTTGTAATTTCCCTTGCAGCAATCGGTTGCGCTCAAATTCGCTCATACTCCAACGAGCAATGATTTGCAAAAACTCAATGTCTCGCTCTGTAAAATTTCGCGGCTGGCGATCCATCACTCCTAATGCACCTAAGCAATACCCAGAAGCATCAATTAATGGTACTCCCAAATAGGAACGGATGCCATAATGCTGAACTAACTTACTAGTGGATATTTGTATATTCTCAGTAGTTACCGTATCATTAATAACCAATGCTCTTAAAGTTTCTACTACTTGGGTGCAAAAAGATTCCTGTCGTAATAATTGACGGTTTTTGGCTAGATCATTCATCAGCCCCAATCTTGATAAACCCACTGCTGATTTGAACCAGTGGATTTCCTGATCTATAAATCCTAAAATACAAATTTCTGCTGCTAAAAAGTGGGCAGCCGTTTGAGTAGCTTCTTCAAATATGGGGATAGTTTCTGGTAGACGCAAACCTAACTCTGACAAGATTTTGATGCGTTGTTGTTCTTTTGTTTCTAGAGGATTCCAACCATTATCCAGGGCAAATAGTTTATTTTCAGGCTCTATCATTACCATTGCTACCTTGATATTTTTCAGATTATGTCAATTTTGTAACCGCAGTTATCAGATTACTATTTCCTATTCTTTAGGATTCCCCAATTTGAACTTTAATCAACACTTCTGAGTAGAAAAGTTTTACTTATTTTTCACAATTAGTGAGAATATTTTTTAATTTTTATTAAATACTGGTGCTATATTATAGATATAACTCTGAATTATTACTGGGAAATATCCTATGTAAGAATTCAGGAGTCAGGAGTTAGAATCTTTGACAAATTGGTTAATTAGACCTATTGCAGAATTAATTTTATGTAACAATGAAGGGTTGTCTTTGTTCTAGCTAAAAGAAGTTAGAGTCACACGGTTATGTTTGAATTAGCGAGCCCAAAGAACACCAAGAACACATAAAATCTAAGGATCTCTATCATACCACAGAAACAGTTTTGCAACAGGTCTATTATCAACTAGGTATTTTTGGCTTTAGCCTGAAAAGGCTTACTGCTGATGGCTGTTCGCGTAGCGTGCCGTTAGGCATTACCTGAATGCTTATCCTATCTATTCCCAAATCAATCCTCAATATCCAATAATCAATTACCAGCCTAAACTAAATAAGTAGCAACTTATTCCACTTAAATTTTGATACTAGCAATCTAAAAAACCAAATGATTATTACAGTTCCTTTTGTAGACCTGAATTTACAACATCAACCGATTCAAGCTAAATTGCAACAAGCCATTGAGGATGTATTAGTAAAGGGAGATTTTATTTTAGGTCAACCTTTATCCGATTTTGAGACTGCGTTTGCAGTAGCATCTGGTACAAAATATGGAATTGGTGTGGCATCTGGAACCGATGCGATCACACTGGGTCTACAAGCTTGTAACATCGGTGCTGGTGATGAAGTTATTTTACCAGCTAATACCTTTATCGCCACATTGATAGGTGTAGTTAGTGCAGGGGCTAAACCAATTTTGGTAGATTGTAACCCCAAAACAGCCTTAATTGATTTAGAAGCAGCAGCTAAAGCCATTACCCCCCAAACCAAAGCCATTATTCCCGTACATCTCTATGGTCAAATGGTATCACCCAGTCAATTATTAGACTTTGCTAATACCTACAAGATTTTAATTTTTGAGGATGCAGCCCAGGCACATCTAGCCGAACGGGAAGGATATCGTGCTGGTTCAGTGGGGATAGCAGCAGCCTTTAGCTTCTATCCCAGCAAGAATTTGGGAGCATTTGGAGATGGAGGGATGGTAGTAACGAATAATCCAGATGTAGCCACAAAAATGCGACGATTGCGAAATTATGGCTCATCTCAAAAATATGTACATATTGAACCTGGTACAAATAGCCGCTTAGATACCTTACAAGCAGCCATATTACACCAGAAATTACCCTATTTATCTCAGTGGAATAGCGCTCGCCTGAACATTGGACAGAGGTATGATATAGAACTAGTACCTTTAGCCTCTGCTGGTATTATTCCCATACACAACCAAAGCGGTACAGGACACATATATCATCTTTATGTGGTCAAAATTGATGACTCTTGTCCTATCCAACGTCAACAACTGCAAGGACAATTAACAGCAGCAGGAATTCAAACCGGCATTCATTACCCCATTCCTTGCCATCTTCAACCCGCATTTAATTATTTAGGTTATCAACAAGGCAACTTTCCCCAATCAGAACAGCTATCCCAACAAATATTATCCTTACCTATCTACCCTGGTTTGAACAATAGCCAAATCACAGAAATTGTCACTGCTATTTATTCGATCTTGAAAATTAAATAAAACTGAATTTAATTCATTTTACGTAAGTATTCAGCTAATGCCTAACGGCACGCTACGCGAACAGCAGTCGGCTTTTTCAGCCTAAAGCCAAAAATACCTATTTGATAATTAACCAATTTCTCAAACATTCTGACTCCTGACTCCATGACTTATTACCATTTTACTTAGTCACCAATAACCAGTATTGAGAGCATTTTTAAAATTTGAATTAACACTATGGTACTACAGCAACAAATTAAAAACCGCAACACAATCCAATTGTTAAACTGGGGAATTTTAGTAACTTCACTTCTGCTTTATGCTCCTATATTGCTACATTGGATAGATGGTTGGCTGCACAAAAGTATCAGTATAGAACATGAATATTTCAGCCACGGTATGATTGGTCTGCCTTATGCTGGTTATCTAACTTGGACAAACCGGAAACAGTGGCAACGGCTACCGAATATTAACCATCCTGTCAGCATGGGCTTATTCATAATAGGCATAATTTTCTATCTAAGTGGTGTAGCTGAATGGGTTAATCTATCCTTACCCATCATCTTGATAGGACTGTGCTTATGGTTCAAGGGAATCCCAGGGTTAAAATTACAAGGATTTTCCCTGTTATTAGTATTTTTAGCTACACCAACAGCATTACCTTATTTAATCACTCCCTATACATTTCCTCTGCAAAGCTTTATTGCTGGTACAGCCGCCTTTATCCTCAATCAGTTTGGCATGAAAGTTATGGTTGATGGAATAAACTTATACGTGGGTGCAAGAATTGTAGAAGTTGCACCCTATTGTGCTGGGTTGAAAATGTTGTTTACCACTGTTTACGTTGGTTTGATGCTGCTTTATTGGACAGATGCCTTATCTTCACGACGTATAACGTTTACTTTTTTATCTATTGCCATGGTTATCAGTATAACTGCTAATATCATACGTAACACTTTATTGACCTTGTTTCACGGCACTGGTCAAGAAGGTGCTTTTGCATGGCTGCATGAAGGTTGGGGTGGGGATCTCTACTCTGCTTGTATGCTGTTATTACTAATACCTTTACTCAATTACCTCAACGACTATTTTTCAGAAGCGCCAGCAATGCCGTTAATAGAGGAACAAAAGGATGTATATACAAGAGTATATTATATAGATACTTAAGTGATTAAACGGATATGATATGATTTCCTTATCCAAAATTTTCCAGGAAAAGCAATGGAGTCAGGTAGCCGTGTTGATTTTACTGCTACTGTTGTTAACAGTGGGGGCAGTTCCTGGATACCTAACAGGAAAATGGGCGTGGCAGCAGCCACCGCCAGTTAATAAACTCCAGGAATTGAAAAATATTCGCAAAGTAGGATTAAATATTCCTGGTTGGCAAACTGTTCAACAGTCAGAATCACAAATTGGCGAACATCAATGGTCTTTGCAGATACTCAAACAACAATACCCAGCAAATGAAGCTATACTGCTGCTGCTACCACAAAATGGTCCGAGAGATCAACCAGAAGTAGAGTGGATAGATATTAGTGGTTGGGGGAAATCAACTTGGGGAAAGTGGGATGTGGCTCAATATCGTACTGCTGAATTTACTTTCAAACAGCCCTCCACTCAACAGTTGAATACTACTATAAAAGTCAAGTCAAGATTTTTTCGGGCTACAACACAAAAACAAACTTTTGCTGTTTTACAATGGTACGCCATGCCAAATGGTGGAACCTCATCACTTGTCGACTGGTTTCTATCAGACCAATTAGCACAGTGGCAAAAAAAGCGTGTGCCTTGGGTGGCTGTGAGTATTTTAATGCCAATGGAGTCTTTTGGAGAAGCAGAAACATCTTGTTCAAAGCTTCAGTCGTTGGGTGAAAAAGTACAATCTGAATTAATGTCAATAGCTTTATAACTTATTTTATTTCACAAATCTGCACCAATGTTTATAGAGCCTAGTTCTCACAAATGTGCATTTAACGCGCTGTTTTTTGTCACTCTTCATGTAAGTGTTGGGTTGATAACATCTATTCAACCTATTTTAGCGCAGCCTTCACCATCTGTAGAACCATCTTCAGTAGAATTTACAACACCTGCAGCTACTTCTGAGGAAATATCTCCCAGCACAAAGGAAGAAAGTTCACCACAATTCAACCGTTATTTCTTGGATACAGGAGATACACTCAACGTTATTGTTCAGCGTCCTCCTGGACTATACCGCTTAGGAATTGGAGATTCTATCAGTGTGTCAGTGCAAAGATTTCCAGATTTAAGTTTTCAAGCGGCAATTAATCCAGAAGGCAATATTGTAGTGCCTCTACTGGGAGTGATCTCTTTACAAGGCTTGAGTTTGAAAGAAGCAGAGGCAAAAATTCGCTCTGGTTTAAATCGGTATGTTATTGATCCCATTGTGTTGTTATCACTATCTGGAGAACGTCCGAATTTAAGTTTCTCAGCCCCTATTGGTCAAGACGGCAATATAATCATCCCGCAAGTGGGGAAACTGTTTGTAAAAGGCTTAAGTTTGGAAGAAGTTCAAGAAAATATTCGCTTGGCTTTAAGTCGTATTACTACTGATACTGTAGTAACGTCTTTATCACAAATACGTCCCGTTCAAGTTACAATTACTGGGGAAGTATCTCGTCCAGGAATTTATGCTGCTGGTGTGGTAATCCCTCGCATTACTGATATTTTACCATTAGCTGGTGGTTCAACTGTGACAGCAGACCTACGACAAGTGCAAATACGTCGTAAGCTCAGTGATGGTTCTACAGTTTCACAAAATGTTGACTTATACGCCTCATTGCAAAGTGGTGGTTCACCGCCTAATTTGCGCTTACAAGATGGGGATGCAATCATTATCCCACGTCGAGAAGTTGGTACAGATGATGGTTATGATCGCAAATTAGTGGCACGTTCGACTTTGGCTGTACCTCAGATTAAAGTCCGAATTTTAAATTATGCTGCGGGAGGAATTGTGACTCAATCTTTACCTAATGGCAGTACATTTATAGATGTTTTGGGAGGTGTGAACCTTAACACTGCTAATCTTCGGGATATTGCTTTGGTTCGGTTTGATCCGGAAAAAGGCAAAGCTGTTACTCAAAGACTTGATGGGAAAAAGGCGCTGGCTGGTGATGCTTCTCAAAATTTAGCACTGCAAGATAATGATGTAATTCTTGTTGGTCGCAACTTAATTGGCAAACTTCAAAATTTATTTACTACCATTACCCAACCATTTTTTAATGTGCAGTCATTTTTGCAATTCTTTCAAACCTTTGGTAACGGGTTTCTCGGTGGTGGTTCAAATTAATAGATGGTAAGCAGGAATAGCTTTTCAAAAATCATGAATGAGTAATTATTAAGATCAGATGAGAGACTATGACACCAAGAATTGTTAAGAAATATATTATTGCTTTTGAAAAGTATAAATGGATTGGATTAGCCAGTTTTGGTTTAGTAGTAGCTGGGACAATAGTGGTGGCTATACAACCAGAACCACCAGTTACCTACCTAATAGAAGCTGCGGTGTCCTATACTGGACCACCAGTTTCTTTCTCAAAAACAGCCAGTGAAATTCAGGAACAGGGTAAAGAATTGACACAAGAGGTATTACTCTCAGATCAAATTGTTCTCAAGGTAGCGGATAAAGTAAAAGTAAAACCAAAAACGATTGCTACCAATGTGAAATTAAAGATGCCAGAAAAAACGAAATCTGGAGCATTAGAAAGTCCATTAATAATAGTTTATTATACAGATATTGATGTTAATAGAGGTGTAGATGTATTAACAGAATTGACAAAATTAATGGTGCAGTTAAGTGGTGATATTAACACTGGCAGACTGAAAACAATTATAAAAAAAATTAATGAGCTTTTGCCACAGGCCAAGAAAGAACTCCAAGCTGCTGAAAATAAACTGGAAGAATATGATCGTCGGGAACGTCCGGCACTTGTGGAAGCAGAAAATGGTAGTTTGCTCGGTGGGATTAGTAATAGCAAAATTCAACAAAGAGAAATTAAATTCACTATTGCTGGACTTGATGCTCAACTTCGTTCTTTAGAAAAGAAGTTGGGTTTAACAGTTCGTCAGGCTTATATTTCTTCAGCGTTGAGTGCTGATACTATTATTGCCAATTTGCGATCACAAATTTATCAAGTGGAGTCACAAATTGCCGTTATCAGAAGAGATTTGCGCCCTGAACATCCGACTATGATTCAATTACAGCGCCAAAAAGGGGCTGCTGAAGAATTGCTGCAACAACGTGTGGATGAGGTTTTAGGTGGTGGTGGGATGGCTGCTCCTATACGAGGTAATCTTACAGGTATTCGCACTCAAAGTAGTTTAGATCTGACACGACAGGCGTTAGCAAATCAAATGGTGGCGTTGCAAACCCAGCGTGAAACCCTGGAACAACAACTAAAACAGCAAATTCAACAGGAGGAGGAATTACGGCGAGAATCTGCTCTCATCCCCAATAAACAGTTAGAGCGCTCGCGTTTGGAACAAGCTGTAGGCTTTAAAAAAGCTATATATGACCAAATGCAAGCCAAGCTAACTGATGCAAAAGCCGCAGAAGCAGAAACTGTCACTAGTCTCAGCTTAACCAAACCACCAACACCATTACCTGTAGTTGCTAAACCCAAGAGTGTACCTGCTACCTTGGCTATTGGTGCTTTATTGGGTGCTGTGATTGGTGGTGGTGTCATATTTTTGCTGGGGTCACTGGAAGGAACTTTCAAAACGAGAGAAGATATCCGGGAAAGCCTCAAGCAACGGGATGTGTTACTACTGGGAGAATTGCCTTTAATCTCAGTTGATGATTTACCTCCAGAAGCCTTGCCAGTCATACTTTCCTCTCATTCTCCTTATTTGGAGTTTTATGAGAAGTTCCGCAGTAATTTACGTCGGATTGGTGGTAAAGACGCAAAGGTGATATTAATTACCAGCGTTAGTAGTCAAGAAGGTAAAACATTGAGTGCTTATAACCTGGGGATAGCTTCAGCAAGGGCTGGGAAAAGAACCTTGATTATCGAAACAGATTTGCGATCGCCTTCCCGTGCTTCATCTCTAAATGTTGCCTCCTATGCTACTCTTGAACCACTGCTCTATTATTCCAGCTTAAGTGACTGTATTCGCTTAGTTCCCGAAATAGAAAATTTATACATTATTCCTAGCGCCGGACCTGCACTTCAATCTGCCGCAATTATCGAATCCAGCGAAATGGTCCGCGTGATAGAAGATGCTCGTCAGCGTTATGATTTAGTGATTTTAGATACTAATGATCTCAGCACTTCCAATGATGCATTATTAATGCAACCCTATAGTGATGGTATAGTGCTGGTAGCGCGACCTAATTATACACAAGAAAATATGCTCACTGAAGCTATTGATCAATTAGTAGAAGGTGAGTTAGGGCTATTAGGAGCAATTATTAATGCTGCTGATATCAGAGTTTCCATACCTCAACCAGCAGAAGAATTACCTACATCCATACCTGATCTCAATCTAGAAGCGATTAGGCAAACAGAAGATATATCCACTATTTTCGGTAAAAATTAGCATCTTCAAGAGGTGTTCTAAGTGCTGCTGCTAATTCTCCAACTAACCAGCCATTAAACTGATTATACACAGGCAACCGCGGTATCAACTCCCAGCCCGCAGGTTGTAAAATTTCCCTGAGTCTCTGTTCCTGCAAATGTGGATAATCAGGGTTAACTTCATCCTTGGGACTTATTGCCCCCAAATCTCTAGCACCTGCATCTAAACACGCGAGTAACCAACCCTCATCTTTAACTAAATTAGGCGGAATTTGAATTGTAATATCTGCGGGTAAAATTTCCCGTGCTTTAGCTATCACTTCCGGTAGTTGAAGAGGATTAAAAGCTTCTGCATCAAAGGTTTGCTGACTTCCCGGACTGTGGGGTTGCAAAATCACCTCTTGTATATGTTGGTAGCGGTGATGCAAATCAGAAATAGCTGCTAAACCTTCCCACCAATCTTCCTCAGTTTCCCCTATTCCCAAAAGCAACCCAGTTGTAAAGGGAATTTGCAACTCTCCTGCCCATTGTAACTGTTGTAAACGCAATTGGGGTAACTTACTCGGTGCATGACGATGGACAGTATTTAACAACTTGGGCGTTAACTGTTCCAACATCAATCCCATGGAAACATTAACATTTTTCAGCTTTTGCATTTCTGTAAAACTCAGTGGTCCGGCATTGGTATGGGGTAAAAATCCCATTGATAAAGCTAAAGCACATAAATCATAAATAAGCTTAAACCAATCTTCTCGCCTGGATGATAGAGGATGAACCTCACCGCTAAGGATGAGGATTTCACAGATATTTTGACTTTGAAGTTGTTGCAAAATACTCTTAGAGTCAGCAATAGTCAACCAGGGACTTTTACCAGGGTCTGTCCGAAAATTGCAATAAGTACACCTGTTAAAGCATTCGTAAGTAGGGACAAGAGTATAAGCAGGGCTGTAAGTGACAATATTTTGAGTGGATGGAGACATATATAGGGGACTAGGGACTGGGGAGAATAATCTAACACCTAATCCCTATTTCTAAAAATGAGGAATCGTTACAAAAAAGATTATTGCCTGAGAGTATTGCTATATCTACTTTATGGCGGTTTAGCTTCCCCAGTTTTTCAAAATTTTTAAAAAATACTACGAAAATACCTTTACAAATCGAAATATCTTGCTTAATATAAATTTATGAGGTAGAAACACCTACCAAAACATACATAAGCAAAATGCAATTATAAACACATGACAACAACCATTCAACAGCGGCAAGGCGCCAACATATGGGATCGATTCTGCGAATGGATAACCAGCACTGAAAACCGGATTTACATCGGCTGGTTCGGTGTATTGATGATTCCTACCCTTGTATCTGCGATCGCTTGCTTCGTAATTGCATTTATCGCTGCTCCTCCCGTAGACATCGACGGTATCCGCGAACCAGTTGCAGGTTCTTTACTTTATGGAAACAACATCATATCTGGTGCAGTTGTTCCTTCTTCTAATGCGATCGGTTTGCACTTCTATCCAATCTGGGAAGCAGCTTCCTTAGATGAGTGGTTATACAACGGCGGTCCTTACCAATTGGTAATTTTCCACTTCTTAATCGGCGTAGCTTGCTACCTCGGTCGTGAATGGGAACTTTCTTACCGCTTAGGAATGCGTCCTTGGATTTGCGTAGCTTTCTCTGCACCTGTAGCAGCAGCAACCGCAGTATTTTTAATCTACCCAATCGGTCAAGGTTCATTCTCTGATGGTATGCCTTTGGGTATCTCTGGAACCTTCAACTTCATGATTGTGTTCCAAGCTGAACACAACATCTTGATGCACCCCTTCCACATGCTGGGTGTAGCTGGTGTATTCGGTGGTTCCTTGTTCTCCGCAATGCACGGTTCTTTGGTTACATCTTCCTTGGTTCGTGAAACAACGGAAACTGAATCTCAAAACTATGGGTACAAATTTGGTCAAGAAGAAGAAACCTACAACATTGTTGCCGCACACGGTTACTTCGGTCGCCTGATTTTCCAATACGCTTCCTTCAACAACAGCCGTTCACTTCACTTCTTCCTCGCTGCTTGGCCAGTAATCGGAATCTGGTTCACAGCATTGGGTGTCAGCACAATGGCGTTCAACTTGAACGGTTTCAACTTCAACCAATCCATCATTGATTCTCAAGGTCGTGTAATCGGTACATGGGCTGATGTAATCAACCGCGCTAACCTGGGTATGGAAGTAATGCACGAACGTAACGCTCACAACTTCCCCTTAGACTTAGCTGCTGGTGATGTTGCTCCTGTTGCTCTAACCGCACCTCCAATCAACGGTTAATAATTAACACTCGGTTAAATAAAAAACGCTCTCCTTGATGGGGGGTGTTTTTTTGTAGTTATTTTCAAGTCAATGAACTACATTATGAGTAAAGTTTTGTAGAAAGATGCAATGTCCGTTAGGAGATCCCGGAGGGTAGGAACAAAAAAGCAAAGGAAGAAAAAAGTTAATTTAGGGGCTGGCCTAAATAGTTAAAAATATTTTTGGATATTTTCTACACAGGTAAGCGTGCGCTGATGAACATTTTATAGCCTCCTGACATGAGAATTAATGACAGGAAAAATTGCCAGAGGCTTATAGGATTGAGGACGGCTCGACTACTCATAAATACAAGGATAATCCCAGTAACTATGGGTATCCAGCCGAGATTTTTCATGCTTCTGGGGAAGAATATTAATATCATCACTCCTATTGTTAGTGCAAGTACAGATCTGTCTGCAGCTATTCCCCTCTACCAGTAAGGATAAGCGTTGGTTGTGAAAATCATGTTTTGTCCAACCAAGTAGATGCCCAATATGAGCAAACCGAAGCCAAATATTCTCAGTAAAAAGTCCATGATTACTCTAATTTACAAATTTGGCTATAATTTAGCACATACTATAAGTAAGTGGGTGTTAAAAATTGTCATTATGACAAGGCAAGAGGTTTTGGTCAATTTCACTTTCCGTTACATACTTCTCTCCGAGAAGCCGCTGCGTGTCTAGGGTTTTTTTGTGCCTTCCTACTTACTTATTGCATAAATATAAATATTGTTATGGCACTGGTCAGGGTAGCCAGGACATCAATTAATTAAGGATGAAACTCCACCTACAAAAGGATTTTACTCCTGAATTCTGATTTGGTGACTCCTTAGTCCTGCTATATCTGGAACATCTGAAGTTTTTGTTGTACGAAGGACCATTTATGTTACAAGATATTGCTGCTCAGATTGCTTTTTCTTCCTCATCTCTAAATTTAGTCACAGTCTTAGGCGCTACTGGCACAGTGGGAATACTTGGTTGGCGGTGGTGGAAACAAAAAAATGCTTACAAATCTCTAGAGTCTCTTCCTTCTCCTCCCAGGCATTGGCTATTAGGAAATAGTCCTCAAGTATTAGCAGCAATAAAACAAAAGAAATTCTTCCAATTATTATTTGATTGGAGCCAGTAGCTAGTAGTCCACCAAGGCAATGTTGCTGGGTAAGCCCCTCTAATTGATAAACTAGTCAAAAAAGGGGTTGACCATGGCAAAAAAGTATGTTGTAGATTTAAGCGAAGAGGAAGTTTTACAACTGCAAGCAATCCTCAAAAAAGGAAAGCACAAAGCAAGAAGTATAACCCGTGCAAACATTCTTTGAATGGCATCTGAGGGAGAAAAGGACACGGCGCTGCCGCAGTTCGAGTTCATGTTGCCAAGGTGGAAAGGACAAGAGAAAAGTTTGTGATTGGTGGATTAGAGTTTGCTTCAAAGGATGGGGAACATCCATCAAAACCCAAAAAATTAGATGAAAAACAAGAAGCATTTTTGATTGCGACTGCTTGTTCTAATCCGCCAGAAGGAAGAGTGCGTTGGACAATGCAATTATTAGCGGAGCATTTAGTGAAGGTTGGTATCATAGATTCCATTTCAGACGAAACAATACGCTAAACTCTAAAAAAAATGAAATTAACCCGTGGTTAAAAGAACAGTGGTGTATTCCCGAAGTTAACCCAGAGTATGTGTTCAGAATGGAAGATGTTTTGGATTTGTACAATGAGCCATATGATCCGAAAAAACCTACACTCTGCCTAGATGAACGCCCATATCAATTAGTAGAAGAAGTAAGACTTCCTTTGCCACCAGAACCACATCAGCCTGAAGGTTATGATTGTGAGTATAAACGCAATGGTGTTGTAAATTTATTTGTCTTTTTTGAACCAATAGCCGGGTGGAGGCATATTGAAGTTACACAAAGTCGGACAAAAGCTGATTTTGCTAAACAATTAAAAGATTTAGTAGATGTTTATTACCCCCAAGCTGATGTGATACCTTTACTTGTTGATAACCTAAATATTCATACTCCAAGTGTTTTATATGAAGTTTTTTCTCCACAAGAAGCACGCCGCATTATTCAATAATTAGGGTTTCACTATACTCCTAAACACGCTTCTTGGCTGAATCAAGTAGAAATTGAATTATCAGTTTTATCTCGCCAATGCTTAGAACGACGTATTCCTAATGTAGAAATATTATCTTCTGAAATTGCTATTTCGGAGTCACAGCGTAATCAACGAAAACCCAGTGTTTATTGGGTTTTAAAACCGAGGATGCACGTAAAAAAATGCAGCGTTTATATCCGAGCATTTAACCTAGCAAAATTGCCTTGGCAGACTACTAGGTCCGATGTATATTTACTGGACTGGCTATCCAATTCTTGTTTTGAGTCAGCCAAAAGTTATCGAAGACACCATTGTTAATGGAATGAGAGACGGTAGCTTAGTTAGATCCGAGCGAGCAAGCAAAGCTTGGAACGATATCGGTGGACCAATTCTTTTGGGTCAAAATGGCAGCGAGTGGCAGTGGTGAGGCAAGGCTTGGAATCCTGAATTTAGTTCTAGTGGTCTCTCCAAATATGTGGAAATTATTAGTCAAGCTTGTGAACAAGTAATTGAGAAAAAAAAAAGAACTTCAAGTAGATCCTCTGTTTGTGGAACTGACAATGAGGGTGATTTCCTCTTTAGTGCTGGGTATTCCTGTGGATAGAAAAACTGTTAGTCCTGAAGGTCCACCCCTCAAGGTTGCCAAGGTGTACGAAGCGATGTCTATTTTAGGCTATCGGTTCTTACGAGTAGCTACTGGCGAGAAGATATGGATGAAATATCTACCAACTAACAATTCACGAGATTATTGGGCAGCAAGGCTATATTTAGAGGAGTTTCTTACTCCCCGTGTAGACTTGGCTTTGCAAATGACAGAATAAAACAAAACCGATTTAGCACAGGTAAGTTCTTTGTTTCAGGAATCAATGTTTCAGGAATCAATGTTGGTGAAAATAGCTGCTAAAGAACCAAACTATAATCAGGAATCACTAATAGCAGAAGCTACTAAATTAGTAATACCTGGTACTGATACAAGACCCCATACTTTATCCTTTGCGGTAGCAAAGTTATCTTTAAATCCCAGGGTTTTTCAACAAGCACAGGCGGTAGTTGATCAAACTTGGCAAAGTCAAGGCACTATTAATACAGAAAGTTTCAAGGAATTCAGTTACATCCCCGGTATTTTTAAAGAAACTTTGGGCCTTTATTCGGTTGCTTCCGGCTCAAATTCATTGGAGGCTAGACTAGAAATAGTAATTGAAGGTCAAGTGATTCCTCGTGGTACGAAAATATTCTGGTCTATGCTTGCTACTACAAGAGATCCAGAAGTTTATTCTCGTCCTGATGAATTTCTACCAGAGCGTTGGTTATACAAAAGCAAGAAAATTAGTCAACTGCCAATGATAGATTTTAGCTCAGGTTCTCATCCTTGCTTAGGTGAACATCTGTGAATGTTGGAAGCAACGGTGATGCTGGCGTTACTGTTGCGCTACTTTGATTGGGAATTAGTCAATGGTCGTTCATCTGTGGAACAGTTACAGCAGAACCTTTTGATTTATCCATCTGATGGAATGCCAGTACGTTTTCGGTTGAGAAAATAGGTATTGTCAGGGTTTGGCTTTTGTACAAGATGTTTAATTTTAAAGTTATAGGTAATTGCGCGTCAATAAGCACAATGCCTATAGCTACATAACTATGAATATTTCAGGAAGATGATTTACCTGAATGGTCTTCAAAATGTTTCGAGTAAAAATTTGTGGTTTTAAAGGTATTCTTTGTAAGAGTCAGGATATCCAGGATTTGAGGATGTACAGCATGGTAATTCTGTTGACTAAAGATGTAAATATTTATCATCAGTCTAGTTCTGAGATAAATTGGAAGTATCTGGAAGCATCCCAATGCAGCTAGATAAGCAAAGGCTTGAAAAAGGTCATACTGAGTTAATTGACATGGTTAGATGGTTACTAAATTCTGGGTATCAACCTGCATCCAAAAACTTAGAACAAGCTATTCGCATATTAGCTGAATGTAGTAGAATAAATAAAATTCGAGCCAAGTATCTTTACGAAATAGATATAGATAGCCCTTTTACATAGAAAATCACAAAAAATATATTTGAAAACTTCTCTTATCTTCGTGTTATTTGCGTTCTTTGCAGCTCATTTATTTCTATGGTAATTATCATTTATAATTTTATTTTAAATACCGGAATTGTTCAAAAAAATTGGTATCTTTATTTACTCACATCTTGTCTTGCGAAAATAAAAATTGATGTAATTTAATTACACTGTATAATCTTAAAACCCTTGATTTACCGATAAAACCCAATATCAATCAGGTAGCTTTATCGTGCATCTTTTGAGGTTACCTGGGTTTGTACGGAGAGCTGCAAGATATGAGTTTACCAATCCTGAAAATCCTTAAATCCTGGACATCCTGATTCAGACAAAAACATGTTGACAAAATCAAAGAATTGTGGAAAACGAAAATCATTGCAGAATAGATATGTTTTACACCGGATCTTGCTGAATAACCAACATGGCGCTTAAAATCCCCAACTCCATGTACAATATAGATTCCAGACTGTATTTCCTCAACATCATGGGCAGCACTTTTGGTCATCTTTTCCGTATTACGACTTTTGGCGAATCTCACGGCGGCGGTGTGGGCGTTATTATTGATGGTTGTCCTCCAGGACTGGAAATTTCTGCTGAGGAAATTCAATTTGAGTTAGATAGAAGACGGCCGGGACAAAGTAAAATTACGACTCCACGCAAGGAAGCTGACACTTGTGAGATATTATCAGGAGTATTTGAGGGGAAGACCCTGGGAACACCGATCGCAATCTTTGTGAAAAATAAAGATACTCGTGCCCAAGATTATGATGAGATGGCGCAAAAGTATCGTCCTTCTCACGCAGATGCTACTTATGATGCTAAGTATGGATTTAGAAATTGGCAAGGTGGCGGTAGGTCTTCGGCGCGTGAGACAATAGGTAGAGTTGCTGCTGGTGCGATCGCTAAAAAAGTTTTACATCAAGTTGCAGATGTGGTAGTTATCGCATATGTGAAGCGCATCAAAGATTTAGAAGGCGTAGTTGATACCAATACCGTCACATTAGAAGATGTAGAAAGCAATATTGTCCGTTGTCCAGATGGTGAAATTGCTAACCAAATGATTGAATTAATTGAAAAAACTGGTAGAGATGGTAATTCTATCGGTGGTGTAGTTGAGTGTGTGGTGCGGAATGTTCCCAAGGGTTTAGGCGAGCCTGTTTTTGATAAGTTGGAAGCAGATTTAGGAAAAGCAGTAATGTCACTTCCTGCAAGTAAAGGTTTTGAAATTGGTTCTGGTTTTGACGGAACTTTGTTAACAGGTTTTGAACATAACGACGAATTTTATATTGATGAAAATGGAGAAATTCGTACCGTAACCAATCGTTCTGGTGGTATTCAAGGAGGAATTTCTAATGGCGAAAATATCATTTTACGAGTTGCTTTTAAACCAACTGCGACAATAAGAAAACAACAAAAAACGGTGACTAAGGAAGGTGAAGAAACGGTTTTAGCAGGCAAGGGAAGACATGATCCTTGTGTTTTACCCCGTGCTGTGCCCATGGTTGATGCAATGGTGGCTTTGGTTTTATGCGACCATCTTTTACGGCATTATGGACAGTGTAAGGTATTGTAGAGATTTGCTATTTGTACAGGTTTGAGGTGCATAAATAGCGATCACACTTCACTCTGTTCTTATCCTACCGTTAAGTTGTGGGACACTTACAACATTTTTTGGCTCATTAGACCACAGTGTAGAGACGTTGAATGCAACTTCTCTACAAAGTTTGTCAGATTTTTCTGTGGTTTATTTACCTGAAAATCGCCGTAATTTTGCTCAGGTACTTAATCAAGCTGATGTGCATATTGGATAGTATTCCGAGCGCATCAAGATTTCCGTCCCCTGGAAGAATTCTCCTCACCCCACACCCTATAGAAATCGGGTAATTTTACGTAATAATTGGGGTTAATTCCCTGGGAAATTTGTTGTATATTGCATCTATTATTCAGTCACAGGATTTGCAGGTGCATTGAAAGAACGATAATGTTTTACTAAAAATAGAGTAAGCATTTTTGATTAGGTGTACCTAATTATCAGACAATAGTACATAGGAAAAACTAACTTAAGTATTACAGTTTGGAGATAAGTAAGTTATGTTGGGTGCGATCGCAGGTGATATCATTGGCTCAATTTATGAGTTCTACAATATAAAAACAAAGGACTTTCCCCTTTTCGATGATAGATGTCATTTTACAGATGACACAATATTAACCCTTGCCGTTGCTGAAGTCATTCTCAATGCAGACGAATTTCCAGACAAAACTAAATATATTGACAAATTACAATATATTCAACAATTCAAATCCTACTACGGTGAATATCCCTCTGCTGGTTATGGTAGTACTTTTATAAAATGGGCAAATTCTGGTAGCACAGAACCATACAACAGTTGGGGTAACGGTTCGGCTATGCGAGTCAGTCCCATAGCATCTGCATTTGATGACCTCAATATTGTGTTAGAAGAAGCGCGACATAGTGCAGAAGTTACTCATAGCCATCCTGAAGGCATTAAAGGCGCACAAGCAACAGCAGCATCTATATTTTTAGCCCGTACAGGTTATGATAAGACCGCTATCAAATTCTATATCCAAAATTGTTTTGGTTATAATTTAGAGCAAACTTTAGACGAGATTAGACCAACTTACAAATTTGATGTTTCTTGTCAAGGTTCTGTTCCCCAAGCCATCATTGCTTTTTTAGAATCAACTGATTTTGAAGATGCAATTCGCAATGCTATTTCTATTGGTGGAGACAGTGACACCATTGCTTGTATTACAGGTAGTATTGCTGAAGCATTTTATGGTGGTGTTCCAGAACATATTGCAGAATGGATATTCACTACATTAGATGATCGTCTTTGGACTATTACGGACAAATTTATGTCTCAATATTACGCCTAAATTCAGGTACAAAGGCAGGAAGTAGGAAGGAAAAGGTTTAAGCTTTTGCATATTTTGCTTAGCTCATATCTGTTTGTATCATGTTCATTCCCTGAATCTCTACCTCCACACTCTCTGCTACTGGAGAGGATGTTTCACATAAGTAGCTGGGTGTTAAAAATTGTCGTTATAACAAGGTAAGAGGCACTTATGCAATAGGGAAGAGGTTTTGGACAATTTTACTTTTCGTTACATACTACTCTCCGAGAAGCCGCTGCGCGTCTACGGTTCTTTTGTCCCTTGCTACTTATTATATTATTTATTCTTTGGAATATGCCTTAAAATAAATATGCAATATAATAATATATTCATCACTATTGCCACGGTTAATTTTGATAATTTAGTGAATTTCTATATTCAGTTACTAGAACAAGAACCGAAAAACCTGATTCCCGATGTCTATGCTGAGTTCCAAATTTCTAGCCTTTGTTTAGGTATTTTTAAACCAAAACAAAATTATGAGTCAGAATTTGCTGTAAATACCAAAAGTTCGCTAAGTTTGTGTTTAGAAGTCGATAATTTAGAAAGTGCGATCGCACATCTGCAATCTTTAGGCTATCCCCTACCAGGAGATATTTCCACAGCTTCCCACGGTCGAGAAATTTACACCTACGACCCCGACGGCAACCGTCTAATTTTACATCAAAGTCATTAGTCATTGGGAAAAGGCAAAGAGCAAAAAGCAAAAGATAAATATTCTTTCCCTGATCTTTTCCCAGTCCCCAATCCCCAATCCCCAGTCCCCAATCCCCAGTCCCCAATCCCTAGTCCCCAATGTCCATAACTCAAAACTACAAATTAAATCTCATTCAATGGTATCCCGGTCACATTGCCAAGGCTGAAAAAAATCTCAAAGAACAGCTAAAGCGGGTAGATGTGGTCCTAGAAGTGCGGGATGCACGTATTCCCCTAGCGACAAACCATCCGCAAATGAATGAATGGGTGGGGGGTAAATCGCGGGTATTGGTAATTAACCGATTAGATATGATTTCACCACAAGTGCGATCGCTTTGGGTAGACTGGTTTAAAAGCCAAGAACAAGTACCTTATTTTACCAATGCTCAACACGGTCAAGGTATCACAGCTATCACCAAAGCCGCACAAGCAGCAGGAGTAGAACTTAATCAACGCAGAAAAGACCGGGGAATGTTACCCCGTCCAGTCCGTGCTGTAGTTATTGGTTTTCCCAACGTTGGAAAATCAGCATTAATCAACCGTTTGCTAGGAAAGCGAGTCGTTGAAAGTGCAGCGCGTCCCGGTGTTACTCGTCAACTGCGTTGGGTGCGAATTTCCGATCAGTTGCAACTACTAGATGCTCCCGGTGTCATTCCTTCAAGAATGGAAAATCAAGCTGCAGCAGTAAAATTAGCTATTTGTGACGATATCGGAGAAGCATCGTATGATAATCAGCTAGTAGCAGCAGCCTTCATAGATATACTCAATGAACTCCAAGAAACACATCCTCATTTGTTACCATCGCACCCCTTACTTTCACGCTACGAAGTTGATTCCATCATCCATACAGGAGAAGCATATCTGCACATCTTAGCAGAACATCGTTATAAAAGAGATGTAGAACGCGCTGCGAGAACACTAATCACCGATTTTCGCAAAGGACTTTTGGGTACTATTCCTTTAGAAATTCCACCCCATTGATATATAAGGCTTTCAGGGCTTTTTTTGAGCAGAAAATGAGTAGTTTGAGTAGCAAATGAGTAGTGATTAAGTAGTTAAAAGTCGTGACTTTAACTGATATTTGACTCATAGTGGATTAAGAAGACTATTCCTATAAAGAAATAGGCTGAAGTCTCTTGTAGGGTGCGTCAAATGTCGAAAATCTGTTGATATTAACCAATATATAGGTCTGACGCACCCTAATAATTAATATGCTAAATCTGCCAATAAATGTAAGTTGGATGTGATCGCCTAAATCAACGGGAATAATTAACTTCTAGCCTTCAAATATTCAACTCTGAGTCTGAAAATTAACATTGTTACTACCGTAAATAATATTCCCAGGAATATGTTTTTCCAACTCAGTGTTTTAGGAGTTTCACTAATTAAAATTCAAGGATTTTGAACCTGTTTTTCCATAAAAAGAACTGAAGAACCAAATTAAGTAACTCTTTTGAAATTGAGAGACTAAAGTTTTGATGGTGGCTTCTATAATGAATCTGTGTAAGACTGGTAAGCTACTTCAAGCTATTTTTGAACGGGAGGTCAGGGAATGGCTATTGCTACCATTAATCCCGCCACTGGGAAAACGCTGAAAACTTTTGATCCACTGAATAATGGGGAAATTGCTGCTAAATTGGATTTGGCACAGTGGGCTTTTGAGGAGTATCGTAGGACTAGTTTTCCAGAGCGCTCGCAGTGGTTGCAACAAGCAGCAAATATTTTAGAGCAGGAAAAGGCAGATTTTGCCAAATTAATGACCCTGGAAATGGGTAAAACCTTGAAATCTGCGATTGCAGAAGTGGAAAAATGCGCCCTTGTTTGTCGTTACTATGCCAAAAATGGTCCTAATTTTCTCGCTGATCTCACCGTCAAAACCGATGCTAGTCAAAGTTTTGTTAGATATCAGCCTTTAGGTGTAATTCTCGCTGTCATGCCTTGGAATTTCCCTTTCTGGCAAGTTTTCCGCTTTGCTGCACCAGCACTCATGGCTGGAAATGTGGGTTTACTCAAACACGCATCCAATGTACCTCAGTGTGCTTTGGGAATAGAAGATATTATCAACCGTGCAGGTTTTCCAGTAGGTGTGTTTCAAACTTTATTGATCGGTGCTTCTCAAGTTGCCGATTTAATGGCTGATCATCGGGTAAAAGCAGCCACCTTGACGGGAAGCGAACCAGCAGGAGCTTCTTTAGCTGTTGCTGCTGGCAAACAAATTAAAAAAACCGTCTTGGAATTAGGTGGAAGTGACCCCTTTATAGTATTAGAAAGTGCTGATTTAGAAACAACAGTATCGACCGCAGTTAGAGCACGGATCTTAAATAATGGACAATCTTGCATAGCAGCTAAACGCTTTATTTTAGCAGAAATAATTGCTGATAAATTTGAAAAACTGCTGTTAGAAAAATTCCACACTCTGAAAATTGGTGATCCTCTGGCAACAGAAACAGATATCGGTCCATTGGCAACACCCGATATTCTCCAAGATTTAGACCAAAAAGTCAAAATTGCTATCGAAAGTGGTGGTAAAGTCCTCACAGGTGGATCTGCTTTATCAGATATTCCTGGGAACTTTTATCCACCAACTATTATCATAGATATTCCTTTAGATCATCCGATTGCCAAAGAAGAATTTTTTGGACCTGTAGCTTTATTATTCCGAGTTGCGGATATTGATGCTGCCATCAAATTAGCCAATGATATACCCTTTGGTTTGGGTGCTAGTGCGTGGACAAATAATGAAACAGAAAAAAATCGCCTCATTCAAGAAATTGAAGCAGGTGCAGTATTTATTAATAGCATGGTTAAATCCGATCCACGCTTACCTTTTGGGGGAATTAAACGTTCTGGGTATGGTCGAGAATTAAGTATTCAAGGCATACATGAATTTGTGAATGTAAAAACTGTTTGGGTTCAGTAATTGGTTATTACTCATTGGGTTATTAAATTCCCCAGTCCCCAGTATTATTTTGAGGAAATAAAATGAATACGGCAGATTTGTTAGTACAGTGTTTAGAAAATGAAGGAGTGCAATATGTTTTTGGACTGCCAGGTGAGGAAAATTTGCACGTTTTAGAAGCTTTAAAAAACTCATCCATTCAATTTATTACTACTCGTCACGAACAGGGTGCAGCTTTCATGGCGGATGTTTATGGGAGGTTAACTGGTAAAGCCGGAGTCTGTCTTTCCACTCTTGGTCCTGGTGCTACTAATTTAATGACTGGGGTTGCAGATGCTAACCTTGATGGTGCACCATTAGTAGCAATTACCGGACAGGTGGGAACAGATAGAATGCATATTGAATCCCATCAATATTTAGATTTAGTGGCTATGTTTGCGCCAGTTACTAAGTGGAATAAGCAGATAGTTAGACCGAGTATTACACCAGAAGTTGTGAGAAAAGCATTCAAGCGCTCGCAAACTGAAAAACCTGGTGCAGTCCACATAGATTTACCCGAAAATATTGCTGCTATGCCCGTAGAAGGCAAACCTTTACATAAGGATAACAGCGAAAAAACCTATGCTGCTTTTGCTAGTATTCGCGCTGCTGCTGCCATAATTTCTCAAGCAGTTAATCCCATTATCTTAGTGGGAAATGGGGCGATTCGCGCTCAAGCTAGTGATGCGGTGACGCAATTCACCACCCAAATAAATATTCCAGTCGTTAATACTTTCATGGGTAAAGGCGTAATTCCCTACACTCATCCTTTAGCACTTTATTCTGTAGGATTACAACAAAGAGATTTCATTACTTGTGGTTTTGATAATACCGATTTAGTAATTGCAATTGGCTATGATTTAATTGAATTTTCTCCCAAAGAATGGAATCCTGACGGCAAAATTCCTATTATCCATATTGCTGCTATTTCAGCAGAAATTGATAGTAGTTACATTCCTAAAGTCGAAGTTATTGGGGATATTTCTGATTCAGTTAATGAAATATTAAAATTAGCAGACAGACAAGGAAAACCCAATCCCTATGCCATCAGTTTACGTTCTAATATTCGCGCTGATTACGAACAATATGCCCATGATGATGGCTTCCCAATAAAACCGCAAAGATTAATTTATGATTTGCGGCAAGTGATGGGACCAGATGATATTGTCATTTCTGATGTAGGTGCACATAAAATGTGGATTGCTAGACATTATCATTGTCATAGTCCTAATACGTGCATTATTTCCAATGGATTTGCAGCAATGGGAATTGCCATTCCTGGGGCTTTAGCTGCTAAACTTGTCTATCCAGATCGTAAAGTTGTAGCAGCTACAGGCGATGGTGGCTTTATGATGAACTGTCAAGAATTAGAAACAGCTTTGCGTGTTGGTACACCTTTTGTTACCTTAATTTTCAATGACGGTGGCTATGGTTTAATTGAATGGAAACAAGAAAATCAATTTGGTAAAGGTAATTCATGTTTTGTGCATTTTGGTAATCCTAATTTTGTCAAATTAGCCGAAAGTATAGGATTAAAAGGTTACAGGGTTGAATCAGCAACTGATTTAATTCCTGTCGTCAAAGAAGCCCTAATTCAAGATGTTCCTGCGGTAATAGATTGTCCTGTAGATTATCGAGAAAACCGCCGTTTTAGTCAAAAAGCTGGGGAGTTAAATTGTGATATTTAATAGGTAATCGTTAACGATTACCTATTAAATATCACCAATCACCCCTTCACATTTTCCCCACTCTTCATCTGATGGGACGTAAAAATTCCATGTCTAGGACTAAACAAAACAACAAAGCTAATATAAATAAACCAGACACTACTAACACAATTGCAGGGCCGGAAGGTAAATTATAAAAATAGCTGAGATACATTCCGCTAATACTAGAAATAACCCCAATTACCGCACCTAAAATCATTACCTCATGCAAGCGTTTGACTAATAAATAAGCCGTTGCACCAGGAGTAATTAAAAGTGATAATACTAAAATCACTCCTACAGCTTTCATGCTGGCAACAATTGTTAAAGCAATTAACAACATTAAGCCAAAATTTAGGCGATTAACTGGTAAACCAGCGGCTTGTGCGCCCAAGGGATCAAAGGTGTAAAATAAAAGCTCTTTGTATAGTGCAACAACGACTATTAATACAATCGTTGCAATGATACTTGTATCTCGTACTTCATCAACAGTTACGCTGAGAATATTACCGAAAAGGAAGTGATTGAGGTCGATTTTATTGCTTTTTTGAATCACGGTAATGAGGGTGACACCAAGGGCAAAAAAAGCTGAAAATACTATTCCCATTGCTGCATCTTCTTTGATGGGGGAACGGGTTTTAATAAATGCTATGGCCATTGTACTTAAAATCCCGGCAATAAATGCCCCGGCAAAAATATTAGCACCAATCATGAATGCGATCGCTAATCCTGGTAATACGGAATGACTAATAGCATCTCCTAGTAATGCTAGGCGTTGTACCATTAAATAACTACCAACTACTGCACACAATAAGCCTACTAAAATAGCGATAATTAGGGAACGTTGCATGAAGCCATATTGCAACGGTTCAATTAGTGTATTAAGCATGAATGAAAATGAACCACGAAGGTACGAAGTACACGAAGGAAAACAGGAAGAGGAGGAGAGAGATCAATAATCATGACTAAGCTGCAAAGTACATGACTTTCCCGTTGTAAGCACGATGGAGGTTTTCTTCTGTGAGGACTTCTTGGCGGGAACCTGTGGCGATTAATTCGCAATTTAGTAAGATTAAATCATCAAAATGGGCAGTGGATTGGCCTAAGTCGTGATTAACAACTAAGAGAGTTTTATTCTCTGCTGCTAGTTCGTGGAAAATTTCAAAAATTATGGTTTGGGTTTTTTGATCGATTCCTAGAAATGGTTCATCAAAACAAAATATCTCTGCTTGTTGGGTTAAAGCACGCGCTAAAAATACCCGTTGTTGTTGTCCTCCAGAAAGTTCACCAATGGGGCGGTTTTGTAATTCTTTCATCCCCACTCTTTCTAAGGCTTCTTTAACTACTTGGCGGCTAACTGTGGAAAAACTACGCAACCAACCTGTTTTTCTTACACGCCCCATCATCACTACATCCCAAACTGTAGCTGGATAGTTCCAGTCAATTTGGCTACGTTGTGGTACATAAGCGACTTGATCTAGTTGCTGCATTAAAGGTTGATTCTTGTATAAAACCTGACCGCTACTTATAGGAACTAATCCTAAGATAGCTTTCATCAAGGTACTTTTACCAGCACCATTAGGTCCAAAAATTCCTGTCACTTTTCCTGATTTAATAATGCAGTTAACATCCCCCAAAGCTTTCTGTGTCCGGTAATGTACTCCTAAATGGGAGATGTTAATGGCTGCTGTAGAATTCATATCAGTAGATTTTCTGGCTTGTGTGGGTGTCTCTTCTACTTGTATCCGTAAGGGGCTAAATTTTTCGTAAAAAGAAATATTTTGCATAACCGTAGTTAAATAATCATTCTTTGAGCTTACTATAAAAATGAGATAAATATGAAAGAATCTATAATTAGAATTTATCTCTAAGATAAATGAAACAAATACTCGGTATCAAGGGCAATACTGTGTTAAAGAAAACAAAGATTTCTCAGTTGTGTCTGGGAATGTTATTACCTTTAGCATTATTCAGTTGTAATCCATCAGACTCTCAAGCACCAGGAAATGGAAAGCGGCACGTTGTAGCAACAAGTACCATCATTGCTGATTTAGCCCAGGAGGTTGCAGGAGAGGAAGTAAAGGTCACTGGTATCCTCAAGCCTGGTGCAGACCCTCACGTTTATGAACCAGTACCCGCAGATAGTCGAGTTTTGGAAACAGCAGACTTAATTTTATATAACGGTTATAAGTTAGAACCGGGAATTATTAAGTTAATGAATGCTGTTGGTGGGAAAGCACGAAAGTTAGCAGTAGGGGAAGTTATCAAACCTTTAAAGTTACAGAAAAGTAAAGGAGAAATTGTTCCCGATCCTCATATTTGGGGAAGTGTAGAAAATGTCATATCTATGGTAAAAGCAATTAAAGAAGCATTAATTGAGTTATCACCAGAAGACAAAGATAAATTTACTCAAAAAGCTGCCGAATTGACTGAAGAATTACAACAATTCAATAACTGGATTACGCAACAAATTCAAACTATTCCTCCAGAAAAACGGAAACTTATCACTACCCATGATGCTTTTCAATATTATGGAAGTAATTATGGGATGGAAATTGCGGGAACTTTAATTGGTATTAGCACAGAAGAACAACCAAGCGCCCAAACGGTCAGTAAATTAGTAGATTCAGTTAAAAAAATAGGCGTACCTGCAATTTTTGCGGAAACCACGATTAACCCAGCTTTAATTACCACTGTTGCCCAAGAAGTAGGGGTAAAACTTGTCAAGAATCAACTTTACTCTGATTCTATTGGTGCAAAAGGAAGTGATGGTGATACTTATATAAAAATGATGGAAGCTAATACCCGCACTATTGTGGAAGCCTTGGGGGGTAAGTATACGCCCTTTGTTTTGAAGGGAGCATCGGGTTTTGGCAGAAAGACTCAAATAGGAGGCAAACCATTGAGATAAGCACAAGGAAGGGAAAGGACTTGGTAGACACTTTCAACATTCCACTGTGGGCCAGAAATTTTAATCCTTGCTCCAATCTGTTGAATAGCAGATTCGACAGATCCAGAACCAATAGAACACAGTTGTTTAGCTCGGTAGTAGGTGTAGTTAATAATGCTAGTGGGATATTTTTTGCTTATCTTGAAAAACTTTTTAACTTGTTTACCTCGACAATTATTAAATAAAGGTTGAATCGGCTCTATCTGACCTTGCCACAATAAACTCTCAACAGCTTGGAGATGCTTTAAATAACCACCAATTTGATAAAGATTCTCTTTGAGGTGATACCAATCCAAAATTTCCAAAGGTTTGAATTTTTCAGTTCCAAACTCTTTAACTAAATTCCAAACTCCATCATGACCATCCCCCAAACACACAAGGGGGTTAACCAAAGACTGGCTATTAACATAATCAACTCATGATTGATTAGTTGTTATCAAAAAATGCGCCATCATAAATTCCTTGTAGACGAAGGGTTTTACAGTCTCGCCAGTACCAGCCTGCTTGTAGTTTGCCCCTAGTCGTACTTTTCCACCATCCATGCTCACTTCACAGACAGGTTGTTTTCCTTGTGGTAGCTCCCAATCTTCTTCGACAACTAGTTTTTGTTGCCTCCTATGGCCAACTTTTACTCCTGTTAATGCTTCAATTTCAACTTCTGCTTGTTGATATGATTCCTTAGCTGATAGCCTCAAGCAGCACTTTTGAAGTAATGGACTTAATCGACTTCTTAGCTTCAAACCCAGTCTCTGCAACTGTTTAGCTTTTAGTTTTAGTTATCCTCTCCTACCAAGGTTTTGACTTTCCTGGTTTTACCTACTTTCCTTCCGGTTGTTTCTTCAATAAAAAAGGGCTATTTCTGGACTTACCACTTCTAATATTTGACTCCTTACTGTTTTTTCTATTCCTTCCAAGTCTGTTATCTGACTTTTGTCTGCTTCTTCATATAAAGTTGCTAATTCTTCTAAGCAGGCTTTAAGCCGTTCTTTTTCCTGGTTCATGGTTGCTAATCCACACTTGTTTATCCTTAAATTCTCCTAATACTTGTGTATCTTCCAATAGTGGATCCTCCCTGTGTTGAAGAAGTAAATCTCATTCTTAAACTCTCTCTAGAGAAAGAACTACTTACATTTTGGATTGTCTAGATTGATATGGTAGTCCTATTGGAATCAAGACTTACGCACTTTGACCAAAAAACTGTCATTCTGAATGTAGCGTTAGCGAAATGAAGAATCGCCGAGATACTTAGCTACGCTGCGCGAACACTATGACAAAAAATATTTTGCGTCAGTCCCATGAGTTATGAATTTACTGATGAAGACCAGACTTTCATCCAGGATTGTTATATAGAGGAATGAGATCCGCTACTCATGCATAGAACTTATACATTGGATTTTTAAACCATGACTAATAATCAAGATAATCAAGATAATCAAGATAACCAAATTAATCAGCCAGTAAGTGAAGATAGCTTTTCTAGAAAAGAACCAAATGTTAAAGAAAGGAATTTAACAGCAAATCCTGGGGATAGAATCTCTGCAAAACCCCAATCAATTGAAGAAAAAGCCCAACAAGTTGCTGTAGACGTACCTGATATTACTGGTGATCACATAAAGGTTCCAACTTATTTTGTAGTGGAAACTCCTGATGGTGAGAAAAAAGCCCTCCACCATGTCAAGGATGCAGAAGAAATCTCTGATATGATTCGTCAAGCACGAGTCGATGAAGAAGAAAATCGTATTTGGTGGTAAAGGTATAGAGGAAGAATTCAAAACTCAAAATTCAAAAAATGGGAACTAGGGAATGGGAAATATATCTTTACTTCTACCTCCTGACTCCTGATAGCATACCCGAGGGGAAGCAAGCTGTACTTAGTGTTCCGATAGCTTGCGTGGCGACGCAGAAGTCATAGGCATGGCCGTGGCGTCAGCCATACTACTGAACTCCTTAATCTGAATTATTTCTGGCAGAATTCAACAGTTGAGGATGATTCACTAAAATGGTTTGTTGAGGTATGGGAATGGAAATTCCAACTTGATCTAAGGCAATTTTTAGACGACGACGATATTCTCTCGCTACTTCCCATTGTTTGAGGGGTTGTGTTTTAATCCAGACACGAATCATCATACCGCGCTCGCTAAAATTATCAATTCCTAAAATACTCGGTTTTTCAATGATTTCTCGCTTCCATTTTGGTTCTTGATTCATGTTCAAAGCCACATCTTCAATTAACTTCAAAGCCTCATCAATATTGGCTTGATATGAAACCGGAATAGTTAAATCTGCCCGTGACCATCGACTAGAAAGATTGGCAACTACTTTGATTTCACTGTTGGGAATTGTAATTAAACGTCCTTCTGCATCCCGTACTTGAGTCATGCGTAAATTGAGATTCTCGACTAAACCTCCTACGTTTCCCACATTAATCACATCACCAAGGGCATATTGATCTTCGATGATAATCAAAAAGCCATTAATGGCATCTTTAATTAAGTTTTGAGAAGCGAGAGATACAGCTACACCAATTAAACCAGCACCTGCTAACAAAGGAACTATATCTATACCTAATGAAATCAAAATGGATAAAATTCCTACTCCCATGCAAATGAGGGTAGTAATGCTTTTGGTTACTCCTGAAAATGTGGAAACTCTTAACTCCATCCGTTCTGAAGTTTCTGAATTTAATAAAAAACCACCGCTAATTAGAGTTGTGGTAAATTTATCAATCAGGGCATAACTAAAACGAACCGCTACATAAGTTCCTAATACCACAATACCTACTTTTAGAGGAATTTGGGCAACTGCAAGAAGTGCCATTTGTAATGCTCTGGTGTAGGGAAATAGACCCAAGATTACAAAACTTCCACCTCCCCAAATGCCTGTTTGACTTAATTGAAATAGGCGGTTTTTAACTTCTGCTAAATGTTGATGTTCCTGTTGATTTAGTTGGGTTGTAATCGGTTGACCTGTTTCCGCATCTGGACAAATTGGTTCTACATCATCTTTTTGAGAACGGCGTTGATAACGATATATTAATGAACTTGACAAAATCATTACCAAAGCAATAGCACCAGCTATTTTACATTGGCTAATTAAAGATGAAGTTTGGCGTTCTTTCTTAGAAACTTCCAGGTTATCCTGCAAATTATCGGCGATTTCATTAGCCAATGTCAACGCCTTTAATTGACGTAATTTAGCATCTTGAGAATTGATGGTCATCAGATATTTGCCATTGATATAAATTACTGGCAAATCTTTGGTTGTTCGGATTTGTATCTTAAATTCTGGTGCTTTTGATTGAAAGTAATCTTGGCTAATTTCCTGTAAATTCTGTTGGATACTTTGTAACCGCTCGGAAACATCGTTTTTTGATGCAGCGATTTGAAATAATGGGCGACCATCTAAATAAATCCATTCGGAAACAGTTTGATTTCCGGTAGAATTACTTAGATTACTAGGAGTTTGCAAGTAGGGTAAAAGAGGAGTCCGGGCTGTAGTTTTTTGAACAGAGATAACGGTAACACCCATTGAAACTGCGATTGCCAAAAATTTTAAACGCACTCAAATACCTCCTTGAATTAAATTTATGATCGGGTAATCATAGAGTTATTTCCAACATAGAGGCTATATTATCTATCTTTGGTTAAATCTGCCTTTAGTTGCTGTTATTTCTATCTGGAGATAGATACACTATGCTGATAGCCATTACCAGAGCTGTTGTTCATAATACTAATAGCAGGGATTGGTGAAAATTGACAACTTGGATCAAAATTGTGATTGATAAATTCTCGCTTTTTTTGTGTTAAATACCCTCTGATTCGGCAATTACAGGGAAAATTTGCCACTTTTAAGAAATTATTGTTAAAGTACGTAAAGGTTTCTAGACCTTTTGTTTATAAGTATTCAGGAGTCAGGAGTCAGAATGCTTGATAAATTGGTATACTATCAAATAGTAGTGAGTTTAATCACAAGTTGTCAAAAGCTGACTGCTGATGGCTGATAGCTGAATGCTGATGACCTTTTTGTTTTTTAGAGGATAATTTGAATGACCGCAACAACTCCCAGATTAAAGCACGAGGTTAAAGACCTCGCTCTCGCTGCCTTGGGAAGACAACGAATTGAATGGGCTGGACGGGAAATGCCTGTATTGAAGCAAATCCGCGATCACTTTGAGAAAGAAAAGCCATTTGCTGGATTACGCCTTGTAGCTTGCGCCCACGTGACCACAGAAACAGCACATTTAGCGATCGCCCTTAAAGCCGGTGGTGCTGATGCTGTATTGATTGCTAGTAACCCTTTATCAACTCAAGATGACGTAGCTGCAAGTCTTGTAGCTGATCATGAAATTCCCGTTTTTGCTCAAAAAGGCGAAGATAGCGCCACCTATAACCGCCACGTCCAAATCGCATTAGATCATCGCCCCAACATCATTGTTGATGACGGTAGCGACGTGGTAGCAGAATTAGTTCAACACCGTCAACACCAAATCGCTGATTTAATTGGTAGTACCGAAGAAACTACCACCGGTATTGTGCGTTTACGCGCCATGTTTAAAGAAGGTGTTCTCACCTTCCCCGCAGTTAACGTTAACGACGCAGACACCAAGCATTTCTTTGATAACCGCTATGGTACCGGTCAATCTACCCTAGATGGGATTATCCGCGCTACAAATATTTTGTTAGCTGGTAAGACTGTTGTGGTTGTCGGTTATGGCTGGTGTGGTAAGGGAACAGCCCTCCGCGCGCGTGGTATGGGTGCAAACGTCATCGTTACCGAAATTGATCACATCAAGGCAATTGAAGCCGTTATGGATGGTTTCCGCGTGTTGCCAATGGCGGAAGCTGCTCCTTTAGGTGATATCTTTATTACTGTGACAGGTAACAAGCACGTCGTTCGGGGTGAACACTTCGATGTCATGAAAGACGGTGCGATAGTTTGTAACTCTGGTCACTTTGACTTGGAACTTGATTTAAAATACTTGGCTGCTAATGCTAAGGAAATCAAAGATGTCCGTCCTTTCACTGAAGAGTATAAATTGACAAATGGTAAATCCGTTGTCGTTTTGGGACAAGGACGTTTGATTAATTTGGCTGCTGCTGAAGGACATCCTAGTGCGGTTATGGATATGAGTTTTGCTAACCAAGCTTTAGCTTGTGAATACCTGGTGAAGAATAAGGGTAAGTTAGCACCTGGTTTGCACTCTATTCCTCGAGAAGTGGATGAAGAAATTGCTCGCTTGAAGTTGCAAGCTATGGGGATCTTCATTGATAGTTTGACAGCAGATCAAATTGAGTATATCAATTCTTGGACTTCAGGTACTTGAGACTTTGATTAGTTGATTTTGTGGGGATAGGCCCAAAAGCCTATCCATTTTTTTTCGTTTTGTGTTATGGATTTATTTAAAGAACCGCAGAGATGCAGAGAGCGTAGAGGGAGGAATAAGTTACTTCAAAAAGTATGATAAGATAGAGAATATCATTTAAAATTTATATGTCAGCGAAAGATTTTTTTCATAATGCAGTTAGGTTAGCTTTAGGAAAAGAGAATTGGCAAATTACTCATCATCCTTTGTAAGAGGATTCCAGAATATTAAACTGAGTTTTCTATGGCTACGCCACGCAAGCTATCAAAAATCAAAATAGTTGATTTTGTGGGGGTAGGCTTTTGGACTTATCCCCTCTTTATGGTTTAATGGGTGGAATTGAGTGATTTTGATAAATTAGAAAAACTCAAGCCGAAATGTAAATCCAAATGGAGAAATTAATTGAGAGATCATTTCATCATATTCATTTTCCACTCTCCAACGTCTATCTAATAAGAAGATAGATAAATTCCTCACTACATTATTAACTTCTCTGGTGTCAACTAATTGATTTAATAGACTATCTGGAGTCTGAACACTAAATCTACTATTTGGAAAAATATTTCCAGGTAGGCGAGAATAAATTTCTCTCGTGTCAACTGTTAGTTGGTTGAGTCAAGGGGGGATATTATTCCCCGCCCCTCTCAGTTAAATCTGGGCCTGGGACTTTCACCGCACCGAGCTTCCGATTTTCTTAGCTTTCGCACTTGCTGATATGGATATAATTGTGGCACCTTTCATGTATTGCTAGAAGGTTTTTAGTTTTCCAATTTTGATGGTTCCCATCAATATGATGGAGATGTACCTTCTCATCACTAAGCATTTTTAATCCACAATGTCCACATTTATGGTTTTGCCGTTTAATTGCTCTAGAGGTATTATCGTCCTATAACTTACTGTTGCGTTCGCTCCAATAAGTTAAATCACCGTCCTAGGGTGATTTCTCTCCTTTGACATTGATGTGTTTGTTTTCGGAGTAAGGAACTGATGGGAATGCTTTGTCTAGTAGTTGCAATAGTAGGGACTTTGAGAATCGGGGTTTTACCATCCTTTTTGGGAATGGGTATTTCACGTAATCCCTGATGTTTCCAGTTATTACCTTCGGTTCTCAGCTTCTCACTTAGTTCAAACCTTTGCTCAAAGGAGAGTGCGGTTTTCCCCTCTATTCCCCCTGTCTTTTTCTCAGCATTTAGCTGTGTTACTTGACAGATAGCCAGTAATCTTGCAGAGGTAGATTTCAGAATCAGCTTTTGTAGTGACTGCCCTTTCCGCTTGTAGCCAACTTGAATAGCTTTATATCCTACCTTCGGCACCCTAACTGTCACACATCAAAAAAAGCTGGTGAAGTAGTACACAAGAACTAAAGATCCTGCAAGGAAGAAAAGGCTTAATGAGAATAAGTATGATTAAAATGGGAATAGAGTGAGAGAATAAAGTTTTGTAAAGAAGATAAAAGAAAAGAAAATTTAATAATTTAAAAATTAAATTAGAACAGAAGAAGAAATGATTGAATCACAACAGGAGTTGTGGATAATTCTGTTGTAAAATCAAAGCTTCAAAAAATGGAAATTCAAAACCTAGACCATTTAGGCATAGTAGCAGGAATAATAGACGCCATAGGAGTAGTAGAAATAATCCTTGAAATTGGAGAGAAACTAAGTCCGGGTCATGTAGTAAAACCCATGATAATCAACGGGTTAGGATTTGTATAGAAACCGTTATATATGTTTCCCCAGTATTTTGAAAAAATCCCCTGTGACCATCTAATAGGACCAGGAGTAACACCAGAATATCTCAAGGACGATAAACTGGGGAGAGTCATGGATAAACTATTTATAAAAGGATTGGATAGAATATTTTTTGTTGTCGCTTTAAAAGCAGCCCCAAAATTTGGAGTATCCCTATGAGCAGGGCATCTAGACTCATCATAAATGCACATACATTGGCAATATAATACCAGCTTACCAGAAGTAATATTTGAGAGTCAAAAAGTAGGAAATAATCAAGAAATAGAAGAATTAGCAGTAAAATCACCAAAAGAAATAACCATCACCTACGGTTATTCTGGTGACCATAGACCGGAGTTAAAACAGTTCATCATAGAAATGATATGTTCAGGAGATGGAGACATACCAATATTTTTATAACTAGCATCGGGAAACCAAGCAGATTCACCATGCTTTGGTAAAATAGCAGTAGAGTACCAAAAATAATTAAAAGTTAACTAAAAGTTAACAGTCTCATAGTAGCGGACTGGGCCTTATATACAGAATCAAATCTGAAAATGATGTCAGATTTAAGCTGGTTATGTCCAGTGCCATTAAGCGTAAAATCAGCACAATGATGAATATCAACATTACCAGAACCAGAATTTGTTGATAGTAACTTACCCGGATATAAACTAGCTTCAAAAACAGTAAATTATCCAGGAATAGAACAAAGATGGTTAGTAGTGCAAAGTCAAGAAAGAAGAGAATCAGACCTGGGTAAACTCTCACAAAAAATTACCAAGGCACAATCAAAAGCTGTGCAAGACTTGAAAAAATTATCACCAGAAAAATTTGCTTGTGAAGCTGATGCTATCAAGTGGTTATCTAAACTATTCAAACAATTCAAATATCACCAAATTAACCAGAGTAAAGTTACTCAAATCAAATGTAAGAAAAAAGATAGTTCAGGAGAGATATCCTCTGAAATATCAGCTACAGTCTCCCAGAATAAAAGTAAAATTAATACAGAATTCCTGAGGGCAGGGCCTTTTATTATTGTTACAAACCTTTTGGATTCCAATGAACTTACCCGTGACTCCATCTTGAGTGAATATAAAGCTCAACAGTCTTGCCAGAGAGGGTTTGCTTTTCTCAAAGATCCATTATTTTTGCAGACAGTATTTTCCTAAAAAGTCCAGAGAGAATAGAGTCCCTGGGAATGATTATGGGTTTATATCTGCTGGTTTATACTTTAGGGCAACGACAAATTAGAACCCCTTTGAGAGAGTCTAAATCAACAGTAAAAAATCAATTGGGCAAACCAACTGACCGCCCCACTTTACGCTGGATTTTTCCATGCTTTCAGTCTATTCATTTAGTTACACTTAACCAAGAACAACACATCTCTCACTAGACTCAAGAGAGAGATTTCATTGTGAATCTTTTACCAGAGCATTGTTTTCCCTACTATCAATTAGTTACCTAATTCTTCTCTCTATTAATTTAATTTCTATCAGAAAATAAATTAATATCTTTGATTTATAGCTCTATTTTACTATGTCCATAATTTCTTTTTTTACTTCGATTTATTAGTCTAAGTTATGATTTATCTCTTGAATATCTTCATTTATCTGTTGACTCCTCTGGGCGGTGTTCTTTCTTATTGCTCCTTATTGAGAATAGCTTTTGATCCTATTTTTGGTGCTTTACTGTTTCTCCAATGCCTTTTTTCACTGCATCTGTTTGTTTTTATGCTCCCTTGGATTTTTTCTCTCCGTAATTTCCCTCTGTGGCAGTTTAGGGTACGGAATGTGGGTTATATACGCGTCTTTGTAGGCGGAATAGGTTCCGGCGGAATTTCTTCCAAGGTAACCTTTTCCAGCCCACATTTTGCACTTCATTTTGTAGTACACATACAAATGTAAAATACAAATGTAAAAAAATCACAGAAAGCTACGTAGTAAGCACATAATTGAAATAGTAAAAAAATAGACAATATAATACAAATTGCCAACAACTTGGAACTCGTAAGTCTTGACAATAAATTCAGAATAGATGAATGTAAATGAGCCTGAATTAAATAAAAATACCCAAAAATATGAATTACCAAAAAGAAGAGTTTGAGAGTAAGAACTTGGAGCACTTGGGAATAATAGATGAGATAGGAATTGTAGAAGAAATAAATAAGATATTCTGAATAGATAGTAGAGAGAAAGTGAATACAGGAGAAATAGTCAAAGCAATCATTATGGACTAGGTTCTCTATGGAGACCATTATATTTATTTCCTCAACTTTTCGAGGAAAAAGCCATAGAACATTTATTAGGAGCGGTAATTGAAGGCGAAGATTTAAATGATGATAAAATAGGCAGACTAATGGATAAGCTATACAAATATGGATTAACTAAATTGTTCCTAATAATTACCTCAGAAGTAGTAAAAAAATATGGAGTAGCAACCAAATATTCCCACCAAATATTCCCATTTAGGTTCAACCTCATTGCATTTGCATGGAGAGTATAATAATTGCCTAAATAATTGAGGACAAGAATTAGGAATGAACCGAGAAAATCAGATTAACATCACACAAGGATATTCTCGTGACCATCGTCCAGACTTAACACAATCTATATTAGATTTACTAGTAAGTAGTGACGGAGATATACCCTGATTTTTTAGAGGATCATTAGGAAATGAATCAGATAAACCAGTATTTGCTCAAATCTTGGTGGAGTATGACAAACAAATAGATTTTGAAAGTATAATGGTGGCTGATAGTGCATTATATAGCAAAAGTAATTTAAAATTAATGTCGAACATGAAATGGATAAGTCGAGTACCCTTATCCATTAAAAAAGCCAAAAACTTGGTCAAAGGATTTACCAGTACAGAACTGAAACCAAGTGAAAGCAAAGGATATAGCTATCAAGAAGAAAAAGTATCTTATGGGGGAATAGAGCAAAGATGGCTATGAGTAGACAGTGGAGACAGAAAAAAAGCAGACTTAAAGAAATTAACCCAAAGCATTCAAGAGGAGTTTCTAAAAACCAGTAGACAAGTAGGTAGATTAGTCAAAGGAGAATTTGAACAGATATCCTTAGCGGAATTAAAGATTAAAGAACTCGCAGCACAATTAAAATATCATAAAATATCGGACTTAGAAATTACCGACCGATTAAATAAAGGACAAACAGTAGTTGCTCAAGTAATAGGTAAACTAATAGGAAATCAGGAGTTAATCACCCAACATCATAACTCTTGTGGTCGATTTATTCTAGCAACGAATATTCTAGAGGCAAGTGAATTAGAAACCATAGGAATATTGAGAATATATAGAGAACAGCAATCAACAGAAGGAGTATTTAGATTTATCAAAGACCCGTTATTTTTCGCCCATAGTCTTTTTGTGAAGAATTCAGAAAGAGTAGAGATAATGATAATTTTAATGGCATTGTGTCTTTTGGTTTATAATCTGGGAGAAAGACAATTAAGAATCTCGTTAAAGACGCAAAAAGCGACAGTTAAAAATAAACTGAATAAACCTATAGAATCCCCTACTTTACATTGGATATTTCAGAGCCAGTGCGTTGGACTGGTTCCCCGACTTGTTAGGGAAGCTCCTCGGAAAGAGGTAGCAACTGGCGTATGTTTTCAAGGGATACTTTTTCTGAGTACACAAGGAGTTCATAGGATTCTGAACTTGACAGAGGAAGGTTGTCGAATTTTCCAATTCCTACCTACAGCTTGTCAAAAGTATTATTTATTTTCTTAGTTTTCAAATCTCTAATTCACTATTGCATAGTCTTGTATTTTCATAAGTGATTGAAAAATTCAAAGTCAACATTGTTGTCTAACTAGCTTTTTTTACACAATAAGAAAGCTGGAACTTTGACGTGCATAACTTATATTTTCATGGCTACTGGATTTTTAAGAACTATAGTTCTGAATTGCCTATGAATGTAGTTTATTTATGCTACTTGTTGAAGTTCGCAATGTGGGATGAAGGTTGTCCAGCTAAGAGTCTGAGTAAAAATTGTGATCTACCACCACCTGTGTGTACTGGTGGGTGCAATAAAAAACAAACAGATGAGATATTTGAGCATGAGAACATAAATCAGGAAAACTTTTATTCCAATATTGATGAAATGAACTGGATTGAAGAAGAAATACCAGAATTTCATATCAATGAGCCAGAATGCTATGAAGTACAAGACGAGTCATTTCTTAAAATTTAGAAACTCTTCTTGGCTGCTGAAGAAGAAACAAGAAATGATGACATCGAGATTGATGAAGATTCTGAATCACCTACCTCTGTACCCGAATCTACATCAACATTAGGACTGTTGTTACTCGGTGCATGGGTCTTTATCAAATCCTTGACTGATATTAGCTCGAGTTCATTTGTGGCAGATAGCAAATTATGGAGTTCTTGAACGTCCTTTTTTTGGATGGGGGAGCAATGGTTACGGTGTTGCTTATGCCCATATTTACTGTCGTGTGACATCAGGTAAGCTAACTCGCTTAGGTCATTTGAACTCTGACTATTTGGACAAAAAAGGGCAGATGCAAACGTTGCTACTACCCACAACAAAAGCACAAAATTTAATTTTGATACATCCTTATCTGTAGGTTTACTCGGTTTAGCTGCCTATTTAGGGCTATTAGGATGGTGTTTTGGCAGGTAATTAAATCACTATACCGGGGAATAGAAGCATTAGTCATAGCCTATTTGGCTTTTAGTTGTACTTCGTTTGAGTGCGCCCAGTTTACCAAGTTGGCATGGTGGGCACTTATAGCAGAGTGCTGAGTAATGAGCGCTGAGTTCTGAGTTCTTAGTAGGAATTTTCTCACCCTGCTATGTCCCTGTCACCTATCACCTGTCACCTATCACCTGTCACCTGTCACCTCCTATAGTCTTCATCTTTTGCAACTCTTTCCAACTTTGTTGTAACTCTTGCCAATTAGGAGTAAGTTCACCATAACGCCAACTCACATAAGCTTGACAAATTTGGTCAATGATTTGAGCCGTTTCTCTGGGATGTTGGTTGTATGACACTTGGGCGTATTCCAGAGGTGTTTGAGAGGGATGTTTACCTAAACCTTTTGTGGCTGTCCGTTGCAGCATTTGTTGATACAAGCTTTCCACGGGTGGTAATTTCTTCAAACACCTACTTTAGAGGCATTTTCGCCACTCTACCCAACCCAACAAACCTAAAAAAGCTGTAATTTTTCTTACTATTATAATAGCAGTCAAAACACTTAACCAACCTTGAGAGAATAAAGCTATAAACCAAGCGCTCGCTCTAAACAACCAGCTAAATAATGTCCCAAATACACCATTAAGCAAACCTGTCACCGGGGAAGGTAGCCAACCAGCCACCCAGTTCCAAAACTGCCGCAATACACTAAAAGTCCGGTCTTCTTCAATAGAAGCAGGAATTAAGGGACGACCAGGAATAGGAGCAAACGCGAACCAGCCATATTTAGGGAAATACACCTCCGTCATGGAGTAAGCGTCAGTGTTACGGACAATATACATTCCTGTAAACGGATTAAACTCTCCCGGTGCAAACCCAGCTACCAACCGTGCCGGAATAGCAATAGAATGCAGCATCACAGTTAGCACAGTAGGAAAATGGTCTGGATAGCCACCTTGATGTTTAAACAAGAAGGCTTCTACCAAATCTTCTTTTGCATCCAAATAAGGTAATCCCAAAGGATTTTCAGGGATAGAATATTTTTGCTTGAGATACTGAGCTAAGTAAAGGGCTTTTTTGTAAGCTGAATCCAGGGTTGTAGTCTATTGAGTGCGAGAAACGCGTTCATGATGATATCCTGCCAGAATTTCCTCGGTTTTTTGCCGGACTTTATCAGCAATTTCTGGTGGAATTTGCAAATAATAATTTTTAATATCTAGTGGGTATTTATTTCCCGCCTTACCCAACAAAGTGCGCTCGCGGGTTCGAACTTCCGAAACTACCGTATAAGTCATCCCTTCCGATAATTGCAGAGGTGATCGTAAACCCCCTTCCTGATCAACCGCAATCACTGGACCTGGAAAATAGATTTCCTTCGGATAAGACAAAGGAGGAATCAAATTAGGCAAATCTGATACCAAATTATAAGTTTGTACTACTTCCTTCCTAGGATTTGTAATTAGTGGCAGATCAAGAGAAATTCTGTAAGACCAAGAAGAACGCCTCAAAGTAATAACATCATCATTTCGAGAAATTTTCCATCCCTTACCTGTATAACGGTCAAAAGCCAAAACACGCCAAAAACCTTCTGCTTGGGATCTAATCCGCATCACCACCTTGGGTTTCATTTCCCCCCGCAGATTTTGGTTCATCTCACTATTAAAACCGTAATAAAAATTATTATCTACTTTTCCTGGTTCACCACTTCTTCCCTGTCCAGTACCATTCCCATCATCTTCACCATTACCTTGACGGACATAACCAGGATTATTAATATTACGACCTGTAAAATCACCCTTTAAATCAATCGGCGCACTCATAGGAAAAGAACGTAATTGATAACCAGAAAAACGAGGAAAAACAGCGAAAATTCCTAGGACTAGATCCAAAATTAGTAAAAAATTGACAATTCAAATTTTAAAATTGGCACTCGTAAAATTCTTTTTGCCCAACCCTTCTCTTGTTAATGGCCTCAAACCCAACCGTGACCGATAATCTAAAACCAAAGTTGGTAGAGCCACACCCAAAAATAACAGCAACTGTGAGCAAAACCCATAGTTTGACTCACAGTTGCAGCCACACCCAACAAGATTAACCCAATCACAATCGAAATAACCCAAATCCTTGCGTCGGGGAGTATCATAGCCGTCCAGCACCTGAAGCTCAATAAGCAATTGAGCCCAATTGATCCTTGTATCATTCCAGTCGCCCAAAAACCTACCAAAAAAAGCCCCCAAGGCAACCAACATTCCAATAGCAATGCAGAACTTAACCGGAATATTAGCATTGCGGCGACGGTAGTAACTCCAAATTGCACCAACTATACTCACAGGAACAGCCCAAAGACTAAAATTAGTCTCAGATGCAATATCCGTCGCCACAGTTCCTATACACCACCAGCCCTAGCACCAGCACCCGCAAGGAAATAGAATCTTCCACTTCTGCTGAAGACGACCTTTGTTTATTTTGTCGCCAGTAATCACCTGCGGGTACACGCCAAAACCGATTTATCCTGGAAAAATTTAACATTTTTAAGTAAGTAGAACTATGATATAGACGCTAAGGACACAATGCTAGGAATCAAAGCTAATAACCTTGTCTTCAACCTTAGCCTTACTCTATCCTAGCCTTAGACTCCCTCTAGGTATCTAAGGGAATCTACGCTGTTTTAGGAAGTGTCCTCCTCATAGCTACCTACTATAGATGACCTAATTAGTCTTTCTTGCAAAGAGGAGTAAACTTGAAAACCAGGATTATAATCTTGTTTTATTGGCGTTTATCAACTGAGAGTGCTGGCAGCAGTAACTAGGATTACATCATGAGATTAATCGCCAAGAACAGAGGTTGTTCTTCTATTTCTGGACATTCAACTTCCAGAGTATAGGTTTTATTGGCGCGTTCACAGAATAATTCCACACTAGGATTGGCTAAATTCGCAGATTCTGCTACTACCTCCCCTGTGCCAGGAGCATTACCTCCAGCACTAGTGCTGCCAATCACTTGGGTACTATTTCCGTGCAGTTTCAAAACGCCTGAAGTGGGTAACTCACCATGAACACATAACTTCGTTTTCTGACCCAAAGCTTGTAATTCTACTCGAATACTCAGAGTTCCAGCGTTAGTTTGCCATTGTTTCTCAATCACCGGATTAGTAAAAGAAATTGGCAACGTCAGATTTTCCAGCAGTTGTTTAGCTGCTATTAACGACAACGCCATTTGTTGACGTGGTTGTAAATCTGAATAATCACTCTGAATATTGGGTATAGTCTCCAGCGCATCGACAGAGCGATAGGAAGTTCTGAGTACCAATCCAGCTAAATCATTAATTAACTGGTAATCTTCCGGAAAAAGGCTTTCTACTGCCTGAACCAGCTTAGGTCCTAAAGGCAGAGAAGATGTCAGTAATAACTGACACTTTTCCATTAATTGTTGAAAAATTTTATCTGGTAAAGAAACTGGCAGATTGAGCTTGGATTGCTGTGCCAACCACCCCCAGGCAGGAACTAAGGCAATCGACGGCTCTTCCACAAATTCTGGATAATCTATTAACTGGCTTTCCCAAGGGAATAAAGGTGGGTGGTTTTGGATTTCGACTTGTAACCGACGCTTGAGGACGGCTTGAAAACGTTCTTGCACAGTAGGAATTTCTCCTAGTTGAAAGGTTAGGGGTTGTCCTCCCAACTCTGCCTTACCACTTAATAATGTAGCGGCTTCCTTGAGAGGGTCTTCTACCCCATCAATTTTCTCATACTCTACCGAGGGATGCTCGCCGGTTTGACATTATTTGTCAAGCTCCTACGAGTTACTGGTATTGTAAGGGTTGTGAGTCACTATTCATGGGTAGATGCACCAGATCCGGACACAAATGAGTTACGAATTTCCCAAGCTTGTTCCAAAATCTTAAACCACCGTTTTTGCAGTTGTGCCATTGACAAGCCTAAAGTTTTGGCAATAGCTTCGTCAGACTGTCCTTGTTGCTTCAAATCTAACAAAGACCGCTGTTTATCGTCCAACTTTCCTGTGTAGACTTGCCATTGGTGGGGAGTTAATCCTAAATTAGTGGGTAAAGAAACTTCCAACCATTCATGAACTAATTCCCAACGATGCAAAAGTGCAAACCGAATTAAATGATACTTAAAACGCTGTTGTAAGTAATCTCGTTGACGCGGAGTTAAACCCAAAACTGACTCAATCTCTTGTGCTGATAAATCCTGGAGACGGAGAGAGAAATAATCAGCACAGTCCGATTGTTGTCTTTGTTCGAGATAATTCATTAATTCGGTAACTACAACAGAACGCAAAGTATCTTCTTCCGGTTCGGCTTCTGCTTGCATAGCCATAGCAGAACGCAATTGTTGCACAGCTGGTTCTTCCCAAAAACTGTCAGTTTCATTACCACTGCCTTCGGCCGCTTGCTCTATATCCACACTAGTTTCTGGGGGCTGTTGTTGCGAAAAAGTTTGCGCTCGCAGAATAATTAGCTGTTGCTGACGGCCGGGTAAGGGAATACGACGTTTGCCATAGCGTTCTGTAAATGCCATGTACTCGGCTAATTCTAGTAGGGTTTGGGGGCGATAGGTAGGTTCTTGTTGGTTCTCCCTACGAAAAGCATTTAGTGCCTCCAGATAAAAATTCTGAAGAAAATCTTCTATGATAGTCAGCCGCCCTTGATAGCTCAATTGCTTCTGAGGAGGATTAATGTAACGATAAATTATGGCACTTAATGTACTGTGTAGTTCCACCCTGCTACGATTCGACCCCAGCTGATAATACCGAAGGCATTGTTGTAGCCGATGTCGAGCTAGGGTCATGGCAGAGCTTTCTATGTCACCAGAAGCTTGAATGCGTTTACTTTCATTGCAAATCCGCAGGACTTCACCCGTAATTCGCAATGCCACGTCGCGGCAATTCTTGTGAGTAGCCTTGGTTGACTGCTGTAGTTCTTTCAATAGAAATTGAAATATAACCTCCACGCCGATAGATTTGTCTCCCTGAGTAGTTGCAGTTGCGGCTGAATTCATAGTCAGAATTTGAAAAAGACCCTAACATACTTAAACACAACCTGTAGGGCTGTGGGTGTTAGCTTAATAGATTTTGCGTATCAGCTAATCAGTTATCAGTTATTATGTTCCCCCTGCTCCCTGTTCCCTAATTTAATATTTTGGACATCAATCAGAAACCATTTACAAGTCATGACTGATCTAGAAGCACAAATTCAATTATTGATTGACAATGCACCTCATGATGGTAAGACACCAGAACTTGTGGCTACAATTGCTCCGGCTCTGAGAGCGATCGCTCAAAAGTTACGCCACTCTCAATACTATATTCTCCAGAATTTGCAGGAAAGGTGGATTTTAACTACATTAAGCAACAAGGAAAATCCAAAATTGGAGAAGCACGTAGTTTACGCCTTTCCTAGATTACAGGATATTTCCCTCTCTTCATCTGCTGGGCTTAACCCTCAAGTAGCAGGTAAAGCCATTCCTGTAATTAATATTTTGTTTCAACTGGTAGCATTAGAACCAGTAGATAGTATAGTTTTTTTTGAGACTCCTGGCAGGACCAGTAACCCTATTGAAGTGCAGCGAACTGAGTTAAAAAACCTGATTCAGCAGTGCCTGCAACCGCAAAAACCCAATCAACAAGTGCCTCCCAATCTCGCTTGAACCAATTTCAGATTTTAGATTTTGGATTTGGGATTGAACTTAAAATCTAAAATCTAAAATCCAAAATTCCCTAATAAAGTCGACTCAGTACATAATCAGTCATGTTAATTAGTGCTTGCCGTGATTCTGAGGGTTCTAGCGTGGCAATCTGTTCACCAGATGCTTTAGCATGGTGAGCAGCTAATTCTCTGGCCTTCTGTATGCCTTGACTATCTAAAATCAGCCCTACTGCTTGCTCTAAGTCCCCTTCTTGGGCAAGCTCTCTTTCAATCAGAACTTCTAGGTAAGGTTGTTCTTTCAAGGCAAATAGCACTGGTGCAGTTAGATTACCGCTTTTAAGATCCGATCCGGCTGGCTTACCCAATGTATCTGTCGAACCGGTGAAATCTAGAATATCATCTACTATTTGGAATGCCAGACCAAGATGCTTACCATAGTTATACAAATTTTCAGCACTCTTTTGTGAAACTTCACTGAGTAAGCCAGCAGCTTTAGAACTGTTAGCAATTAATGAGGCTGTTTTGTAATAGCTCTTCTTGAGGTACGTTTCTGTAGAAAGATTTGTATCAAAACGATTCAAACCCTGTTGAATCTCCCCTGCGGCCAAATCCATGATCACTTCTGAAAGCAGTTTGACCACGTCCAAATTGTCCAGATTAGCTAAATACCAGGAAGATTGAGCAAAAAGGAAATCTCCTGCTAATACAGCAATCCGATTTCCAAACAAACTATGAACTGTAGGCACACCACGCCGTACATTAGATTCATCGACTACATCATCATGTACCAAACTGGCTGTGTGAATCATCTCCGTAATCTCCGCCAAGCGTCGATGACGGGGTGTAATGTCTTTTTCTAGCATGGTTGCCCGCGATATCAGTAGCACTATTGCTGGCCTGATACGCTTGCCCCCAGCTCCGAATAAATGCTCGGCAGCTGCATAGAGGATGGGGTGGCGATTTCCAACTAGCTGTGTGAGGTTATCTGCTAGTATTCGCAGGTCTGCTTCCACAGGGGTAAACAGAGAGGTGGCTGGGGTCATGGATGGGCGGACTCTGACTTAGGTTACGAAAGTTTACATATCCTTTACTCATTTTAAGATAAACCATAGCCAGCGCAAAGTTTTCATCTGGAACTCCCATGTCCCACTTTTCAGATTAGTACAAATAACTTCCCTTGTCATCTGGGTCAAAACGAAGGTTAATTAACAGTAGGCGAAAAGTTAACAATTACTACCTAAGTAGGTAGACGTAAATAATCATAACTATATTAAGAATGCTTCAAGGGTAAAGGGAAAACCTTTACCCTTGAAGCATTCTCCTTATCCCCTACAAAATTCTACATAGTTCAGCTTATCCATTGTGCTGGTGTATTTAGATATACAACGTTACGTTTTATAATTTCCCTTTAACCTTTTTTTATTGATAATTTTTCGCGCACTATGAAAAATTAGAAAAGCTTGTGTGTCAACATTGAGAAAATTTGAAATTTAGTCTAGAAGTTAGCTAAAAATGCAGGTCTGTTGTGTTACGCTAGATTATAGGAATTTTAAATCTTTTCAGATATTCACTCCCAAGAAAGTAAAACATCTTTAGGTGATATTACTCATTGGACTTGTGAGTCTAAAATAACCAGTTGCCGACAGAATGAAGGGAATGATTCCTGATTGTTTGATGTCCGGCCAGAAGACCTCTTTGGTTGGATTATGTGTTTCCTGTGCGGGAAGCCACTACACTCATTAATCTTAAGTTGAGTATGGGTGTAGGTCTTACTTGATTGGTGTGAGGGTAAATAACGCAGACTGGGTAGACTGCTGAGGAGTGCAGTTTAAAATTGCTGTTTAGCAATTTTACTGCTGTCGGATGTGTGGTCTGCGAACAAGCAAATTAAATAATAAATTGCTTGACCGGAGAGGATAATGACTCTACTGGTTGGCTTTCCGTAGCCAACTACAGCAATGAAGCACACTCTTGATTTGCTGAAGTTCTGCTATTTTCGTATGAAATTTTATCTTCTTTTGAAAGCAGAGTTGGTAGAACAATGATTTATGGAAATATGCCTATGATGATATTTATTTTAGCTTCTGGATATTTATTTACTGTCTACTTATTATTAGCATTAGCAAAACGAACAGGTAGAAATAATGTTATTAAAAGTAGGAATTGTGTTATCCAGGAACAGCACAAGCAGGAAAGAGGGTTAAGAACAAAGGTGACTGAGGTAGCTAATAGCCAATAACATAGGTCATTGGTTAATGTTTTGACCAATGACCTATGACGAATGACTATGAGACTGTGGCATCAGTCAGGTAGACCTGCTCTACCAGAGGAGTGTAGCCTAACCACTGTAATCCCGACTGAGCAAACTGTTGTGGACAACCACTGACAGCAAAGCGAGTAGGCATTGGTAAGCGAGTATTTCTGATGCTTAATAGGTCTAACTCTTGAGCGCAAGCTGCCACAACATGAACAGATGGGTCAACTAATTTAACATAGGAAGGGAGGAGCGCTCCCAATACAGGTGCCAAATGTGGATAATGGGTACAACCATAAACTAAAGTATCAATTTCCTGTTTTATTAAAGGTTCTAGATAGGATTTAGCTACTTCTGTGGTGTAGGGGTCATGGATGCGATTTTGTTCAATTAGTGGCACAAATTCTGGACAACTAACTTGCCAGACTTGAACATCAGGTTGTATTTCCATAATAGCCTGACGGTAGGCATTGCTTTTAGCAGTAGCTGGAGTAGCAATGACACCAATTCGTTTGCCTTGCTGTACTGCGGCTCTTGCTCCTGGCAACACTACTCCGAGAATGGGGAAGTCAAATTCTTGGCGGACATTTTCTAGAGCTAGGGCAGAACTGGTATTACAAGCCATAATTACCATTTTCACCCGTTGCTGCTGCATCCACTTCAGTATTTCCCTCACATATTGTAAAATTTCTGCTTGTGAACGAATACCATAAGGCAGGTGAGCAGTATCTCCAAAGTAAATAATAGATTCATTGGGAAGCTGCTTATAAATTTGTCGTAATACCGTTAGACCTCCGACACCACTATCAAACACCCCAATGGCAGGTTGAGAGTTTTGGTCAGAAAAATCGTCAAAATTACCTTCAAAAATGGAAGATGAATACACAGGCAAATAATATTGATTTAGAGTTTGCTATTTAAAATACAGAATTTAGCAGACAATCTGATAATTGACTACTTTTGATAGGAAATAGGTTATGGGGTGTAGGGTGTAGGGATTGTTGAATTCATTTCTTCCCAGTCCCCTATTTTTTCATCTTTGCCTTAAGTATTGGAGAATACCACGAGCGATCGCATCAGCCATCCGACTTTGGTATTCTGGTGATCCTAAGCGAGGATTATCCTCACGACCTGTCATATAGCCTGTTTCCACTAAAATTGCGGGCATAGTATTTTTTCTAAGCACATAAAATCTGGCTTTGCGCGTTCCCCTATCTTTGATAGTACTGATATCTTGGAGAATAGTCTTGCGAACAACTTCTGCTAAATCATAACCACTGTCGTAATAATATACTTCTAATCCATTTACATCAGGACGACTATCAACAGAATTAGCGTGAATGCTAACAAACAAAATAGCATTTACTCGCTTGGCTATATCTACCCGCCCTTGCAGCTCCACAAAAAAGTCAGCATCTCGCGTCATTACAGCTTGTACGCCATTTCGCTCCAAAATTGCAGCCACTCTCCTACCAATTGGCAGAATCACATCTTTTTCTAATAGCCCACCTATACCGGGAGCCCCAGAGTCCTTACCACCATGTCCGGGGTCAATAACGACTATTAATTTGCCTCTGGGAACTGATAAACGGGGCTGTTGAGGTGGTTGAGGATTTTCTTCAATAGATGGTAGCTGTCCTCTAGTTCCTGGTAAGGGAGACAGAGTAATAGGAGGTTGTAAACGACGGGAGTTTTGTAATTGCAGAGCTAAAATTTGTTCTCCCACTTGGTTGAGTTCGCCAATTTGTACACCCGATGCAGGTTGAACTAATACAACTACATTGTTAGGCACTTGTGGTTGGAAACGCACCCTAAGAACAGGACTATTCGCATCAAAAGCAGGCCCTTGTACTCTACTAGCTAACTTCGCATTAGGAATAATAATGCGAAATAAACCAGAACTTCTATCCCAACCACCTGTAGCAGATACAGATTGGTTAGCTTTAATTAGTAATTGCGTGCCATTAGCAGCCAATTCCACAGCCTGAATTGTCGCCGGAGAGTTACTGAGAATTTGTGTAGAGGGTTGACTGTCTGGTAATCTGGTGAAACGATTAGGCAGTACCACAAAACCGTCATTACCACTACTTATTGCTCGCCAATCGGCGCTGTTGCTATCTACCTGCAAAGTGATGCGAACAGTAGGGGTTCTACTTGAGACTTGGGTAAATTGAATGCGCCTAACACCATAGCGATTAATTAACAAATCTCGTTGTCTTAGATTTGATGATAAAGCTGCCCCTGTAATTTCTAGATTTATAGTTCGGTTATCTGGGCTGCGATTAACCTGTATTTGAGGTTTTCCACCACTAATACGAATAAAAAAACCATCCCCTGTGACTTGCAAATTCTCAATTTGAGTAACCCTTCCTGTGGGACTGATAGCCACTTCTTGATTAGGCAGGGTGACAGGAGATGTTGTCACCATATTGTAAGTATTGCTGGTGGTGGCTGCTGGAGTAAAGGGTGATTGAGGGGGTATAAATGCAGGTGTTTCTGTTGCTTGTTCGCCTACATTTCCAGAGGAACGAAGTGCTTGAGCTATTATTTGTGGTAATTCTACTAGCCAGCGACTGCCAGTATTGGCTGTAAATTTTACTAAATTGGGGTCTAGAGTATAACGTGGCACCAGTTCTACAACTAGGCGTGTGGTTTGTTCGTCAAACTGTCCAATGCGGAGAGCGCGAATTGCTCCACCTACTTGTTGGGTTAGCTGCGGACGGCCAAAGGTAGTACCTGGCAAATCAATTACTAACCGAGTCGGGTTAAAGATCAGTTGTGCTTGAGGTTGGACAGGACTAGATGTGTTAATTTCTAGTCGATTTTTATTGGTATCAAACCGCCAGGATTCTAATCTTGCAGCCATTGCGGGCGATGATAGCATGAAGATAGTTCCAACACTGCTGGGTATTAACCAATGTAGTTTCACAGTCATTTCTCCTGATTCGCATTCATGGGAGTCGTCAATATCTCAACATCTTGGCAAATCCTCACACCTCTACCGCCCAAACTTTGGCTTTGTGGTGGTATCGGGATACAACTAACTAATGGCGTCAAATTATAGCATATACTCAGAATTTTGCCATGCTATGAGCATAGACCAATTTAACGTGCAAAGCATTAGATTACAGCAAAAAATAGCTATCAAAATTAGCTTTACGCATTCATCAGTTGTAGGGGTTCAGCATTCATTGCTAAACCCCTACTGCCAGTTGTTACTTTTCACTTCCTGTCTTGAAGCTTCATGACTTATCTTTGCCTTAAGTATTGGAGAATACCTTGAGCGATCGCTTCTGCCATTTGATTTTGATAAGCTGAAGTGCTGAGCTTGGCTGCATCCTCTCTGCCTGTTACATAACCTGTTTCTACTAAAATTGAGGGCATAGAACTTTTTCTAAGAACATAAAATCTAGCTTTTCGGACTCTCCTATCCTTGATATTGAGACTTTGAAGAATTCTATTGTGGACAGTTCTAGCCAACCTCAATCCGTTGTCGTAATAATACGTTTCCAAGCCACTAATTTCGGGACGGTTTGCACCCGCTGAATTAGCATGGATGCTTACAAATACATCAGCGTTAGCTCGTTCTGCCATTTCTACTCGTCCTGGGAGGCTGACAAAGTAGTCAGAATCTCTTGTCATTACTGCTTGTACGCCATTTTGCTGCAAAATTGCTGCCACTCTCCTACCAATTGGTAAAATTATATCTTTTTCCTCTAAGCCACTGATACCAATTGCTCCTGGGTCTTTACCACCGTGTCCGGGGTCGATGACCACCAATAATTTTCCTTTGGGAACAATGGAACGGATACGGGGCTGGGGAGTTCTGATATTTGGGTTTGGCAGTTCTACATTATTGGGTGATGGTAACGGAGGTAAACTAATTGGAGGTCTGACTTGACGATATCGTTGTAATTGTAGAGCTAAAAGTTGATTGCCGACCTGGTTGAGTTCTCCAATTGTAACTCCTGAAGCTGGTTGGACAAAAATAATTACTGTGTTGGGGGCTTGCGGTTGCAAACGCACCCTAAGGACAGGGCTATTGGCATTAAAAGTTGGCCCTTGGACTCTGGGAGCTAATTTAGCATTAGGAATGGTGATGCGAAATAGTCCAGAACTTCTATGCCAACTACCTTGAGCAGATAAAGTTTGGTCGGACTTAATCAGTAGTTGTGTATTATTACCAGCTAATTCTACAGACTCAATGGTAGCTGGGGAGTTAGTAACGATTGGGTTTTCAGAGGTGATAATAGGTCTTGATGAATTAAGACTTTGAGGTAAGCGGACAACACCTTTGCTCGGTAGTAGCACCAGTCCAGCAACACTACTTGTACTTGCTTGCCAATCGGGACTACTTTTATCCACCCGTAATGTGAATCTGACACTGCTTGGTCTTGTTCGCAGTTGGGTAAATTCGAGGCGGCTAACACCATGCTCATTGATGGGTAAATCTTTTTGGGACAGCAGTGGTGATAAAGTAGCGGGGGCAATATCCATGAATATGGTGGTGCGATCAAGGCTACGATTGACTTGAACTTGAGGATTGCCACCGCTGGTGCGAATAAAAAACCCGTCTCCTGTGCTTTGTAATTTCTGAATTTGGGTTATGCCGGTTGAGATGGTGGTTGCTGGGGAAAATTCAAGTTTAGGCTGGGATTCTATGGTTGCTAAACTATAAGTGTTATTATTTTTATTGCTGGTCGGGGATAGTAGTTGTTCTGCTTCTAATTTTGGTAATTGTACTGTCCATCGTTTAGCAGTTATGGGGACAAATTTGATTTGTTTGGGGTCGAGGGTATAACCAGGTGCGAGTTCAACTACTAAGCGGGCTGTTGTTTTTTCAAACTGGCCAACTCGAATTGACCGAATACTTCCACCTATTGGTTGTGTTAACTGCGATCGCCCGAATTGAGTGTTGGGCAAATCAATTACCAATCGAGTTGGGTTAAAAATTAATTGTGCTTGGGGTTGTACCGGACCGGAAGAGTTAATTTCTAATCTGTTTTGATTTTTATCAAACCGCCAAGATTCCAACTTTGCAGCTAAAGTTGGCGAAGATAGTAGTAAAACAGTTCCAAAAGTACCGGGTAGTAACCACTGTAATTTCACAGTTATTTCTCCTGAATTGCATTTATAGAAGCGATCAATATCTCAAAATTTTGGCAAATTTACACACTGTCAACACTTATAACAAGTTTAAATTTTGGATGGGAGATTTTAAATTAAAATTCTCTGCTACAAGGTTATTCTCGGCAGACAAAGTTGGATATTAGAATTGTTCTGAATGAAATACAAAGGCATAATAAATGATTATTAAATAATAACTCCAGTTGCTAGTTATTCACTGTAGGTAAGAAACAAGATAATTGATCAAGAGTCAATTTATCAGTATTCAGCGGTCAGCTAATACCTAACAACAGTCTACAGCAAAGACAAGCAAAATATAGTATTGATGTTGTCCCAACTTCAATAATACTGATGAAGTCCAGTTGTTGGGTATTACTTCCTAATCTTTGAATAAATATTCAGGATATAACAGGTGAGTAGAACTAGTACCGCCGTGAATTCAAAATATCTCCTTCGGAGACGCTACGCGAACAAAATTTAAAATGAATACGGCGTGAGCTTTTCAGAGATTTTAAATTTTGAATTCACGGCGGTACTAGTTATAGCAGTATGCACTTGAAAGAGGTACAAAATTTACGTAAAAAGCCATATATAAAGAGACTTTAACTCCTAACTACTGCTATAAAATAGCAGGCACTGAGACAATAAACCAAGATATACTTGTCCATAATCAACAATGGACAAGTAAATATCAGAAGAAGACTACTTGTACTTATTTAGGCTATCCTGAGAATCTGAAGTAACTGCCAAACTCCTGTCATCATTTGCTGTTGCTAGAGTGATGATGTGTTAGAAGAACTATCTAAAGCAGCAGCTGTTTTTGGTTCGGGAAGGACGAATCTTAACAGAGGGGGAGCTAAAAAGGTAGTGAGAATTACCATCATAATTATTGCTGCAGCTAGTGGTTTTGGAAAAGCGCCACTAGCTGCACCAACACCTACAAATACTAAACCTACCTCACCTCTAGGAATCATACCCACGCCAATTGCTAGATGGTTAATTCCAGGTTGACCAAACACGGCTAAACCTGTGATCACTTTACCAAGAATGGCGACTGTAATCAGGAAGATTGCCATAATTAAGCCTTCCCGATTGCTGGGAATTACTGGGTTTAAGACTCCTAAATCAGTATTTGCCCCGACGGTGACAAAGAAAAGTGGCACCAGCATATCGGCAATGGGAATTACTTGCTTTTGCAGTTCTTTGCGTTTATCTGTTTCTTCGAGGACTAAGCCTGCTGCAAAAGCGCCAAGAATTGCTTCTAGGTGAATAATGTCGGCTAGGTAGGCCATTACAAAGGCGAAGATGAGAGCTGGTATAACCAGTTCACCGCGTGTTTTGAGTTGTTCTGTGATCGCTACAAAGGACTTACTGAAAACATTGCCCAAAACAATGGCACCGATGAGGAAAGCAGTGGCACTGATAATCAAATAAATGACATTACCTACATCCACTGCACCATCTTTCGCCAAACTGGCAACTACAGCCAGGATAATAATTCCCAATATGTCATCTATCACCGCCGCACCGAGAATAATCTGGCCTTCTTTAGAATTCAAGCGTCCTATTTCTGAAAGGACTTTGGAGGTAATACCAATACTAGTAGCAGTCAAAGCCGCACCTGCAAAAATAGCAGGTATAGCACTGATACCAAATAAAGTCATTAAACCAAAAGTACCTGCTGCAAAGGGTACTGCTACACCCACAACTGCCACAACAACGGCTTGGATACCAACTGCCATTAAGTCTTTTAAATTGGACTCCAAACCAATTTCAAATAGCAGGATAATCACACCCAGTTCTGCTAAAACAGAAACGACCTCTGACTCTGCGGCAAAAACCTGTGGCGTGGCTTCTGGAGTTAAACCAGCAGTGATTTGCAGGAAAGTCATAATTAATGAACTAGAACTGTCTGTACCACCTTCTGGGAATACCAATAGATGTAATACAGATGTGCCGATGATCACGCCACCGAGAAGTTCACCTAAGACAGGGGGCAAACCTACTTTGTTAGATAATTCGCCACCAACTTTGCTGGCGAAGTAAATTACTACTAAACTCAGCAGTACGGCTGCTACCACCATTGAACTGTCTGCTGACTCTGTGGCACTAGCCAACAGGGGAACAGTAAAATTTATTGTGCTGAAAAACTGCATTGCTTCTGTGAATATCCTTCTCTTTATTTTTACTACTCTTTTATAAAAAAGAGGCTGAAAACCCCCGAATAGAACCCTAAAAAGCCAAAAAGTTTTTACCCTTATATAGTCTTTTAAGTCGGGGATGAAATTTAGCCTCCGGTAACTTTTCCCCAGCATTACTTAAAAAAGATTCATTTTTCCATCTTAGGGGTTATAAAATTCTTGGGAGTCCTAACAGCAACAATAAATAGGACATGGGGCATTGGGCATTATTCTCAACCTCGACAACAATAGGTGGATCAGCCCTGTTAATAAATTAACGACTCTGATGTGATTTTTTTAGTTACCAAAATTGTAACCAAGCAACTTTTTGAGTTTAGCAGTGTCAAATTATAAGGAAGGAGTTCAGAATCAAGGAATTCCACTGGCTGGTTATCCTGTAACGGTTATAGCCACTACATTATAAATTAATAAGTTTTTGAGGAGTGTATATCTAATGCTTAGAAATACTTTATCTGCTTCTCGTTTTCATCCTGGTAACTTTGGGAAAAAACTGTCTTTGATTTTACTGTTATTTATGATGTTTACATTGCCTGCTTCAGCCCAAGAAAAAGAAAAATTCTGGCGGACTTTGACTGTAAGTGGTCGTGGTATGGAAGCCATTCCTACAACTTTATCACAAGTTAGTTTAGGTGTAGAAATTCAAGGAAAAACAGCCCAAGAGGTACAAAAAGAAGAGGCTCGCAGGTCATCAGATGTGGTGGCTTTCCTGAAAAGCAGAAATGTAGAAAAATTGACAACGACAGGTATTCGTCTTAACCCAGTTTATAGCTACACCAATAATGTACAGCGAATTACTGGCTATGCCGCCAGCAACTGTGTGAGTTTTCGCATTCCCACTGAGCAAGCTGGTAGATTATTGGATGAAGCTGTAAAAACTGGGGCAACACAAATTAGTGGTGTGAGTTTTGTGGCTAGTGATGAAGTGATCGCAAATGCCCAAAAACAAGCACTGAAAAAAGCTACCCAGGATGCTAAAGAGCAAGCTGAAGCTGTTCTCAGCAGTTTAGGATTACAACAGGAAGAAATACTTGGTATTCAAATTAATGGTGCAAGTGCGCCAACACCACCAATGCTACAAAGGGCTGAAGCTATGAAACTGGCTAGTGCTGATGCTTCTACCCCAATAGTTGCTGGTGAGCAGGAAGTACAAGCATCAGTAACGTTGCAAATTAGTTATTAGTCAGTAGGGGCGGGGTTATCCCGCCCCTACTGTAGTCTGTAGTAAAGAAAAAACAACTGACAACTGACAAACTAGAAATTATCTGGAGACATATCGGACATACCGCCGTCTCCGTCACGTTTAGAACCTAGTAACTCCAGTTGTTCAACGTTAATAACTGGTGAGGAACGGAGTGTACCTGTTTGGCGATCACTCCACGAATCAAATTTCAAGGAACCTTTAACCCCGATTAGGCTCCCTTTACGGACATAGTTGCCTGCAACTTCAGCGGTTTTACCCCAGAGTTCTAGATTAAACCAGTCTGGTTTATCATTGTTACGCGATCGGCGGTTGACTGCTAATGTTAATTGACATTTAACTGTACCCGACTCAAAATACTTTATATCTGGGTCTCCGCCTACACGACCAACAAGGGTGACAACATTGATGCTCATGGATTTTACCTTCAAGTACAGGTGTACTTATTTATTTTGAACTCTATAATAACCCAAGTTAGCAGTTATCCTTCTGATTCCTGAACTCCTTCTTCTCCCTTCTTAAGTTATCTTGTAAAATTCTTTAAAATATGTTAATCCTTTAGCAATATATATTATTGTTGAATCAAAAAAATGATTTAAAAATTACTTGTCATAATTGTCAAAATTATACGGTTATACTGAGTAACTTTGGAATAGAGAAAATAAGATGGCTAAAACATCCATTAAGATTGACAAAAATTATAGAAAAAAATAGTTTGGTTTGCTGGAGTCAGGCAGCAAAACATCATAAGAATCCAGCACAATAAATTCTCAGTGTTATCATTACTCACAAATTAGAACAAATAGGGGGCATAGAGACGCGTGGGCCTGTTTAGGAACTTTCGCTCATCATGGGATATGGGTATCGACCTCGGTACAGCTAATACCCTAGTTTATGTATCTGGTAAAGGAATTGTACTTCAAGAACCTTCCGTAGTTGCCATTGATCAAAATGAAAAAGTAGCACTGGCAGTAGGAGAAGATGCCAAAAAAATGCTTGGTCGGACTCCAGGCAATGTTATAGCCGTCCGTCCATTGCGTGATGGTGTTATTGCTGATTTTGATACCGCTGAATTGATGCTCAAAAGCTTTATTCAGCGAGTCAACGAGGGCAGATCCCTAATATTACCAAGGATTGTGATTGGCATTCCCAGCGGTGTTACAGGGGTAGAAAGACGAGCCGTAATGGATGCAGCTACTCAAGCGGGGGCTAGAGAAGTCTATTTAATTGATGAGCCGGTAGCAGCAGCGATTGGTGCAGGCTTACCAGTGGCTGAACCCACTGGTAACATGATCATTGATATTGGTGGTGGGACAACAGAAGTCGCTGTACTCAGTCTGCAAGGAACTGTGATTAGCGAGTCAGTACGTATTGCTGGAGATGAATTAACAGAAGCAATTATCCAGTACATGAAGAAACTTCATAACCTGGTAATTGGAGAAAGGACTGCTGAAGATATCAAAATTCGCATTGGTTCGGCCTATCCGACCAACGATGATAATGACGCAATTATGGAGGTTCGTGGCTTACACTTGCTTTCTGGCTTACCGAGAACAGTTACTATTAAAGGTGGAGAAATTCGAGAAAGTATGTTAGAGCCGCTATCAATAATTATAGAAGCGGTCAAACGGACATTAGAACGCACACCTCCCGAATTAGCAGCAGATATTATTGACCGGGGAATCATGTTAGCTGGTGGTGGCGCATTGCTTAAAGGTATAGATACCTTAATTAGTCATGAAACGGGTATTGTCACTCACATTGCTGCCGATCCCCTAAGTTGTGTTGTCTTAGGAACTGGTCGTGTGTTAGAAAACTTCAAGCAGCTAGAACGAGTATTCAGTGGTCGTTCTCGCAATATGTAACCAAAAGGTTAAAAAGATGATGGATTCTGTATCCAGGAAATATGGCATCCATTATTTATGTAGAATAAATTAGCAAGTATATACAGGTATAAATGTTTACTACACGACGTCAGTGGGAACATAAGGCATTACAAATAGGTTTGTTAACTCTGGTTGTGGGTAGTGCTTGGATGCTACGACAGACCCAGGGTGCGGTGGTAATGGAAATATATCAAGGCATTACCCGTCCTTTGCAGACGTTACAGCCAGGGATAAGTCCTGAAGATCGTATTCGTGATGCCCGGTTGTTGGAGTTACAAACGCGGATAGTTGATCTAGAAAGTCAAAACCAAAAACTGCAAAGTTTATTGGGTTACATAGAAAAAGAACCGCTGACAGAACGTCCGATTATAGCGCGGGTAGTGGGGCGCAGTGCTGACCATTGGTGGCAGCAAGTGACTTTGAATATTGGTAAAAACGCTGGAATTAAGGAAGGCTTTGTTGTCAAGGCTGATGGTGGCTTGGTAGGTTTAGTAGAAACTATTACTCCTAATACCAGTCGTGTTTTATTGGTTAGTGACTTGAAAAGTCAAGTGGGTGTTACTATTAGCCGGACATCAGCGAAGGGAGTTTTGCGTGGTGATTCTTCCGTTGAAGGAGTGCTAGAGTTTTATGAAAAAGTTCCTAATGTGAAAGTAGGAGATTTAGTTTCCACTTCCACTTATAGTCAGAAGTTTCCTGTGGGTGTGCCGGTGGGAAGAATCAAGTCTTTAGATTTAAAGAAACTTCCGGCATCAGTAGCCAAAGTTGAACTATTTCCACCCATTCGTTATTTGGATTGGGTAACTCTATATCCAAAGACAGAAAACAGAGATCCGGAAAAACCAAACGTGGAAAATAAACAGCCATAGAAGTTAAGAATTCAGGAGTCAGGTTTCAGGAGTCAGGTTTCAGGAGTCAGTATGCTGGCTGCTAAACTCCAGTCTAGATTCTGGATTCTGAGCAGAAAAATATCTTTCTTAATTCTTGAAGATTTTGTAAAACAATGAAGATTCCTGGATTTCTGGGCAACAAAAATAAGATAGCCACAAAGCCAGATCGAAAATTCAAATCTTTGATTCCGCAGTGGAAACTTTGGCATCCGCGTGTGCGTCAATTCTTGGATTGTTTCGTGACATTTGGATCTGTGCTGTTATGTTTACTAATGTTGCCTACTAGACTCCTAGGTATGGAATTATTAGGCATTGGTCCAAACTGGTTACTAATTTGGGTGGTGGCTTGGAGTGTGAAACGTTCTGTCTTTGAGGGTGCAGTAGCAGGAATTGTTTTAGGTCTACTGCAAGATGCTTTGACAGCCCCTAATCCCACCCATGCTCTGAGTTTAGGAATAGTAGGAATGTTGACGAGTCTGATTCAGAAGCAGCGTTTTATTCAAGAAGATTTTATCTCTATTGCTTTAATCGTGTTTGGGATGGCAGTTATAGCTGATACTATTTTTGCTGTGCAGTTATCTTTAATGGGTGGTAGCTGTGGGGAAGAATGCATCCGCAAAGTTGAAGATATCTGGACTTATTACCAGCGTGTTGCTTTAGCTTCGGCGATTCTTAGTAGTTTGTGGGCTCCTGTAGTTTATTATCCTCTAAATCATTGGTGGCAACAGATGAAATTAATTAGTAATTAGTAATTAGTAATTAGTAATTAGTAATTCGTAGGTGGAAAATAGGGATGTTAACCCCAACAGCAGTATCCTCAAATATGGTAGGCAGTGAATTTGACTCTCTGATGATGCAATGGTGTTTGCAACTAGCTCGGCGTGCTTTGGGTCGCACTTCACCAAATCCATTAGTGGGGGCGGTGGTTGTTCAGGATAGAGAGATTGTGGGAGAAGGGTTTCATCCCCGTGCTGGTGAACCTCATGCTGAGGTTTTTGCCCTCAGAGCAGCAGGAGAAAAGGCTCATGGAGCTACGATTTATGTCAGTCTTGAACCTTGTAATCACTATGGACGCACTCCTCCCTGTTCGGAAGGTTTGATAGCGGCTGGTATATCTAAGGTGGTGGTGGGTATGGTTGACCCTAATCCTTTGGTAGCTGGGGGTGGTATTGCGCGTTTACGTGCGGCGGGAATTGAAGTGCTGGTGGGGGTGGAAGAAGCTGCTTGTCGACAGTTGAATGAAGGTTTTATCCATCGTATTGTTCACAAACAACCTTTGGGAATTTTGAAATATGCTATGACTTTGGATGGCAAAATTGCTACTAGTTCTGGTCATAGTGCTTGGATTACAAATCCAGATGCTCGCAGTGAGGTTCATCAACTGAGGGCGGCTTGTGATGCTGTAATTGTCGGTGGAAATACTGTCAGGCAGGATAATCCTTTTTTAACTTGTCATCAATGGGATGGGAATAATCCTCTGCGGGTGGTAATGAGTCGTAGTTTGAATTTGCCAGAAGATGCTCGGTTGTGGAACGTTGCTGAAGCTCCGACTTTGGTGTTGACTGAGGTGGGCAGTTCCCCAGATTTCCAAAAGATGTTGCATGGCAAAGGTGTGGAAGTGATAGAATTGCCCTTACTGACACCAGATCATGTTATGGCTCATTTGTATGAGCTTGGTTTTTGTAGTGTGCTGTGGGAATGTGGTGGTACTTTAGCTGCTAGTGCGATCGCTCAAGGTGCAGTTCAAAAAATTTTGGCTTTTATCGCCCCCAAAATCATTGGTGGTAGTCATGCTCCCACACCAGTAGGTGACTTAGGTTTTACCACCATGACAGAGGCTTTGCGTTTAGAAAAAGTTTGTTGGCGTGTGGTGGGTTCGGACTGTTTAGTAGAAGGTTATTTGCCAGAAAAAAGTCAATAGTTAGTTGTCAGTTGTCAGTGGCAAAAGGCAAAAGTTAATTAATTTTCCCAGTCCCCAGTCCCTAGTCCCCTATGACTGTTGACGTTCATAAGCAAGATCACGGATGAGACTGAGCCGAGCGCGAATGTAGTCACAAAGAAAATCCGTTTCATTGGGGTCTAATAAGGCTTGTTTTGTGGTTTGTTTAACTAACCACTGTACCAAGCTGGCATCGTCGAGCTGCAAAAGAGTTACCGTTTGGGCGGCTTCAACTATAGACCAAAGCTGACGCATAATCGTAGGAGTCATCAGACCTCTATTAAATTATTAGCTTAGTTGTTTCCAGATTACACAATTTCGATATTAGCTGACGCAATTAATCCACAAGTTGAGACAACTATTATCAAAAACTTAATAAACAGATTTATATCTTGATAAAGATTAAGAATGGTAAATTCTGATCATTTAAGTTAACGAAAATTAACTTAACTTAGGGTTGGCTTATAGTTATTGGTCACAAAATAGAGATGTATATAATTATGACTGAGCTATTCCCTTTTTTCGGTTATTTCAATCAACATTTATATAATGTATTATGTCAATAATAATCTGAGTTTAGCAAGAATTTACTAGAGTAGATTTACTATAAATGGAGCTTAAAAAACTAGAAATAAAAGTAGTTGATCTTACAGAAAATTTCAGCAATTATATTGATAATATTTATCTGTCAGAGTGAAATAATAGCTATAATCCTGGTTCCAGGAATCTCACTTGTGGGTAAATTGACAAATCATAAATATTATTGATCAGAAAAATATCAAATCATCATTATGATAAGAAAGTTGAGATTAAAATGTCGCTTTTAAGATTATTGATCGCGGCAGTTTTCTACTATTGAGTGCAATGGTTAAGTCTGACAACAGCTTGAACACCCTTGAGGAAATTTGCCTACCTTCCTTCAGAGCAGATTGAGGTTGGTGCGATCACTTCGCTCTCTTCGAGACGCTCCGGGAACCCCGCAGGCATGGCGGCTTATTGCTACAACAGCCACTTTGGTAAACTTTTACCTGATGCTTTTTACATCGATATTTTGGCACTGCATACCCTTGATATATACCTTCAGAAATATGAAAACCGCGCTCGCAGTACTGTACCTCAAGGGGAGAAGGCAACACTAGTTAAATTTACCACTACTAAACCCAAGATTTCCTACTTGTTTTATCCTGATTTTGAGACTGATGCTCATCCAGCGTTACAAGCGAGTATTCAAGTTGACGTAGAAACTGTCACTGTTAACTATCGAGATTATAGAGACACAGAAAATCCTCCTATTCGCCATCGGAAAGAAACTTTTGTTACTCCTGATTATCCTATTTACGAAGAATTTGCGGCCTTAACACGCGCTCAAGAGGCTTTAGGTTTGCTAGATAACACTAGAGGTACTGGTACAAGGTCGGGTTGGGAAAAGCGGTTACAAGCTTATGGTGTAGAAATACAGCGACATAGCTTGATTCAAAAACCTATAAATTTTATTGCCGCTAATTTAATCCCAAAAATAGAAAGACATAAAGCGGCTATTGTTCGTCATGATTTATCCCGTCCTGTGCGGTTAGCTTTGGATGCTGGTTTGTTTAGTCCAGAAACTACGTTTTTTGATTATCGTTGTGGACATGGTGGTGATGTGAACCAGATTGCGTAACAGGGTTATATTAGTTCCGGCTGGGACCCTTATTATTCACCAGAAACTCCCTGTAGATCTGCGGATGTTGTCAATATTGGTTTTGTAATTAATGTCATTGAGAACCAAAGTGAGCGACGGGAAGCGTTGATTAACGCTTGGGAGTTAACACAGAAAGTTTTGTTGGTATCGGCTCAGGTTTTAATTGCTGATAGTCAAAGAGGTGTTGTGGCTTATGGTGATGGGATTATTACTAGCTAGTCGGAACACATTTCAGAAATATTATGAACAGGAAGAATTAAAAATTTACATTGACCAAGTGCTGGAGGTTGATGCTATTCCTGTGGCTTTGGGTGTGTATTTTGTGTTTCGAGATGATGCTGAAACGGAGTTATTTCGGGCTTCTCGTTTCCGTTCTCCTGCTACTACTCCTAAAGTTACGGCTTGTGTGAAGCGGTTTGAATAATTTCGAGAACTTTTAACACTGCTGATGGATTTTATCACTGAACGGGGACGAATTTCTAGCAAGGGTGAACTAGTCAAAGAAGCAGAAATTTGTGCAGAGTTTGGGAGTTTAAGACGTGCTTTTCATGTCATTATACAGGCCACTGACTCAGAAGAATGAATAGGATGCGCTCGCAGATAAACGTCGTCAAGATTTAATGGTTTATTTAGCATTATGCAATTTTAGTCGTCGTCCCAAGTTAGGACAATTAGCACCAACAGTACAAGAAGATATAGTTGGTTTATATAGCAGTTATAAAGAAGCTTGTGTGGAGGCTGACCAAATGTTACGCAGCTGGGGAAATACAGAACTGATTATCAAACGTTATCAAGAAAGTAAGATTGGTAAAAAACTACCTAATTCTCTCTGGGTTCATATTTCTACATTGCAAGCTCTTGATCCTTTGTTAGATCTTTATGAAGGTTGTGCATAGTCGGACTATTGGGCGGTGAGAAGAAGCAAATGTGATTAAATTTTATTTGAAAACGCCGAGAATTTACTATTTATATTATCCTGATTTTGATGATAATCCCCATCCCAGATTATATAGAGCCATGGAAATTGATTTACGAAATTTGCACGTAACTTATCGAGATTTTGATGGTAATGATGATCCGTTAATTTTACACCAAATAGATAGTTTGGTAACTCCTGATTATCCCCAATATGAGAAATTTGCTAAGTTAACTCGTCAAGAGGATGATTGAGGACTGTTGGAAAACTGGCGTAGTATCAGTCATCTTTCTGGGTGGAATAAATCTTTAGAAGACCACTGTGCTTTTCTTCACGGTTATAAGTTATCTTGGCGTAAAGATGCTGATCCATATAAGGTGAAGATATTACAATCTTCTATTAGAAGTCGTAAAAATTCAGCAGGAGTCAGGAGTCAGGAGTCAGGAGTCAGGAGTCAGGAGTCAGGAGTCAGGAGTCAGGAGTCAGGAGTCAGGAGTCAGGAGTCAGGAGTCAGGAGTCAGGAGTCAGGAGTCAGGAGTCAGGAGTCAGGAGTCAGGAGTCAGAATAATTTTTAAATCAGGAATTATAGCTGTACATTTTAGCTAACTTAACCCAATCCTCAATTCCTTTTTATGTGGGTATTCCTGATTGATTGAATATGCAAATATCTGGTTTATGCTGGAGTCTATAACTAATATGAATTAGTCTTTTGTTTCCGTAAAGATAGAGAAAATCAAAGAGTAATTTAGTGTGTAAAATCCATTCTACACTCTATTGAGTGGGTAAATATACAATAAAGAAATCACAACCTGCACCTAATCTTTCACAAGAGTATTTACCATTGTTATTAATTACATGACTTATTTATTGATCTAAATTAGGTGCAACACGACCATTCTTTCTAGCTGTCACTGGGTCTTTTTCTTTCAAGATATATTTTTAAGTCTGGTGGACAAAAGCCATAGGTAAGATGAAATTTGGCGATTCAGTAATTATCAATAATTGGGTCGATGATATATTTATTTAGGTCTTGTAATGCGGGAATTACTTCTTTGATATTTTGCGGAAATGGGTTAATATTTTGGGCATATTTATGATATGTCTGGGTGCAGGTGTAGAATTCTTCTAATGTTAATGTGAGATATTTACCTAGTTTTAATTCTGTGATATTCATATATCAGTACCACTATATGATATTTATATAAAAAAAGTTTACTACAGGTATTTTATGCTGATCAAGTTAACTGCTGAGATCCTCATACCACTTTCTATATAAGAAAGAAAAGAACTAATTTTACATCATGCTTCATTAATTGATGCTACTCACATAACAGATGAAGATTCGTATACAGCATATAAACATGGGAAAGTCATTTCCTCAATAGCATCAGACTATTCTGAATATCAAATTTAACAAGATCATCAGAATGTCTCTGTCCTTATTAATCAGCCAGAAGACAGAGAAATTTGGAGATAATTTTATTGAATCCTTAAAAGCAGATTTTGAAAAGAAAAGTGAAATTCTTGATCATCATCCTAACCCGGAAAGTCTTTTTGAACTCTGTGGAGCAAAATTGGTAGTAACTAGTAATTTAGTCACAATAAGCCTTAGTCCAAAAATGGGTCACCTTTGGGAAGAAATAGCTGATATAAGTCCTTATATAATTATACCTGAATTTGAGTTTGGAGTGAAAATTAAAGGAATAGATATTGTTATACTAATAGATGAAAAAATTAAGTTTGCACAATTAAAAACTTTAAAAGGTACTTTGACTGGTTCGCAAACAAATAGATCTAAGAAAGAATTAGGAATTCATGACTTTCCCTTATTTATAGCAGCTTTTAATTTGGGTAGATAGAAATTTAACTATTCTAGAATTCCTCGCATAGCTGGCAAGTTTGGGATAAAATTCACATGGGTTATAACCTAATTAAGAACCATGTGAGAAATCTGTTACACAAGATTGATATAGCTTTTGCAGATTTAGCTGCTAATTAAGTTTTATAGAGAAAAGAAAGAAAGTTATCCAGCCACTTCTTTTCCTTTTGTCTGATTTCCTAGCATTAAATTTAAAAGCTAAACACCAATTTATTTAGCAAGCAATACAGCAATTGCATTACCAGTTTGTTTATATTTAGAAGTTACTGAACTATAAAAAATCCAATCGTCAGGAAAAGTTTGAATCATTGCAGATTCACTCACAGTTAAAGGACGCAGTTCTACAGGGTCGCACATATAAGTTGCTTTTTGCTGGGGACTGGTGGTAATAGTTGGTGAAGGTTTATCCCAAGATAATCTTCTGTAAAAGCCAAATTTTCCCCCACCAGAATTATAAGGACCTCCCATTGCCCCTGGTTTCAATTCTTCTGGTAAATATCTCCAATTCTATCCCGCTTCTAATAATCTTAAAAACTTAAAACGACTTTCCTCGTAAGCAATAAATTCTGGTTCATTATCAACTAAACCTGTAAACGCATCTTTTAAAGTCCACCATTTCGGTAAAATTTTACCATTTTTGCTCTATTTAGCTAGAGTAAATGTAACAGATTCACCATCTCTATAACTAATGGAAACAACCCTTTCTCTATTTTGAGGGACTCCATAATCCGCTGCTTCTAAAACTTTGTAAACTACGTTATAGCCTAATTCCTTCATTTCTCTTAATACTACTTTCAAAGCAGCACCATTCATTTCATCAGGCTCTAAGGTTTATTAGCCGATGATGAAGAGAAGCAGAAAGTAAACCTCTGATATTTTCAATCAAGAAAAAGCGGGGTTGGACTTCTTTAAAAATGTGGATAAAGTCCATAAATAAACTACCGCTAGGGTCCATAATTGAACCGCGTTTTCCTGCGGTGCTAAATGGTTGACAAGGGGGAGCACCAGTTACTAAGTCTACCTCACCAACCCGTAAAGCGCGACCTAAATTTAAAACTCTTCCCCCTTCTTCAAGCAACTTTCGGGAACTGACTTTTTCTATTGCTCTAGGAATAGCACTTTCTTGGAGATAAGGTCTATTTATACCAGTTGTCTTGGTTGCATCTGTCTTGGTTGCATCCCGGTTTTTTCCTAATACACTTACTCTATGAAATCCTGGTTGTTCTAGACCTAAGTCTCAACCATAAACACCTGTAAAAAGGGAGATAGAAATCGGTTGTTTATTTATCATTATTGTTGTTATATCAACTATGGTAATAAATTATATTCTAATCAGGACTTACGCAACTGGCACAAATAGGGGGCGGGATGTAGCCCTGGCACGCAACAATTTAACTCAAACCAAGCACATAGGAAGACTTGGGCGTTTTAGTTGCTGAATTAAATAATTAGAAAGGAATCTATGCTTGTTTTGATAAACAGTTTGACCAGTTTGATAGGCTAAATTCTTTAATCTAATCCAAACCAACATTGCACAAGCAATATGATTTATTTGAAGCCTAGCTTTACGACATTGACAAGATTCAATGCCACTTATTTGTTTAATCTCTCGGTGAAACTCCTCGATTTTCCAACGAATTTTACACACCTCTTGTACAACATTCGTAGAACTTTGACATAAATCCTTAGTAGCGACATAATCCGTTCTGTTGGTAGAAACAGCAACCCGGAATAGTTTCACTTTTTTCTGAGCGGGAAACCCTTTAATTTTTATAATTTTACCACATTCTAACTCTTCAGTACTCCATTCTCATAATTCAATAGGTTTATCTTTTTCTTTGGCAAATGTATCATCAACTAACCGATCCTTTTTTAAAGGGCAATAATAAATTTTGTCTAAGCTATTAATATACAGCATGAAACTGTTTACTGCATACCATGTATCCATCAAAACCGTATCAAATGGGAAAAGCTGATGATACACCAGGTTTTGCAGCATATCTTTCACATGGTCTATCTTGGTTTTACCATCCACATCAGCATTAAAAATGCGCTAATCTGTTACCCCAAATCTTTGAACTTTAGGATTCACATAGACACAACTGACTACACCAATTCCTTTAAGTATGCCATGTTTATTACTACTATATTGTCTCCTCACCATCTCTATTTCTTCAGAATATCTTTCGTGTAAAACACTATCATCAAATATGATGTACCCATTACCATCAGGTTCTACTACCTCTTTCACCTTATCCTATAGTAAACGAGATGTTAACTTTTCGGTTTTTAAATAATAGTTAATTGCATCATGGCTAATACTTTCTAAATGCTCTGCTAAATTAGTAATTGTATAATTAATTTGACTAGTTCATAAGTGTTGGCAGTAATCAAGTTTAGTAAATCTCATTACCGTCAGGAACATTTATCTAATACAATCTCCTACCTATTTTCTCATGAATATTTGAATAATCTTTCCTGTTACAGCTACTTCTTATGGGTTGATAAAGCTTTCCATATCCGATTCATTTAATACCGACGTACTATATTTCACCCATCGCCTGTGCCAGTTGCCTAAGTGCTGCTAATATATACATCATTATGTGAATTTTGAAAATTCAAAAATCGAATTTATTACAAAAAGTAAAACTAATTATGATCAAGAACCACTCAAATTAGATAACAATAAAATATGTCTACTGCCAAATGTAGATAAGCAGAAAGAAATAATCTAGATAACATCCACACAGTGCCAGAACAACGAAGTTGAATTAACACCAAAGTGACTATTATTGTAATTACCGGGAATGAAAGAATGAATCAAAAAATCGCTCAATTGCTAGATATAAGTAATTTTTTAATGTGAAAATGTACAAATGGAGAATAGGAGACTCGAACGCCTGACCTCTGCGGTGCGATCGCATATCTTCGCTTGGTACTCTGTGTTTCTTCTGTAAAATTGGACGCTTCCGTATTCCAGGCGTTTTCTGTAGGTATGACTTCTACCACCGTTTTATATTCACTACTTAGATAGCCCAGGATTAGCCCACAACATTCGTCTGGGTAGGTTGTTTGAGGGTGGTTTTTGATAGTTTGGAGATGATTCGTGTTGAGTTGAAGATGCATAAATATTTTTTATTTTAATTTCACGATCAAAAAATATTGGGTATTCCTAGCATATATAAAAAAATAGTATAACAGCTAAATTTGGGTTATACAAATATTTAAATGGTTTTATTATGGATGTTGTTTGGAAATTTTCCTCTATAAAATCTCAAGAAGAAAGGAGAAGGGCAAAAATCAAGTTAAAAATTGAACTTTACCAGTATGAATATCGTAAAAAGCACTAACAATTTTTAATCTACCAGCCTGAATCAAGCGTTCTAAAACTGCTGATGAATTTTGCCGCAATTTATGTGTCTGATATTGAATGTTATTAATTACTGCATTTTTATTACTATCAACATTATTTGTTCTCGTTTGGTTTTCAGAAAAGGGTGGTTCAATACTGTCAACACCGTCAATATTGTCTGGAACATCAATACTGTCAGCAACAGATCTAATTTTATTAGAAAATTGTGTATTATTGATGGATTCTCGAACTGCACCATATCTTTGATGACCCAAAACGACTATTAGTTGTGTCCCTAAAGTAGCCGCAGCATACTCTAAACTACTTATGGTTACATCACTAGCAAAATTACCAGCTACACGCACAACAAATAAATCTCCCAGTCCTTGATCAAAAACCATTTCCGGTGGTACGCAAGAATCGGCACATCCTAATATTGCTGCAAAAGGATACTGTGTTTTGGCAACAGATTGTAAACGTTTTTTTGATTGGTTGGTATATCGACGATCTTGATTCATAAATCTTCTGTTTCTTTCTATTAATCTTCTTCGGGCTTCATTTGCACTGACTGGGTTAGGATTAGGATTAGTTTCAGGAATAGTAATTGTTTCTCGGTTGGTAATCATGCCATTAAAGGCAGTAATACTGCCAATGCTTAAGGTAGTTAAACCTGCAAATTTCAAGAAGTTACGATGACCTATAAAACCGTTAATTATACTCATTCATCTTCCTGATAACTTCTACATGATTGCCAGGAATATATCAGGTTTGACAGTAATATGAGAGTACCTGATTAGACGGTTTAAGGGTTATTTAATATTTTGCTTAAATACCAAACGATATATTGGCAGTATGGACTATATTTACCTTCTTCATCTTTGCTAGTCAGTTCTTCGAGTTTCTTCTTAAGAGCTTCTTTAGACCAAGGTCTATTGGGAAGATTTTTATTTAACACCTCAATGATTGCATCTAAAGCTACTTTAGTATTTTCTTGGATACTTTGAATATTGAGATTCAAAATAGTATATAATTCATAATTCATAATTCATGGTTTCATCATCAGAAAAAATTTTTCCTTGTGAAGGAAACTTGATATAATTTTCACAGTTTTTAGAATCTGCGGGATTAATACTCAATTGTATCGGCGCAATAAGTAGGGGTGAGAGAAAAAAAGAAGAAGTTGAGGGTGGGACACAGGGCGTTATAAAATATGAGACATGAGGCAAAAAATTTTAGCAAAAGACTTATCACAAACAGAGTTGCTCCAAAGCATTGAGGGAAAAGGAATTGCAGAGGAATCCATGGGTCAGAAAGTAGAGATATGACTGAATCTAAGAGAGCAGTAACAATCAGAAGTAAAAGAATTACGGGCAGAAAATCAAGGGTTAAGAGATGAAAACAACCGATTGAAGGGAGAAAAGGGTCAGCCAGAGATAAAAGCCAAGAATCAAAAAGGCTTCACAAGCAATCACTCATGGGAGAAAGAGCGACAAACGCCAAAAAAGGAGAACAAAGGCAGTAAGAAGGCTGGGATTAAAATAGACAGAGAAGAAATACTAGAATATCCCCAAGAATTACTGCCAGCAGAGGCGCAGTTCAAAGGGTATGAAGAAGTAATCATCCAAGACATCATCCTGGCAACCGATAACGTACTATTCCGGAAAGAGAAATACTACTCACCATGATAAGGAAAAACCTATTTGGCAGAACCTCCTTGGGGTTATGAGGGAGAATTCGGTCTAGGAATAAAAACCCTGATTATCAGCTTGTACTATGGGAGTAACATGACCCAAGGCAAGTTGTTAGAGTTCCTAGAGAATATTGACTTGCGCGAGCATTTTCAACTACCAACTAAATGGAGAAATGCTCTCCAAGTATTACCTCAAGAAACTGTGTTGAGTGAGGTAGAGTTTCATACCCTACTGGATACACATCTGCCTAAACTGGGTTCACAACAACGGACTCTGATTATGGAAGCAGCAGCTATTGCTTTCTATCATCAACAAACTGATTGGCCAGTGGTACAAACTCTGGTTTATGATGATGCTCCTCAATTGAAGTTACTGACTGATAATATCGCTTTGTGTTGGGTAGATGAAGGAAGAAATTATAAGAACTTAAGTGCGTTTATTGCTTGTCACCAAAAGGTTTTAGATAAATTCCTGGATGATTTCTAGAATTACTACCGAGACTTACTCCCTGATCAAGATTCTCCCAGTCAGCAAACGGCAGATAAACTCCGGTATAAGTTTTGGAAGTTGTTCCACACTGACAGTGGTTATCAACAATTGGATGAGCGAAAACAATTAACTCTGGTCAAAATTTCTGAGTTGCTTTATGTTTTAGAGCATCCTGAATTACCTTTGCACAATAACCCGGCTGAGTTAGGTGCTAGAACTATGGTGCAGCGAGGTAATATTAGTGATGCCACTCAGACTTTCGAAGGGACTCAGACTTGGGATACTTTTATGTCTCTTGTTCCTACTACTCGTAAGTTGGGAATTAGCTTTTTTGAATATATTCGTGACCGCATTTCTAAGGTTAGAAATATTCCCTGTTTGGCGACTATTTTTGACGAAAAATCTGCTCTCAATCCTTTTGGTTGCTCATGGATGCCTGAATAACTTGTTCCCCCGAAGTATTCAGGGTATACGTAATTTCTGTATCACCTTTTCTGGGATTACAATGCTGATTATCCTTTTTACTACCACGATTACCTGAACAAGAGGCAAGGAGATTTTTATAGTTTATTTGCAATTCTGGATATTTACTTCCTGGTTGCCAATGTTCAATTTCCATCTGTTGCATTTATATTAATATGATCTTCACTTAGATGAAGGCTAGAATCTCGTTTAACGGTCTGATTTAATATAGAGATAAAGCGAGACAAAAATATAGCAATTCTATCTAAAATAGATGATTTACCTGAACCATTAACACCAATGAAAACAGCTAAATCTGGAGGAAGGTCCAATTTAAGTTCTCGAAAACCTCGAAAGTTTTGTAAATGTAATTCTTCAATACGCATATTTATCAATATATCCTTCTAGGCAATTTCCAGGAATTAAAGTCAAACTATTGACAAACTAAATTTCTAGTCTTGCTCATTTCACTCTTGCATTCTTCTTTGGGACTCTGCGCCTCTGCATGAGATTAAGAATATTTAATGCCCTTTTCCTGCACCTAAATATAATTCTCCCACCTTTGGATCATTTAGTAATTCTCTACCGGGACCAGACATCGCATCACGTCCTGACTCTAAAACATAACCTGTATCAGCCATTTCTAAAGCTTTACGGGCATTTTGTTCTACTAAAACTATAGCAGTACCCGATTGGTTAATTTGTTTAATTTGTTCAAATACTTGCGTTACCAAAATAGGAGATAAAGCCGCTGAAGGTTCATCTAATAATAATAAGCTGGGTTCTAACATCAATGCTTTACCCATCGCTAACATTTGACGTTCTCCACCTGAGAGAGTCCCCGCACGTTGACGACGGCGATCGCTCAATCTGGGAAACATGGTATATATTTTATCTTTTAAGGGTTTGAGGGCCACATTCCGCACAAAAGCCCCCATTTCTAAATTTTCTTCTATTGTTAAGGAGGGAAAAACATTAGCAATTTGGGGAATATAACACATTCCCCTCTGCACGATTTGATTTGATTTTAAACCTGTAATATTTTGCCCTTTGAAGGTAATAGTCCCTGTGTGGGGTGTCAAAAGTCCAAAAATTGTTTTTGCTAAAGTAGATTTACCTGCACCGTTAGGACCGATGACGGTAACTAATTCTCCTGCTGCAACCCGGAAATTTATACCCTGCAAGATATCTACATCTTTAATATATCCCGCATGGACATTTTCAACTGTTAATAAATAGTTATTAGTCATTAGTCATTAGTCATTAGTCATTAGTCATTAGTCATTAGTCATTAGTCATTAGTCATTAGAAATAGGGAACAGGGAACAGGGAAGCTGTAATTACTAATTGGTAACAATAATTTTCTGTCACCTGTCACCTGTCACCTGTCACCTGTCACCTGTCACCTGTCACCTGTCACCTGTCACCTATTCTGCTATTTTTTGCAATTCAGGGCGTTCTTCTGGTAAGATTGCTCCCTCTACTGGACAAACTTGTAAACAGATGCCACAGTCGATACAAGTAGCAACGTCTATCCAGTACCAATCTGTTCCTTTGATGTTTTTGCCTGGTCCTTCATGGATGCAAGCTACAGGACAAGCACTTACGCAGTCAGCAACACCTTCACAAACGTCAGTCACAATTGTATGTGGCATTTTTTTGCTTCCCTCTCTTTATTGAATCAGCAGTTTCTAGCGTAACAATTTGTAATATTACCTGTTAATGGACTGCTTCAATTGTGGGTGAACCATCAGCTTTAATCCAGGCGATTTGGGCGATAGAGTGATGACTTGCATAGTTCCGAATTGCTTCTGCATCTCTTCCCCCTAAGTCCATTTCTACCCTCACTAAATTGGTAGAATCTCGCAGTTGTTGGGCGTAAGCAAAGGCTGCAGCGTCAGCATTTTTGCTTTCTGGCACTACTAACCAGTTACTCGCTGGGGTAGTTTGCGGTAATTGCTGAGTAGAAGCAAGAAGTTGGTATAAATCGTCAATGCTCAACTCAAAGCCTATGCCGGGAATGTTTTCTCCTTGAGGATGATATAACCCTAGAAGCTGATCATAACGACCACCGCGCCCTAGTACCTGTGCCTGACCATCAGTATTACTAACTACTTCAAACACTATACCTGTGTAATAGTCTATGGTTTGAATCAAACTCAAGTCAAGAATTAAGGGGAATTTACCTTCTGATTCTAGTAACTCGACGAGAGATTTGAGATTATTTACTGCTTCTTGTTGATCTGCATCTAAGTTTAAACTGCTGATTTTTGCCAAGACATCTGCACTATTACCACGCAAATCAAGCATAATTCTGGCACGTTCGTGCAGTTCTTCACTCAGAGGCAAGGTATCTAAGGCTACTCGATCTAAGTGAGCGATCGCACTCCGCACTTTACTTCTGACATGAGTCGGGAAAGCATCAAGCAGAAATTTGGTAATTCCCGCTTCACCTAAAATTAAATGCCATCCCCACAAATCCAAAGCTTCTAAACAATTGGCTACCAACAGCAGCACTTCTGCATTTGCCAGTAACCCACCTGATCCTAGCAACTCTACTCCAGCCTGATAATACTCTTGCTGGCGATTATGTCGCTTTTCCCAGTTACTACGACGAAACACATTAGCATTGTAATACAACCGTTGGGGATAAGTAGCCTCTGCCATGCTAGTGACTACTGTCCTGGCAATAGAAGCTGTGAGTTCTGGACGCAAGCCCAATTCTTCATCTTGCCCATTTTGTAACTGTATTACCTTATGGCGTTGAATTGCTCCACCAGCCATTAAAGTATCCATTCTTTCCAAAGTTGAGGTGATAATCCTGTGATATCCCCAACGATGAAAAACTTGTTGTAACCTATCTTCAATCCAGCGTTTTTGAGCCACATCTAAGGGCAGTAAATCCCTAGCTCCCGCTGCTGGTTGATACACCATTATTTTTTCTTCCCACCAAACAAACCACCAAACAAACCACCATTTCCAGACTTATCTGGTTGTGACTCTCCGCTATCGGCAGATTTTTTCACCTGACTAGTACCAGATTGACTCCCTAAAACCTGATCAACTTTGGGTTTCCACTCCAAAGCAATAGGATCTTTGGCATCTAATTTCAGTGCATTATCGAAGTGAATTCTTGCCATTTTTAGCTGATTTTGCCGTATATATAATATAGCCATGAAGCTATGGGCGCGACTGTTTTTCGGCTCCAACTTCAAGGCTTCTTGTAATTCTACTTTGGCTGGGACAAATTGGTTATTCTTAATCAGAGTTTGAGCACGTCGCAGGTACTGTTCCACCACCGAGTCTTCTTTTGGTGGGGGTGGTGGTGTGCTGGAATGAATTGCCAGTTTAACAACTGGTGTCGTTACACTTAACTTACCTGGACACCGCATTAAGTACACTAAATTCAATTCACTAATTTGGGTAATGAATTGGGTCGTTTGCTGTAACTCAGCAAATTGGATTTCTGCAATTTTAGCAAGTGCAGTTTTATAGGATAAATCAATGTTGGGTGCCATCGCTAAATCCTTAGCTGCCTCAGTCTTAAGTTCTATCTCTGTTGACTCTTGTGCTAGACGTTTGCCAATTTGGGACAAAACCAAAATATATTCTCCCCGATTGCGTTCTACAGACAGTTTTTCATAAGCCGGATTCACCAGCTTGGATAGCAACATATTGGCTATATCTTTATCAGAAGTCTTTGCAACTACGGAACTATCTGGGTGCAAGCGACGAGCAATTTTGAGATAACGTCTACGTACTACTTTGACATCCGCATACACAGGAACACACAGAATTGCGTGATAATCTATGAAATCATATTTAAATAGCCCACCATCTATTTTTAAAGACATATAGGAATCTTACACCCAAGCACCAATTTTTATTGTTTAACCAGCCTGTAATTTTTATTGTTCAAATCTCAGCAGTCTTTCTTATTTACCAAGATGAGAGAGGCGAGATCTGCATTAATTTTTGACTCAGCTCGTTGTGAATATAAGCATTAGTGGCGAGGATTCTCCCTGATTCAATATTTATAGCCGTACCATCATAAGCTGTTACCAATCCACCAGCTTCCTGTACTAAAACTATACCAGCAGCAACATCCCAAGGTGCAATACCTCTCTCCCAATAACCATCTATACGGCCACAAGCAACATAAGCCAAATCTAAGGATGCTGAACCGCCACGCCGAACACCTTGAGTAAGATGGGTAAGATGACAAAATTCTGCATAATTGTTGTCGGTAGTTTCCCGGCGATCATAAGCAAATCCTGTTGTTAACAGACTTTTATTCAATTCAGCAGTTTTAGAAACCTTAATAGTTCGGCGGTTGCGAGTTGCACCTAAGCCAGCAGCAGCCCGGAATAGTTCATTATGAAAGGGGTCATAAATTACACCAACTTGCGGTACACCTTGAATAACTAAACTAATGGAAACGGCAAAACAGGGATATTGATGGGCGTAGTTGGTTGTACCATCCAAAGGATCAATAGCCCAGAGGTATTCATTCGTTTGATCTCCCAATTTCCCTGATTCTTCCGCGAGAATGGAATGTTGAGGAAAATGACGTTGTAATATTTCCAAAATCACCTTTTCAGAAGCCTTATCAGCTGCTGTGAGTAAATCACCAGGTCGTCCTTTTTCGGTAATTGCATCTTCAACTTTACCCAAATAATCTTGCAAAATTACACCAGTAGCTAAGGCTGCTTCAGTAGCAATATCTAGAAAAATTTGTAAGTTAGTCATTAGTCATTAGTCATTAGTCATTAGTCATTAGTCATTAGTCATTAGTCATTAGTCATTAGTCATTAGTCATTAGTCATTAGTCATTAGTCATTAGTCATTAGTCATTAGTCATTAGTCATTAGTCATTAGTCATTAGTCATTAGTCATTAGTCATTAGTCATTAGTCATTAGTCATTAGTCATTAGTCATTAGTCATTAGTCATTAGTCATTAGTCATTAGGAAAATTACTTCCCCATCTCCCTCATCTCCATCATCTCTCCCAATATCTACTCCCCAATCACCTATACATACGACGAAACTCACCAGGAGTCAAACGCATGGGTTTTTCTGGATTCCAGATGCCTTTACCCATGAGTCTAGCCCATTGTTGGGCATTTTCTAGGCGATTATCGTATTTGTGGTTAGGCGATCGCGCTACAAATAGAGCATACCCTTGTTTGAGGACTTGTTCATTCAAAAATACCTGATCTTTCCACGCATAAGCCAATGTGCGCCCAAATTTGTCTTTAGCTTCTAGGTCAAATTCTAATTTGATAGATTTTTGGGGGCTATCAATCAATTTTTCTAACATTTCTTTAGCATCATCACCCCAAGGTAACTGACGCGAATCTGGTGCATCCACACCAATTAAACGCACTTGGGAAATCCAATTTGGTTGTTCTGCCATCCCTACCACTTCTAAGGTTTGTCCACTGACAACCCGCGCTATTTTCACTTCAGTGAGAATATTTGTTGATTGATTTTTGGCTTGACAACTCACCAATAACAACAAACAGCATAATATTGCTATTTTTCGCCCCAAGACGCTTACGGACACTTGTATAATAGCAATATTATTTTGTAAGCATCTGCACCCTGCCACAATATTCATTTTTTGCCTCTAATCTTCATCTAAGGGTAAACCCGCTTTGACTTTGCCCTTACCAAAAAAGCGCCCAAACTGGAGTTCATAAACTTCATCTTCGTCTTGTGTCTCTACTTCCAAGTCAGAACGAGCATAACTCACACATAACAAGGCGTAACCCTGACGGCGCAACTCTGGCGATAGTCCAATGGCTTCTGGTTGGTAAATTTCTCCTGACAGGACCCTGACAGCGCAAGTGGTACAAGCCCCATTACGGCAGGAGAATGGCAGATCCACACCATTATGTTCGGCTGTATGCAGGATATAGCGGTCTTCTGGAACTTGTAAGGTGTATGATACACCAGTAGCGCGATCGCGAACTCTGATTGTGTGAGTCTGAACCATCTTAATTTTTGCTTGAGAATGTAGAATTTTAAATTCATTGTAGAAATATCTTGTTTAACATTTGCATTTTTTGCAGTTTCGTTTTATTATTGAAATTCATGGCACCTGGAGAGGTGGCCGAGTGGTTGAAGGCGCAGACCTGGAAAGTCTGTTATGCAGAAATGTATACGAGGGTTCGAATCCCTCCCTCTCCGTTTAAAACTAAAAATAAAGGCTTTGCCGAATCACAAAGATCTTTGCGGCAAATTTAGCAATCGCTCTCATCACCGCAAATACCAGCGAAGGTCAGATAAAGTACCACCAATTCATATTTGTTTGTGTTTTGCAACGCCTAAAATGTTAATATACTATGATATGATATCGCTTAAGGTGATAATAATATATTATTATATCGGTGTCGGGGTTTGTCGCTCCAGACTCGCACGGGGAATTAGCTCAGTTGGTAGAGTGCTGCGATCGCACCGCAGAGGTCAGGGGTTCAAATCTCCTATTCTCCATAAGGCTTCGCCTTTTAGGCTCTAAAAACCTGTCCTAACTGTCCTAATGCTGTCCTAAGCTTAAGACACTTTAGGACACTTTGCTAGAGGATATTACCAACATTTAACGTAGCTACGATCGCCACAGGTTATTAGCTGGTTACAAACCAAAAGACCCAAGATTTATCTCAGGTCTTTAAATAGTTGGTATTAGGTCAGCCTAAAGTTATGGCTAATATAATCACTAATCAGGGTCAATGGCTTGCCATAAAAAAGTACGAGTAGACTCAGGCGACTCTACATAATCTACCTCATAGGTTTCACCAGAGGCTGTTGTAACCTCAAACACCTCAGCTTCCATATAATCATCATCATCTAATGCCCGGACTTCTACCACATCATTTTCCAGTATTTGGATAGCCGAGCCATCAGTAGGTGTTAAATCTAACTTATAATCTGTAGTGGTCATGCTTTTAACCTTCCTGGTTATTACTATATTTTGACCTATATTGATTAGCCTTGTCTACCTTGGCTAAACCTTGCATGAAGATGGTTTGAGCCTCTTGAGGTGACAACTCACCTCTACTTATTCGCCTGTTGAGTTCCCCTAGTAGTACATAGGATTCTCTACGGTATATTTCTAAGCATGACCCTGGTCTAAATACGTTAGAGTGCGAGTCTCTACCTGAGTCACCATACTGAGGTAATCTATATGATCTTAGTTTGAAGTCTGAGGCATCTACATCAATCCCTTTAGGGTGATTGGCATACTACATCGGTTTGTTAGAGATATCATGTAAACCCCCAGGTAGTACCACAAATGCCCGTTGATCTTTATCGGCTGGGGTTAATACCCAATCTTCTACAAGCTTGCCGGATTTAGTCTTCTTAGACTCCCTGCTTAGGATCGCTTTAGTTCGTGCCTTAGCCTCATCTAAGCTTATCTTGCCGGACTCATAATCTTTAACAATGTTCTCTAAGGGTATCCTAGCCCACTGGTGAATATGGTGTTGTTGCATCTTGCCATAGCCGTTTTTTAGTAGGCTTTTATCTACCTTGCCGTGAAACGTAGGCAACCAATCAGGCACAGTAGTATCCTTAGCGTCTACCCTAGTCATATACTTAGCTAACCCATCGGCTAACTGTGTAGGGGTCATACTAGCCAATCTAGTGTTAAGTGATGGCATCCCATAAATACGATCACCAAGATACTCGTGCATCTTAGTCTGACGGTTGAGTACAACACGTTGCCCGTTAACCTCTACCGCGTACTCAAAGTTTTTAACTGTCCTAGTGTTAAAGCCCCCTTGAGCCTTACCAAGTTCTGGCTTGCCTTCCCACATGACCAACTTATTACCCTTGATGGTTAAGTGATCTGGGTTAGCAGACAGGCGATCGCTAGGGGTAGATCGTTTAGCTTTCTTTGGCTTATCTGGCTTACCTTGTAGAGCCTGAGTAGTTACGGGTTTAGTAACTTGGGGTTGTTCCTGGTTAACCTCTAAAGCCTTCTTTTGCTTCCCTGCAATAACCTCCTGTAGCCTTTTCCTTTGTTCTGGGTTGAGTGAGGCTAGAAGCTGTAACCGTCTACGTTGTTCAGGGGTCAGCGATCGGTATATCTCAAGTCTCGCTTGCTGTTTCTGAGTTAACCCTCTAACATCTGTTTTGGCTACTCCTCCAGTCTTGCTAGAACGCCTACCAGTTACACTAGGCTCATCCGGTTTATCTGCGAAACGCCCTCTTTGACCTCTAGGATATTTCAATGGGTCAAACTTGGTTATTCTGCCATTTTTAATAATCCGAGCCATCAATAGTCCCTGTTTTATAGGGATTTGGTCAACTTTGAGTTGACAAAGTGAGGTTAAAGTCGAGGCATTTAGGGATGGCTAAACTTAAACAAGCGGGTATTCGGTTTGATTTAGAAACTTACCAGTGGTTAGAGGCTGAGGCTGAGAAAACCAGGACACCGATTAGCGCATTAGTTAGGGAAGCAGGGGATTATCTACTGGTAAACCAATCAGAAGCTTTACATATCAAACAGGTATACCAAGGTGTGTGTGCTACTGAAGAGAAGCCATTAGTATTAACTAGGGATGCTTTAGTAGATAGGCTATTCCCTGAACATATATCACTGTCTACCCCCGCTAAGAATGATGAGGGTAGAGACAATCTTAAGAGAGCCTTATCAGACACCTTAGCTAATATCAAGCCTACTAAAGCATCCCAATCGACTGCTAAGAGAGATCCAGACGAGCTAAAATGGCAACCTACAGACGAGACTAGGGAAATGTGGGAAGTAGTTCAATCTTAGTCAGTGGTGTAGGCTGGTCATAGGTACAGTAAGACCCATAACGGGTACTATAGCTAACAAAAGTAAACAGATCATGATCCGGCTAGACATGGACACCTACGATGAGCTTGAGGCGATCGCTGAGAGTCGAGGTGTCCAGATAGCGCCTATGGCTCGTGAAGTTCTGAAGGACTGGGTAGCGGGTAGAGTTAATGAGGTAGCCGAGCTAAGACGGCTAATAGAGCAACTATCCGTCAAAGTTGACCAGCTACAAAGACAAGTAGATGCCCATTCGGGTGCGTTAGATTATCAGGCTCAGGCTATTTTCTATAGTACTCAGAGCATCACTAAGAAGAATACTTACATAAGATGCAGTATTATCTGGCACATCACTCTATTATTTCCAACCTCTAGTCGTAGTCTTGATTGACCAAGTATGCTAACCCGTTATAGCTACCTGGGTAATCTAACGGTTATGGAGTTAACCTGATGATTATGGTAGCAAAACCCTCAGAACTTGGCGGTATTTACTTTAAAACCCTAACAGAACGTGATGAATATATTAGATCAATACTTGAGAAGGGTGAAAGAGTTTTAGAAGGGCAAGAGTTAGCCGTAGCATTTGATTTATTACTATTACACCCTGATGCTGATAATAAAATAGGTGCAGGGGTAAAGCAGATTGAAGTTAGACCGTCAGGTCAGCGTACAGACTATAACTGTCTTTGGGTTGTTAGAGAAAACAACCCAGAAGATGATGATTTTAGTTATGAAAAATGCAAATCTGATATGACTAGATTAATAGAAAAACGGAGGGAATCTGCTTACAGGGAAGCGGTTCAACAGCAGATTACCGATTATCGGTTTGTGCATAGAAAGTCTAGTCAGAGTTGCGATCATCCAGGTTGCACTTCTAATAAAGATATACAGGTTGATCATCAACACCCATCATTTAAAGAACTTGTGAGTTCTTTTGAGCAAGAACAAGATGACATACCTACAGAGTTTGAGGAAGCTGTAGGAACAATATACACTAAAAGATTTCGAGAATCTGATAGTGCGTATGGGGAAGCTTGGCAGAAATATCATCAACCACACGCAGTATTAAGATTACTTTGTAAGGAGCATAATCTAACTAGGAAGCGTAAAGAGAAATCTTGATGAGTCTTTATGGGCGCTGGGAAGGTTTAAACCCTCCCAAATACCATCTAGCATCCTACAGATAGCTAGGATTATTGATGTGGCTGTCCCAAGCTTCGATAGCTTTTTGGTGTAGCTGTTCGTTTCTTGCTTGTCTTCTGGCTGTTTCTTGCCTACAATACTCTTCGTATTCCTCATGTGACATTGCCCCTAATGTAGCGTCTAGCTTGGCTTTGGCTGACGTGTACAAACCTGGGTTAGCTCTATGCTGTTCTATCGCCACTTGGCAAGCGATCGCATCTTGTATGCGTTCAAAGTTTAACCGTGTACGTTCTTCGTGGGCATCTTCCACGACCTTAACCTCGAAAGCATTACAAGCTCGACGGTGAAGCATCTCAATGAAGCCAGCACCTAACAGGGTGATCGCTTCCTTATCTCCTCTTTGAGCCTTCCAGGTAATGTAAGCATTAGCCTCTAAGTCAGTTATTGCAGAGACTCTAGTTCTCTCAACCTTGTACGTGTCACTTGTACGTGTATAACCCTCACCCATTAAAGTTTTAGCCGCTTTGGAGTCAAATAAGTAGAAAGCGTCTGTTTTCCCTTTACCTATCAAAGACGCAACTGATGTAATACTGTACGGAAACTCACCGTTAGGTATTTGAAATACTTCTACTTCTTTACCAGCTACTTGAATAACCTGCCTCTTAGCCTTGTATGCTTCAGTCATATTAACCTCTGGTGATTTATAAAGCGTGAGTTTGAACCAGTCAAAGGCTTACTATATAATGGTTTCGGTCTTGTATGCGTCGATTTATTGAACCCGTCAAACCCCTAAGACTGCATTACTATTCTTGATAGTCTCCTCTAGTTGTAGCTTTAGTGCTAGTAGATCATGCCTCAGCACTACTACGGGATTCATTTGACCAGTAACGGTTAACCTACCCTCTGCTATGTTTCTCATGAGTAGGCTAACGTTAGAACTTCCGAGTAAGTCCTGAGCGATCGCCTCTAGTGCTTTCTTATGCTCAGGGCTGCGTTATTGCTGTTAGTAGATATAGCGGATATAAACTACGTTTTTAGTTCTATTATTTGGGTTCAGTCGTCTCCACTCACGGCGAGAATCTTTAAGACAAAAGATATCAATCTGATTTACAGTACCGTCCCAAGGGATGCCAGCCAAGTTCATGGCTTTAACTATTTTCTTCAGATAGAAATCTTGAACGGGGATATCAAGGCGGTTTGTAGCCGCTAATTTTACGCCTGAATCAACTGTGGTATTATTAAGACATGATGAAGTTTGCTTTGGTTTTCACGTTACTAAGGGATTCCTAGCGCTTTACTGATTGGTACTCAGAGAGCGCTTATTATTTACGGTATCTCGGTAAGTCTTAAGACTTATCCGAAATCTCAGAGTGTTACTCTGCGGGTAGTATTTTTGTCTTTATGTAGGTATTGAGGGATACCTGCTGACCAACTGACTGGCTGTAATCCAACTGGGCTTTAAGTAGCCGTTGGTACTCCTCATCTGTTAGCCTTACCGTGATATTTTTCATTTAGCCTTTTAAGTCGATACATTCATTATAGTCAATGCAGTCATTGACTATAATTGTGATATTAGGTTATTTAGTATGTAACTTAAAGAACGCACAAGCTTTGTGTATTTTCTTGATATACCCTACAAACAAACACTCTTGGATTTTCCAAGAGTGTTACGGATATTCGATGGTTGTATTTTAGCCTATGGGTATGGCAGGTAAGGTGGGTCTATTAACCATGTGACCGTAGTGTTTAGTTACCATTGATGTGTCAGTATGCCCTAACAAGTAAGCTACACCAGTCATAGGTACACCTTGCTCTATGGCATGACTAGCCATTGTGTGTCTAGTGGTGTAAGGCTTCCTATATGGTATGCTCTGAGCTTTAAGCACCTTAGCCCATTGCCTACACCTAAAGTTATCAGCATCTATAACACAGCCTTGAGGGGTAGTGAAAACTAGGCTATCGGGGTTAACCTTGGCTGGTCTAAGAAATAATAAGAGTGCCTGTAACTCTAAGGACATTGGTAAATACCTGATATTACCTGTTTTAGTTTCCTTCCTAACTCTGCGGTAGCCATTACCCGTTAGGTCTTTAGGTAAGCTTTCCTTGATTACTATTTCTGACCTTTGGAAGTCTACATGACCCCACAGTAACCCGATCGCCTCAGATGTCCTAACACCAGTAGCCATTAAGAATCTCACAAAGGGGCTATAGTGCGGGGCTACTTCATCAAAGCCAGCTAGTATTGCTCTTATTTCTTCCTGGGTAAATGGCTTGATTTCCTTGGGATTGTCTTTCTTGGGTTTCAGACCCTCATAGGGGTTAACCTCTAGCCAGCCCTTACCCACTGCCCATTTACCACAAGCCATAATCAGGCTAAAGCGTTATTTGTAGGTTCTAGGTGAAATATTGGAGTGAGTTAACCAGTTAGTATTGCTTAATCCTGGGTTAGCTTTGGCTATCATCCGTCTAAACCATTTGTGATGATTGGCTTGAGTAGCTGGCGGAAGGTCTAGGTAGTCTACCCAAGCATCCCAGAGTTCTAGTAAGGTCTTAGGCTGTGCCTTAGTGGCTGCTTTGGGTTCTAACCTGTAGCGATTTAAGGTAGGGTCAAAGTGTCCAGCTAAGATATCATTCTGTATCTGTGTAGCGATCGCCTTAGCTGTTGCCATGTCCCTTTTATCATCATAGTGACCGCCTGGGACTGGGTTAAAACTGTATCTCTTACCGCCAAAACTAAACTTAAGCTGAATAGAGCCATTATTGTTAACTGGCTTGATTTCTCTCATTTGTCCTAGTGATGTCCTAAAGGCATCATTAAGACAGCCAGGAAACCTTTAAATATAAGGGTTTAGCAGTTGGTAGAGTGCTGCGATCACACCGCAGAGGTCAGGGGTTCAAATCTCCTATTCTCCATTGAAAATGTCGAGTGCCAAATTAATTATTTGACCGCATTGAAAAATTAATGTCCGTATTGCCAAAATGCTGCCTGCGTTGCCAAATTAATTGTCACTTTGACTTATTTTTTTCTTTCAACTAGTGTTGACAGATTAATTGTCCTTAAATTTCTGCTCAACGTAGTATACACATCTGATACTGTGTCCGATCACAGAACTCCTTTCAACCCACCTTAATTTTAAAACACAATTTTAATTCATTAGGCTTTGAAACACAATGGAAAAATATTATGCCAGCTTTCAACACGCCCCACTCCGGGAGGGGTGTTGAAACTACGCCCGACTAAACCCTTATGCAGAGACACTTCTAAAAGCAATTTTGGCGAATGTCGTAAATTTGCTCTCAATTTCCCTTTTAAGGGAGGATTATCAAAGCATCTCAACATCTAAAATACAGACTAGACAAAGGATTTAGACTTTTGGCAAACCCCCAGAGAAATAGACCTCACTTAATGGTTTGCCAAAAATAAATAATTAAGGTGGATTCCTCCTTACTGGGAGGTGATTCGGTAGCCACCACTGCGCTAAACCCGCACATCTATTACTGGGGACGCACCTGATTCCTGTTCCCAGTAAACAGGAATCAGGTGGGCAGCTACCAGGGTCAGAAAGCACGACTGTCTCACAACAGTCAACCTAACCTGCATTTATCACAGGACAGAGGTTTATAACAAATAATGAACTGCGGCGCTATTGTTAATTCCTATTCTATTATCAAGGTTCGGTGTTTTTTCAATCAGGCTTTTCGGGATTGATAGGCGTTTATCGCTAATTCTTTGGCTTTCTCCTGTGGACTCGCTCGAGTTGGTTGTTTTCCCTCCTCTATAGGGATTCCTGCTTTATTTGCCTGACTTTGAATATTGGCAATTAATCTACCGTAGCTCCATTGATCAACACTACTAGACCTCTTGCAGAATTAATTTTATGCTATAATAGTGATTTGTCTTTGTTCTAGCCAAAAGTTAGAGTTACAGGGTTATATTTAAATTAGCGATCGTAAAGAACACCAAAAATACATAAAATCTAAAACCCTCTATCATACCACAGAAACAATTTTGCAATAGGTCTACTATTTCCATCTTGCTTGGCATACTTTTGTTGAACTTCAATTATATCTGATTTTTGTTCGGCTTTGGGTTAAATTTAAGCCTGAATTTGCTCTCGCATATCGCCTAATTTTGGTAGAACAATGCTGCCAGCTTTGTATGTTTGGGCGATCGCAATAATTTCTTTTGCTAGTAATTTACCTATAGATTCCCCTAACTCTGAATCTCCAAAGTCATTTGGTACAGCCATTCTTTGAGCTATATGGCGTTGGTGGGATAACAGGTATTTTTCTTGTTCCTGTCTGTTGAGTAATTTGTAATTTTCACCAAGTAGTTGTTTGATATTGTGATATGTCAAAACATTGCCCGTAGTACCATCTACAACTGCAATTGTGGCAGGGTTTTGTAAACCCAAACTCATACTAACTAGAATATGAGATTGTCATTTATTTATACAAAGGTTGATTAGGACGAGGAAAGGGACTATTGATTCTAGCTGGAGAGGAGTTTTTACGTTTGAGATGAGCTTGTTGTTTATCATTTAACTCACCTTTAGCTTTAGTCTGGGTGATAATTTTGGCGATTTATTCTCATTTCTCTTCCCTCACTAAATTTGTTCCTTCCTGTGTCTATATACGAGTATCTAAGGATTACATGATGAACATTCCAGGGTTCTCCGTTACCTTCTCCTTCTTGCCAAGCTATACGACCAGTTCCTAAGGTAAATAAGGCACTAGAATGTTGATTTTTACTACTTCTCTTGGTTTCTTGGTCTTCTAGGAAGCGTTGAAACCAGTGGAGTTGTCGAAAATCACAATAAATTTGAAATGTATGCTCACTTAAACCATTAAATTTTACACAGATGCGCCCGAATTGATTTTTCAGCCAAGTCATATCTTCATTGGTTTCGTAAGCTACTGGAAAAGGCACTTGACTGGATTTTCTTAAAAGATAGTTTTGCCATAATTTCGCCTCGGGTTCATTTTATGGAACAGTCTGAGTACCAGTAATCAGGGTTTCTATCTATTGAGTATCGGTTAAATCCCGTCCTTTGGGTATTCTAGCTGCTAGTTTTTCTGTGAGGCGTTGAATTTGGATTTCTAATTTACGGCGACGTTGACCAAATTTTTCAGGTTTTCCTTGTTTGTCGTTAATTTTACAGCTAGTTTTAAGTAAATAACTAATAGCACAACGAGTTATATGATCTTCTGTATTGTTGTAGGTATCAAATAAGTATTTTGATAAATTTATTTCGCTATGTAGGTTTTGAGATTTTTTCCCCTTTTTAGACTTTCTACCTTTAGTGGGTGTATCTCCGTTAGTTTCTTGTGGTGCAAATTGAGCCAAGATTTCAGCATATTTAGCACGAAGAGCATCTAAAGAAACTCCACTTTGTTCTACTCATTCAGCATCACTATTGAGCATTTCTAACCAGCGCAATTTACCATCCAATTGGGATTGATAACGCTTTATCAGGGTAACCCAGGATTTATAAATATAGTTCACTGATGCTGTGGTGCTGGTGTAAAACCTTGCAGGTTGTCCCATGAAGCGCGGATCACTTTTCCAACGTTCGCACAGTTCTTTAACAATACCTGTGGGATGTTTACCTTTTTGTCGCTATGTTTCAATTTCTGGATGTTTACCAATTTGCATCAGTAACTCGTTAATTAATGGTGTGTTTTTCTCTGCCATCAACTGCCATAGCTGTTGACGGGTAGATTCACTGGCTAGTAGACGACACTGAACGGTAATTTGTCTTATACTCAGTAGATATATATATAATAGTACCATATATGTATGGTAGCCGCTTTCTGTAAAATAGTTTTTTATGCAAGAAACTTTTTTCACAAGTAAGGAAGCGGCTCAATTGACAGGTTGTACCCTTCGCCAGATTCAGTATTGGCGAGAGAAGGGGATTGTTGTACCTGTAATTAGTGATACGGGAACGGGAGGCAGTATTTATTACTCCAGGTCTAATTTGGTGGAGTTGGCAGCTATGGTATATTGGCTGTCTACGGGGATTAGCTTTGATATTGCCTGTGAAACTCTGAAACAACTGAAGGAACAAGAACCGGAGTTTTTTATTTCCGGTAAGGGGAAGCGGTTTATGTTGTTGTTATCACAGGATGATTCACTTTCTTTGGTAGAATTTGATAGGAAAAGAGTGATCGCATCTCTAGATGAAGGTAAGCCTGTGATTCCCTTGTGGTTAGATGTTATTTATCAGCAGTTAGCAAAGAAGTTGCCAAGGTAGCGATGCCTACGGCGAGCGGAGCGATCACATTTTGGGATGAAGGTAAACCTGTGATTCCCGTGTGGCTGGATGTTATTTATCAGCAGTTGTACCAGAAGTTAGGCTGACTATTGGATGCTGGAATGAATCGAAGAAATGTGTCTCATCAAGGCAACCAGCAACAATTAAATCTCCAGTTGGAATGAATTGAATTAGGAATTGGGGATAGATGACGATCAGCTGTCAGTTATGTAAAGTAGACAGGTCCGGAAATTTACAAAGGAGTCTGTGTCTGGCTGTCCATAGTGTTAAGATTACGAAAGAGCCAAGGAAAGAATCAGGGTTGGGAATAGTAACTGATAGTTCCTATCCATGGAGATGTTGATGACTAATTCATAACTGATCTCATATCCATAACATTTATGAAATGGGCAAAACTCATGAACCAGTTCCTAATGTGACTAAACCACAAATAGTAAGAATTACTTGTGACTAAATTGGGGAATTCAGGGGAAATCTTTGTTGAGGTACCCGGAATATTTTTACAAGTCTAATGACCTGTTCAACAAAAATACCCTTGGTGGAAAACTCTTTGTTTCCTGCCTTTTTTTCTGAGTCGCCATGGCATAATCACTATCATGTTTTTCTACCTATTCAAGGAGACTAGGAGGGAAAACATTTCGTAATATCTCTAGCCAGTAATGAAATGTGTCCTTTGCTTCCGTTTTCCATATACCGAAGTGCAAACCTAAAACCTCAAATGTTGGCATTTGCCTCCAATAGAACAAGCATAGACATAACTCTTCTTTTATCTCTAGTTTCCCTTTCCCCCCTGCTCCTTTCTGATTTATACCTATGTTTTTACTTTCTATGTCACATTGAAGTTCTCTATGCTACATTTCACCTTGGGCTAACAAGTCTTGAAACTGATAGTTAATTATTCCCAGTATTTGTTTTCTACGATGTGGATATTCTTGAATATAGTTAATTTATAGTTAATTTAGTGGATTTTTCCTTTTGGTACACCCTCAAAATTCCCTTCTACCATTTTTCTGACACCAAGTTAATTTTCCTGACAGTTCTAATCGGTATTAAGTTTTGAATTTCAAATTTTAGATTTTAGATGTTTAGTTTTCCAGTCATCATGCACGGATAACATCAATGGGGGGCATTCTTACGGGTTCATTTTAAATTTTGTTCGCAGCCTGCTGGAACCACTATTTTGTTAGCGTAGCTCTTCTGAAAGAAGGATTTTGAATTTTGAATTGATATTATCATCTCTTTTTGGCATTAGGTGAATTCTTTTGTTTTGGTATATCTCCCCGCAGTTGTAAACGTCCATTGGTAATAATTCGTAACATTTCCTGAAGATCCTGTTCGATATTTTCCAGGACATTATCAGCATATTGATCAGCACCATCTTCAATTTCTTGAGCTTGTGCGATCGCACTTTGGCGCATTTCCTCCAATTCTTGCATACAAGCACGTCGTTTTTGCTCAATTTCTGCCAGAGTATCCTGCATCATCGCATCACACTCTTGCTGCACCTTGCGGCGTATTTGTTCTGCTTCCCGTTCAGTCTGTCTGATAATATCGCTATCAGCCAAAATTTGTGCTCTTTTAGCTTGTGCTGCTTCCACAACCTGCTGCCCATATTCCTCAGCTTCCAGCATGATTAGCTCCTTTTGTTGGAGGAGTTCTGCTGCATTCTGAAACACCGATGGTAAAGAAAGACGAACAAAATCAAGCTGTTCTAGCAGCTTTTCTTCATCTATCAGCGTTCGTCCAGTCAGGGGAATTCGTAAACTAGAAAGAACCATATCCTCTAGTTGGTTGAGTTCTTGCTGAATATCTACACCTCCTTGTCCGTTGGGAAACTCTTGAGGTGGGGGATTGTGTCCGTTGTGCTTGGATTCAGGGCTGGGGATTTTTGGTTGTAGCATTTGTATATATCTATGGCAATATGTGGAGGAACAAGATGATTGACAGAGCCACCAAACTTTGCAATCTCTTTTACCACACTACTACTTAAAAAACTATACTCATTCGAGGTCGCCAGAAAAACTGTCTCGATTTGAGTAGAAAGTGTTTTATTAGTGTGAGCCATTTGTAACTCGATTTCAAAGTCGGAAACTGCTCTTAAACCACGCAATAAAACTTGCGCTTGTCGCATTTGGGCATAATTAACAGTTAAACCATCAAAACTATCTGCTTCCACATTAGGTAAATGTTTTGTAGCTAGACGAATTTGCTCTAACCGTTGTTGCACTGTAAACAGTGGCTTTTTGTTAGGATTTCGCAGTACAGCCACTACCACACCATCAAACAGCCGACTACCACGTTGAATGATATCAAGATGACCCAATGTGATCGGGTCAAAGCTCCCAGGATAAATAGCAATCATTTACATACGTCAAACTGCTTTAGGTAATTATAACGACACAAACGGGCAGGGGTGATGGGGAGAATAATGTATTCCATATTCGTCTTCCTCCTGAACTCCTATTGAATTTTGAATTTTGAATTCCACCCAGCTTATGATTTGTACGGTGGGTAGGACCTACCATTTTAATTAACCCGTAATTAACAGCGCAGACTGCGTGGGTAGTCAATCAAATCTTTTAGGTAATTTTGCATGGCACTGGATTTTTCGGCTTTGCCCTTGGGGTTTCAATTTACTTCTCCAGGCCCGATTTTGGTAAAAATCGGGCCAATAATTATCCGCTGGTATGGCTTGTTAATTGCCTCAGCCGTGTTAATTGGCGTTACCATTTCCCAGTACCTGGCAAAGCGTCGTCACGTTAATCCTGAATTAATCAGCGATTTGTCAATTTGGCTGGTAATTGGCGCTATTCCCGCAGCTAGGCTATATTACGTTTTATTTCAGTGGTCAGAATACTCCCAGCATCCAGACAGGATCATTGCTATTTGGCAAGGAGGTATCGCTATTCATGGTGCAATTATTGGTGGTGTAATAGCGGCATTAATCTTTGCTAAACTCAAAAAGATATCTTTTTGGCAATTAGCAGATTTGGTAGCTCCTTCGCTGATTTTAGGGCAAGCGATCGGACGTTGGGGAAATTTCTTTAATTCTGAAGCTTTCGGTGGGCCTGCAAGTTTACCCTGGAAGTTATATATTCCCCCAGAACGTCGTCCTCCTAATTTGGTTAATTTTGAATATTTCCATCCCACCTTTCTATATGAGTCTCTGTGGAATTTAATGGTGTTTGCCTTGCTGCTAACTTTATTTTTTCGCGCTCTATCTGGCAAGCCAAGGCTCAAGGTAGGGACATTATTTCTTGTGTACTGGGTAGCCTACAGCTTGGGACGATTTTGGATTGAAGGCTTACGCACAGACAGTTTAATGCTCGGTCCACTCAGAATGGCGCAAATAGTCAGTTTAACGGGAATTACTTTAGGATTGGCTGGTTTAACCTGGCTTTATTTTCTCAAACGTCCTTTACCTGATGTGGTTTCCCCGTCTAAAGGTGATGGGATGATGCGGACTGGGGACTAGGGATTGGGAAAGATGAGGGAGATGGGGATTGGGAAGTAATTTTCCTAATGACTAATGACCAAAAATAAAAAATGCCCCAGAGTGTTCTCCAGGGCTTAACCAGGGTGCATCTACCATATCTATCTACTAGGCAAAGGGAGTTAATCCGGAAGGGTATTGACAGAAATGCTAAAAAGTTTTTTGTGGACTTTTTGTTTAGGTGTCTATGAGTGAATGTACGAATGATGTGACCAATGCAGGTTTGATTTCTCCCTTGGAATCATCTGTGTACATTGTGGGAGCAGGCCCAGGAGATCCAGATTTATTAACTGTTAAGGCTCAGAAACTGCTAGCTAGTGCTGATGTGATTTTATTTGCTGATTCTTTAATCCCAGAACATATTTTAGATATCTGTCGGCCAGATGCGGAGATTATTAAAACAGCGAATAAGACTTTAGAAGAGATTTTATCGATGATGATTGGAAAAGTGCGATCGCACAAATCTGTTGTTCGTCTTCATTCGGGTGATCCTAGTCTTTACAGTGCTATCCATGAGCAAATGGAGCTTTTAGCAGAGGCTGATATCCCTTTTGAAGTTATTCCTGGTATTAGTGCCTTTCAAGCTGCTGCTGCTAAACTCAAAGTAGAGTTAACTGTCCCTAGTTTGGTGCAAACTATCATACTCACTCGTATCAGTGGAAGAACTGAAGTTCCTGCTCAGGAAGAATTGGCTAATTTAGCCGCACATCAAGCTAGTCTATGCTTGTATTTGAGTGCACGTCACGTCAGCGATGCCCAAGCCAGACTACTAGAACATTATCCAGCACATACCCAAGTAGCAATTTGTTTTCGCATCGGATGGCCTGATGAGAAAATCCGCGTTGTTCCTCTGGAACAAATGGCCAATTGTACCCATGATGAACAATTCCTACGCACTACACTTTATATAATCAGTCCTGCACTCCTACCGACAACAGGACGCTCTCGTTTATACCATCCTCAACATAGTCATTTGTTTCGTTCAACTCATCACTAATCATCACTACAGCAAATTGCAATCAACCGTGCCAATATCTGAACCTAAGCAGGGAAAAGAGTTTGTAATTGAGATTCCTATTAATTTGACCCAGGAAACCAAGACAAGTTGAGATGGTGGGTGTAGGATAGAGATCCAGGATCAACTAATAATTTTTTTTTTTTTTATGTCTGCTACACCTCTGGTATCTCAAGTAAATTCCCCAAACTTCGGAAAATCTGAACTTATTGGTCCTCTCCTCGGTGCTTCCGTGGTGGAGTTAACTGCTTGGGTACAAGAGCAGGGACAACCTGCTTATCGGGGTAAGCAATTGCATGATTGGATATATGATAAAGGTGTGCGATCGCTCGGAGATATTTCCGTATTTCCTAAAAGTTGGCGTGAAAAAGTTGCCGATGTCCCCATAGGCCGTTCTTCTTTACATTATCGTGCTGTTGCTCCTGATGACACGGTAAAATATCTTCTAAAATTGGCAGATGGGGAAATTATTGAAACTGTTGGTATTCCCAGTCACAAACGGCTAACTGTCTGTGTTTCTACCCAGGTTGGTTGTCCAATGGCTTGTGATTTCTGCGCGACGGGAAAGGGAGGATATAAACGTAATCTTAGCCGTGGAGAAATTGTTGATCAGGTATTGACTGTACAGGAAGATTTTCAGCAACGGGTTAGTAATGTGGTTTTTATGGGGTTGGGTGAACCGTTGTTGAATACAGAAAATGTGATTTTGGCATTGAAGGCTTTAAATGAAGATGTGGGAATAGGACAGCGATCGCTTACTATTTCTACTGTAGGGATACGTGATCGGATCCATCAACTAGCACAACATCATTTGCAAATTACCCTCGCAGTCAGTCTTCATGCACCTAACCAAGCACTACGAGAACAACTTATCCCCAGTGCAAAACCATACCCAATTGAAGATTTACTGAATGAATGTCGAGAATATGTAGAAATTACCGGACGCAGAGTAACTTTTGAATATATACTCCTCGCTGGGGTAAACGACTTACCAGAACAGGCTTTAGAACTATCAAAACGTCTGCGCGGGTTTCAAAGTCATGTGAATTTAATTCCTTACAACCCGATCGAAGAAGTGGATTATAAAAGACCAAACCGCGACAGAATACAAGCTTTTGTTAATGTTCTTCAACAACAAAATATTACAGTTAGTGTGAGATATTCTCGCGGTTTAGAAGCTGATGCAGCTTGTGGACAACTGCGAACAAGTAAGAGGTAATTCGTAATTATGCCTGCGGCTTCCGTGAGGGATAGGTAATTAAGAAAAACTTTATCTTTTCATATAAAATATGTGAAATTACTGAATATATACAACCTCCTGTAGTTATTTTAGAAAATTTTAAACATATATTACACCATTATAAAGGTAGAACATTAGAAGTAATATTATATTCTTTGAATATATTCTTTGAAAGATATAGGATATGTAGTTAACTATGAGATACTCAACTCTAAGGATTTTGGTTTGCCACAAAATAGAGAAAGAGTAGTCTTTGTTGCTACTAAAGAGCGAAAATTCGATTTTAGAATTCTCAAGACAACTTCTCAATTTCCTACACTAAGAGAGTTTGTATGTAAGTCTGGCAAATTTGAATATTGAAATCCCCAAGAATACAGAATGATAGATAATCCAAAACAACAACCATCTGGGTTGATTTTTGTAGGATATCGTAATAAAAGTATCTGGAAAACAGGTGTTAGACCAAACACAGAACATTTATCAAGAGTTCATCATCAGCGTAATAGAATCCCTTCTATAGAAGGGGTAGATCCAAGAATACCTTCTCAAGAAACTTCAGGTAGGTTTTTTATTTACATCCCAGAAGAAAATGTAGTTCGTAAATTAACGCTGCGGGAGTGTTATAGAATTATGGGTTTTCCTGATCATTTCAAAACCCACAGTAATTTAGCAGAATGTTATGAACAAATAGGTAACTCTCTATCTATACCAGTGATGCATGAACTTGCTAATCAAATAAAAGAACAAGTTTTTGCTGATAGTAATAAGAGACAATCTCAAATAATCAAGCTTCACAGATAATTTAGGTTCTTCTGTACGTAATTATGCAGAAACTTAATTAAAGTGCGTAAATTGCCTTGTAAATCAAGCTTTACAGGCATTTCGTTAATTTCAGAATCAAGCCTTAAATGCTAAGAATAACGACTCAATTGTAAAAAAAATTCACAAACAAAAGTGGAATCAAATTTTAGGTAAATTAATGATGGATTAATAAAGTGTAGATAAACTTTCCTGGTAAGGATTGAGCTGGTGGGGTATTGATAAGTGTGATAGGTGAGGCAGAATATAGCAGTTATGGAAAAGAAGCTGCCACCAAAACTAGACAGAGATATATTGAAGCAGTTGGGAACACAGCAACTGGTAGAAATCATTATTGACCAGGGGAAAAGTATAGAGAACTTAACAAATAGAGTAGTAGAACTGGAAAAAGAAATAGAGAAACTCAAAGTCAGTAGAGATTTAGAGACCATAACATGATCCAAACCACCCTTGGGAGACATCCTCAAAGAAACCGAGAACAAACAAGAAGAGAAACCAGAAGAAAACCAGACACCAAAACGGAAACCAAGAGGACAACCAGGGCATAGGGGAAAAAGGAGAAAGGTGTTTGGTGGAGTAGATAGAATAGATTTGAGATAGTGGGAGGGCAAATGTGTGGATGGTGAGGTCAGGGGCAATTGTTTGGCGAACTAATAAAAATCCAAACACAACAACTAGGGGAGTTGCTGGACAGGCCAATGGAAGTGGATTTGCATGCAGTGTGTGTGGGGAAACACAAAGTGCACACTGGTCACCAGAGATAGTACCGGGACAAGATATAGGAATCACAGGACAAGCTTTTTTAGGATGGATCAATAACTAGGGCCATTGACCCTATGAAAAAGAATATTTCTTGTTGTGGGAACTGGGTCCAATAGAAATTGGACTGGGAACATTAGTAGGTACCAATGAAGGAATAGATGGTCCAGTGGCTCAAAGTATTCATAGCCTCAAACAGTGGATAAAACAAACCCAGCCTCATATCCTTGGGGATGAAACACCCTGGGTACTCAAAGGGGTGAAACAATAGTTATGGATTTTCGCCAATAGTGACTTCCCTTGATTTCATGGGTCTGATACTCCTTGTCCTGGCGAATTAGAATCCATTGTGGGTTCAAGTTACTCTGGTGTAATCAGTTCTGATGACTTTACTGCCTATAACGGTTATGCGGTCACAGCTCAATAGAAATGTCAGGCACATCTACCCTACCCCGTCACTTCAAGACACTAATCAAGATTCCTGGCTTCAATCACCAAAAAATTGGCACAAAATTCATCGACCTCATAGATGAAGGTTTTAAGATGAAGGTTTTAAAAACTACCCTTTATTCCAACAAACCCAAAACCTTCATGAATTCTTGACTTGCCCATCCTAGTTTCAACCAAAAGTTGAATCTTCCATTCATTCATTGATCAAGCCCCAGGGGAACCTGGTAAACTTTTACCTTCCTTAGGCAATAGACCTTGATCATAATTTAGCTAAACCAAGGTTAGGTTTAGCACTGATACAAGGAAAAGTCTCTGGTGGTTCTCTTTCTCTGGAGCTATTCCAACATCCTGCCAATTTATTAACGGTTATACAAACTTGTCGTCGTCAAGCACTTTCTCTAATTGAGTTTTTTGACCAACCTATCAAAGCCATGGTTCACTCTGCTTTCCATTTTCCATACACCTTCTTTAATCCCTCTACCTTAGACCTGAATCATTACACAATTGTTCATCAACTTGGATGAAAATAATCATAAATGTCTTTTGCTAACTTCATTCCTATTCCCTGAACTTCTTCTAATTGTTGCGATGTAGCTTGACGGATATAATCAATCGAGCGAAAATGAGCTAAGAGTAATTTTTGGCGATGTTGTCCTAAACCGGGAATTTCATCTAAACGCGAGCGCGTTAATTTATCACTTCTTTGTTGACGATGAAAACACACAGCAAACCTATGTGCTTCATCTCGTAACCTTCGTAATAACTGTACTCCTGGTTGTTCAGCTTTTGTTTCCAAAGGTTTAGATTCTCCCGGTAAAAATATTTCCTCTCGCTTCTTTGCTAAACTCACAACTTGCAAATCTGCTAATAAATCCATTTCTGCTAAAATTGTCACCACAGATGATAGTTGACCTTTACCACCATCAATCATTACTAAATCAGGCCAATCAGAATTATCCACCCGTGACAATTGGGGATTTTCTCTATATTTTCTAAACCGTCTTTGAATCACTTCACCTAAACTGGCAAAATCATCAGAATGTCCGATAGTAATATCAGGATCTTTAATTTTGTAGTGACGGTAATATTGTTTAGCTGGTAAACCATCAATAAAAACTACTTGAGAAGCTACCACATTAGTACCTTGAATATGGGAAATATCATAACCTTCAATCCTGTGCGGTAACTCCGATAAATCCAAAATGTCTGCTAAATCTTGGAGTGCTTGTTGGTTAGCATTGCCCAATTTTTGCATTCTTTGTAACTCATATTGGGCATTACGTTCCACCATTTCTATTAATTCTGCTTTAGTTTGACGTTTAGGTGCAACAATTGTTACTTTTTTCCCCTTGCGTTCCGTCAAAACATCCGCCAAAATATCCCCGTCTGGTAACTCATGCTGGACTGAAATCTCAGTCGGAATTTCTACATTTTCCGCAGTTTGGTAATGTTCTTCTAAAACTCGTTGTAAAATAGCTCCAGGTTCAGCATCAGAGTTAGCGATAAAAGCTAAACGTGCTACTAACTGACCTGCTCGAATTTGGAATAATTGAATATGGGCATGTTGATCATCTGCTGCTAAAGCTATGGCATCTTGTGATACAGTATCATCAGGTAAGGATACCTTTTGCTGTGCAGTTAAAGATTTTAAACCAGCAATTTGATCACGAACTTTGGCCGCAGTTTCAAAGTTTAATTCTTCGGATGCGGCTTGCATTTGTTCTGTTAAAATCTCAATTAATTCCTGAGTTCTGCCTTGAAATACCATTGCTATTTTTTGAGAAATTTTCTGGTATTCTTCCACTGAAATTAACTTTTGACAAACACCAGGACAGCGACCAATATCATAATTTAAACAAGGACGGTCTTTAAATAAAGGTTGTGGTCTTTGTCTGAGAGGAAAAATTCGCTTACATAGATGCAATATTTCCCTCAGCAAACTAGAATCTGTATATGGACCGTAATATTTATCTTTTGGTTTTCCTAGTTGACGCTTGCGAGTGATAAAAATGCGCGGATATTGTTCTGACCAAGTAATGCACAGATAAGGATATTTTTTATCATCTTTAAGTAAAACATTAAAATATGGCTGGTGCTGTTTGATTAAGTTGGCTTCTAGTGCTAATGCTTCTGTTTCGGTATCGGTGACTATAAATTCAATTTCTGTCACCAATTTAACCATTGTGTTCATGCGTTCCGTCTTGCTAGTGGAGTCACGGAAATAGGAACGGACACGCGAGCGCAATTTGCGAGATTTACCTATATATATTATGCAATCGCACCCATCTCGCATCAAATAAACCCCGGCTTCTGGGGGAATTTCTGAAAGACGGTTTTCCAATCTTTCGGGATTTTTAACTAGTGGTAGTCTTGATGAAGATATTGTCACGGCTGAATCTAAGTAATATTACAAATGTACACCACCCCAACTTTATTTTAAGAAATATTTCTGGGAAATTAGTCGGCAATATCTATAACCAACAAAAAGGTTTAGCAGTGCTAAACCCCTACTTTCTAGATTTATGATGTTGAAATGTGAATCTTAACCCGATACTTTTTTCAACTTGCGTTGTGCAGCTACAATACCATCAACACCAAATACGCCCAGCATCACAGAAGGTTTGGGTACTTTGGTTGGAGGTACACCACACCATCCATGCTCACTATGGGACATACCATCATCGCTGGCAACTAACCCAGAATTTGTAGCTGTAAAACTATGATGCCGATTTGTCTCGGTAAAATTACTGTTTTTCTAGAAAAATGGCATGATGTATGGACTGTAAGTTTTAAATGTGCAGCTTATACGTGATTTATAAATTTAGCGATTCTTTCTACCGCAATTTCTAAAATTTTTGGCTCCTGCACCAATGCAAAACGCACATAGCCTTCCCCAGCTTTACCAAAACCGGCACCAGGGGAAGCTGCTACACCAGTTTGTTTGACTAAATCGGTGCAAAATTCAATGGAATTATTACTCCAATTATTAAGTAATTTTGCCCAAATGTACATTGTGGCTTGTGGTGTGGGGACTTGCCAACCAATGTGGTGTAAGGCGTTGATGAAAGCATCACGACGTTGCCGGAAGGTATTAACCGCCGCTTTTACACCGTATTGATTTCCTGTGAGTGCGGTGATCGCACCATTTAATATTCCCAAATATTGATTAAAATCAACGGCAGCTTTTACTTGCCTTAAAGCTTGAATTAATTCTGCATTACCGATCGCATAACCAATGCGGAAACCACCCATATTGTAAGACTTGGACAAAGTAAAAAATTCGATGGAAACGCTTTTTTCTGCGTCAGCTTGCAGAATTGAGGGAACGAGGGACTGAGGACTGAGGGTTTCGTCTTCTGTGAAAACTAAATCTACGTAGGGGAAATCATGGACTAGAACAATGTTGTGCTTTTGACAAAAAGCTACAGCTTCTTGGAAGAACGATAAAGGAGCGAGCGCACTGGTAGGATTATGGGGATAGCTTAATACCATCATCTTTGACTGAGATAAAACTGAAGCGGGAATATCAGTCAAAACGGGTAAAAAATTATTTTCTGCCTGTAATGGCATAGGATAAATTTGTCCACTGGCTAAATATACTCCTCCTGCATGGGAAGGATAGCCAGGGTCTAATAACAGGGCAAAATCTCCAGGATTGAGGATTGCTAAAGGTAAATGGGCTGTTCCTTCCTGAGAACCAATCAGCGGTAAAACTTCTGTTTCTGGATCAACTTTAATACCAAATTTTTGCTCATACCATTGAGCAGCAGCATAGCGAAATTCTTGAGTTCCTCGGAACAACAAATAACCGTGAGTGCTAGGGTCATCAAGAGATTTTGCGATCGCTTCAATTACATGATTCTGTACTGGTAAATCAGAAGACCCCAGAGACAAATCAATTAATTCCCGTCCAGCAGCCACAGCCACAGCCTTAGCCCTGTCCATATCAGCAAACACATTAGATTGTAGGGGTTGTAAACGCTTTGCAAATTGCATTTTAGTCATTGGTTATCGGTTATCGCTCTGACAGTCAGGGTTTAGCAATGCTAAACCCCTAGAACTGACTATCGACTAATTATTATCCAAATGCTGATCCAAAAGGCTGAGAAATTTATCTTTACTAATAACTCCCTCAGTAGATTCTAATATTTGTTCTCCTTTCATCAACCTGAGAGCGGGGACACCTTCCACCTGATACTGCTTCACAGTTAGGGGATTAGGGTCAATTTCCATTTTCACAATTTTCAGGCGATCGCTGTATTTAGCAGCAGCCAAATTAATCATTGGCGACATCAATTGACAAGGACCACACCAGGAAGCCCAAAAGTAAACTAATACAGGCTGCTCGGCTTTTAAAACTTCAGTTTCAAAGTCAGCATCAGTGATAGTGATTACACCCTTACTCATTAAAGTCTCCATTAGGTGGCATCGTTCAAAGTTGACACAGAAATTACTTTATCTTAATCTGACGGTCGATAGTCAGTTATCAGTTATCAGTTATCAGTTATCAGTTATCAGTTATCAGTTATCAGTTATCAGTTATCAGTTATCAGTTTTTTTGCATGACCAATCACCAATTACCAATTACCAACTACTAAGGAAGCAAAATCCCACAACCAAGAGGCGTGGGATTGTTTAAAGTTTTTTCTCTGCAAAGGTTACATTTGATCTAATTGTCTCTTCAGTGCTTCTAAATCAGAATCTATAGGTTCAGTAGGTTTAGCAGTGGTTGCTTGAGAAGGGGGTAATTGTCCTTGAGGAGCAGGTGCTGGTGGTAGCATACTTGCTTTCAATGCTGCCAATTCATCATCTACATCACTACCAGATTCCAACTGAGCAAATTGGGTTTCTAAATCTGCACCTACTAATTCTGCGGTAGACTGAGCGCGGGCTTCTTGCATTAATACCTTTTCTTCCATCCGCTCAAAAGCTGCCATAGCACTGCTGCTATTCATGCTAACTACCATTGATCCCAGTTGCTCTTGAGCTTTAGCGGCAGTAATCCGCGCTTTGAGCATTTCTTTCTTGGTTTTGGCTTCAGAAATTTTGCTCTCTAGCTGGATTAAATTCTTCTTAAGAGTATCTACCTGAATAGTTTGCTGATCTAGGCTAGTTTTCAGAGATGTAGAGGTGTCTGTAAAACTTTTCTTGCGCTCTAATGCTTGACGTGCTAAGTTTTCATCACCCTTTTGCAGAGCTAGTCTGGCATTGCGATCCCATTTATTGATTTCATTTTGGGCATCATTGTACTGTTTTTCCGTGCGTTTTTGGGCTGCGATCGCTTGGGCAACCCCCTGACGCAGCTGAACCAAGTCTTCCTGCATTTCCAAGATAGCTTGTTCCAGCATTTTTTCTGGATCTTCTGCTTTATTTATTAAATCGTTAACGTTAGCACCAACAACTCTTTTAAGACGATCAAATAATCCCATAACTGTGTTTTTCCTTTTTTGGTTTACGCGCTTGGTTAGACAGTGAGCTTTTTTTACTGTTTAATAGCTACCTATTTCAATTTAATCTTTTCAGTCTGGAATGGTATACTCTCTCCATTCTGAATCATCAGACTATAATTCAGCTACAGTAACTAATTACATTTAACACTCTGGAGTTTTGGGCGTTGTAGGTACTTGCTGTCCAGAGAGACTATTTTGCACTGGAGTGTTATTTACCTGATCTAACATTTGGGTTTTCATGGCTGCTAGTTCAGCATCCACATCATTATCATTAATAGATTTCAATCCAGCAAATCTTGTTTCCAGATTGTCACTACTAAGTTGACCAATCGCTTCTGCTTGTGATTCTATCTGTAAAACTTTCTCTTCCATTCGTTCTAATGCACTTAAACCAGAATTATCTGATACTCCACTCAGCATTTCTTGTAGTTTATAAGATGCTTGAGCAGAACGAGCCCGAGCAATATACATATCTTTTTTGGTTTTCACCTCAGCGGTTTTCAACTCCAAACTCCGCATATCCTGTTTTAGCTTCCCTAGCACCTGTTTTTGCTGTTCTATTTGCTCAAATAGGGCTGTAGAAGTTTGTTGGTAAGCTTGGCGTTTGGTGAGAGCCTCCCGTGCTAAAATTTCGCTACCTTGTTGTAGAGCTAGTTGGGCGCGACGATACCACTCTTGGGCTTGGGATTGAGCAGCAAAGGCCTGGCGTTCAGTACGTTTTTGACTAGCGATCGCACAAGCCACCCCCTGACGCAACTCCACCAAATTTGACTGCATCTCCAGAAAAGTTTGCTCCATAATTTTTTCTGGATCTTCAGCACCCTGCACCAAACTATTGAACTTACCACGAATCACCCGCAGAATACGCTTCATCACTTCCATATCTGCACTGCTCCCTTACTGCTGTACACTGGCGTTAACACCCTTCACTCTTAGCTGCTGTAACCTAAGTTTTACTTCTTCTTTAGTTTTCAATGCACCAAGATAAATATACTTTTTGTTAGGAGATAAATAAGCATCAGGAACCACTTGCTTTGCTGCGGCTAAAGCATTATCACTTTGATTATCAGTTATCAAATAATAGAACCCATCAGCGGAGGGTTTAATTTCTGCATTAACAGCTGACAAGGTTTGTTTTGGCTTAGGTGTTGGTGCAGTAGAGACTGAATCTACAGGAACTAATGGATTTTTTGGGGTTGAGACAGCTATAGTTTTAGGTATTTCTGTGGAAGTTGCTCTAACTTTAGGTTTTAAGCCCACCACATCATTAGGATCTCTCACCTGTGGAAACTCACGCGTAGCCAAGTTAGGACGTTTGGGTATAGGTGTGATTTCTGGTTGGGCTATCGGTAGGGCATTACTTTCAGTGATTGCAGTATTTTCTGTATTTGTTGACGAACCACTGTTAAATAGTTTTCCCAGATTCAATTGCGGTAACGTTTTGGGATTGAATACTACATAACCTAAAGTCAGGCTAGCCAGTAATAGCAGAAGTATAGAACCAATGCCCACAGGTGAAATTATATCACTAGAACGACTAAACTTCTTCGGTTCTGCTTCTTCTTTCAGACTCCTCAACAGTGCTTCACTCGATTCTAAATAATCATCTGGGTGTTCGGAAGCATTTTCCGTAGAAATGATAGTTTCATTTTCAGCAGCCTGAGCCTTAGTAGGGACTATACTGCTGATTGATTTTGGGTCTGGATCAGATGGAGTTTGTATTTTGCCTGACTCTTGGATAGAAGACACCGGAGAATGACTTATTTCCTCCTGGTTGTCTGTCTTCAAGACTGGGCTTTCTAGAGAAATTGCGTTAGTGTTAATTTCTGGCAATGATGGCTGAAATTTTCCCAATGCCTCAGTCATGCCATTTAACTGTTGGGGTTGATGAGGGGTGTAACTCCCTACACCAAATTCTTTTGTTTGCTTAAATCCCTTGCGTGCGCGTCTGTATCTAATTAACTCTTGGTCTAGCTGCACCTCTAAACTTGCCAATGCTGTGGCTAGCTCTGGCTTTAAGCCAGACATTTTAGACGATTGAGTGCTGGAACCTATTATGGGATTTTGACTCATTGCCACAGTGCCTCAAAGGTAATACTGCTGGATAAATTTTATTACTTCGTATTATAGTTTCCAGAACCTAGCTAAATTTTTGCTTTGTTAAAAAGATGTCGTTGAAATCAGTTAATGATATTTTAAGCATTCTCGAAATAGAAGCCAAATGGCAAGAACAACCTTTTCAACGCTTGCTGAAGTGTTGGGGAGAAATGGTTGGTGCTGCGGTTGCGGCACAAACTCGCCCTTTGTCAGTGCAGCGGGATGTTTTGTGGGTAGCAACCTCTAGTGCTGCTTGGGCGCAAAACTTAACCTTTGGACGCAAAGCCATACTTTTCAAGTTAAATCAAAAGCTACCTGTACCTTTGATAGATATTCGCTTCTCAACAGCTAAGTGGAAGCGATCGCCATTACCAGGCAATCAGCCACAAACGCTATCACCACAACAACATCCCAGTTATTTGGGTATCAATGATTTGGGTAAAATCATCTCTGACACTGAGATTAAAGCTACTGCTGAGAATGCTCAGGCTATTTTTGCAGATTGGGCCAAGGTCATGCAAGAGCGATCGTACAACTTACCTATTTGTCCCCAGTGTCAATGTCCCACCCCACCAGGTGAAGTGCAACGCTGGCGTGTTTGTTCCCTGTGTGCTGCCAAAAAGTTATAGCAGGGAATAGAAAATGGGTAATTGGGAATATTAGCTTTCTTCTGCCTCCAGCCTCCTTGCACCAGAAAAACTTGGGTTAATACTTTGTCATCCTCTAACAGGATTTTGGATTTTGTATTCACCCCACGGATAAATCCGGGGGCTTCTAGCATCAACGAATTATTGCTCAACTCCATGTATCCCATAACTTTTTACCAATTCAGAAAACTATCTGCTACTATATCCATCCCTTCTCAATGGAGCAGATGAGTTTACCTCATAAACAGTGATTTTAGGTGATCTAATGAATTAGTTACAAAAGTCGAGCGAATCTAAATCTAAGCATTTAACCTTGATCCCCAATACGTTTTAGCCAAAAACAAGTATGTAACCACTCCCATAATCATTGACAAATATAACAACATTCTAAAGATATCCTAAAGTTTATTTTTGAATATAAATAGCTAGAACCCAGATAAAATAATACCTTTTTGGCTTTTACACCTATTTTGTTAGAGAAGGAAAATATATAGGTGTGATAAGTCAGCCCTCAACCGCACTGAAGATGAACCCAAATGAAACCAATTAACCATCTAACATCTGCTTGTCGATATTGCCGTCATTACCAACCAGAGGGTCGTCGCGGTGGAATGTGTCAACAGTTGGGCGCACCAGTACAAGCAGGTTGGAAAGCTTGCCCATTAGCCTTACCAGCCTTTGCACCTTCTTGGGAAACCTTGGAAGAAGCCTGGACTTTGCCAGTCGCAAAACCAGTCTTACCCGTATCTCACACTCTAAAAACAGATTTAGACAATCTATCAGCAATTTCTGTTGAAGAAATACCTGCTCCCACTTCACAAGAAGTTAATACTCACGCAGTGCTAATTTAGCCTACCATTATTACTTTAATCAATTTTTTCCAGTTCAATAAAATTTGACTTTAAAATTTTTTGGTTTTACAAATTTTCAAATCTATCAAAATCGCACCTTAATCAGTGGTGCGATTTTAATTTAAATCTAAGGCAACCAAGGAAAATCTCGAAAATTGGGAGGACGTTTCTCCAAAAATGCTTGTTTTCCTTCTGCACCTTCTTCTGTCATGTAATACAGGAGAGTGGCATTACCAGCAAGCTCTTGCAAACCAGCTTGTCCATCACAGTCTGCATTAAAGGCAGCCTTGAGACAACGAATAGCAATAGGGCTTTTTTCTAATATCTCTTGCGCCCATTTTATACCTTCGCTTTCTAAGTCTTCAACCGGAACTATACAATTAACCAAACCCATTTCTAAAGCTTGTTGGGCGTTATATTGACGACAAAGAAACCAGATTTCCCGTGCTTTTTTTTGTCCCACTATCCGCGCTAGATAACTAGCGCCAAAACCACCATCAAAACTACCAACTTTCGGGCCTGTTTGTCCAAAAATAGCATTATCAGCAGCTAAGGTTAAATCACAAATTAAATGGAGAACATGACCCCCACCAATAGCATAGCCAGCTACCAAAGCAATTACTACTTTCGGCATAGAACGAATTAGACGTTGCAAATCCAACACATTTAAACGGGGGATACCAGCATTATCCACATAACCCGCTTGTCCCCGGACACTTTGATCACCCCCTGAACAAAAGGCATATTTACCATCTGTATGGGGACCTGCACCAGTAAATAGAACTACACCGATATTTGTATCTTCGCGTGCATCACAGAAGGCTTCATACAGTTCAAATACGGTTTTGGGGAGAAAAGCGTTACGTTTATGGGGACGGTTGATAGTGATTTTAGCTATACCATCAGTTTTTTGATAGAGGATATCTTCATAGGTTGTCACAGTTTTCCAGGTAGTTTCCATAAAAGTAGAGTGCTTGAAAAGTGCTTGAAAATTTTATCGCGGATTTGGTGTAATGCGTTAGCCTACTGTAGGTATCACTTATATTTCTAATAGGATGACTATAACGATGCATATCGATTAAATAATTGATTTTCCTCAAATCTAAAAAACACCATAGTTAAGTCCCCAGGTATTCTGCAAGTTTCTTCAAACTTTCCATTCTCCATTGAGCATCACTTTTTCTATTTGTCTTTATTTCTAAAACCCTTATACCATCCTTTGGTAGGAACCTCAGCCTTGCTGTTAAATTTTCCCAAGAAGTAATTAACTCATACTGCACATTATAAGTAGCGCATAATTTAGCAAAATCAATATCCTGTGGTGTAGCAAAAAATTCTTCAAATGGCGGATCAAATTTGGCAATAGGTAACATTTCAAAAATACCACCACCGTTGTTATTAATTAAAATAATGGTCAAATGTCCAATAAACTTATTTCTAATTAAAAACCCATTAGTATCATGTAATAAAGCTAAATCTCCTGTTAACATCACACTACTTTGCTGATAATGTGCTATTCCTAAAGCCGTAGAAAGTGTACCGTCAATACCATTTGCACCTCGATTAAAGTAAGGTTTAATTTTCAAATTATTCGGTTTCCAGAAAAATTCTACATCCCGCACAGGCATACTATTAGAAATAAAAATAGGTGTTCCTGGTGGTAAAGTATGAGAAATTAACCAAGCTGCTTTACATTCAATTAATTCATCTATGTTTTCAATATAAGCATCAATTTTTGATCTTACTTGATTTTCTATAGCACACCATTTTTCTAAATATTCATTAATACTCCTTTTCTCTATTTCCCTACTTTCCCTTCTCCCCATTTCTTCTATAGATATCCTTAAATGTGTAGTTTTACCATGTAATGAATCTAAATTTTTAATACTTTTATCAATTAGCCAACAATAAGGTTTAGTAGCAATTAACCAATTACGTAATTTTCTACTTGTGGGCATTTCCCCAATTTGAATTACCATTTTTGGCGTTAATTCTTTAGCAATTTCCTGATTACGTAAAATGATGTCATAGCTGGAAATTAAATAGGGATTAATATTAGTATAATTTCTAACAGGGGAAAGTCCTTCAGCTAAAACAGGCCAATGAAGAGTTTGAGCAAGGTATGCGATCGCTCTACAATATTCTTCAGGTTGCTTGGGTTGTGCTACACCAGCAATAATAATCCCCCGGTTACATAATTCCCATTCTTTGGGTAATGGGTAATTGGCAAAATGTGATTGAGTAGGAATTATTCCATCAAAAAACTCTTCACAATCTAATTTAAAATCAGTACCATCAGGAACAGGTGCAAGAGGGTCACGAAAAGGAATATTTAAATGCACTGCTCCCCCATTAGGAAATTGGCAACGTTCCCAACCATGAATTACCATTTGTCTGAGATAACTTAACATTCCCATATCTGCCGAAGGTATAGCTAACTCATTTTGCCAATTGGGATAATTACCGTATAATTTCACTTGGTCAATAGTTTGGCCAGAATGGCATTCTCGCAATTCTGCCGGTCTATCAGTAGTTAATATTAATAAAGATACACGACTTTCTTTAGCTTCTATAACAGCAGGATAAAAGTTTGCTCCTGCTGTTCCTGAAGTACAAACCAATACTACAGGTTTTCCTGTTGCTTTCGCTCTTCCCAAAGCGAAAAAACCAGCAGAACGTTCATCTAAAATAGAGACAAC
>NC_014248.1:5080000-5354700 GCF_000196515.1 'Nostoc azollae' 0708
CTGGTGAAAATTCATCCAGTGTGGTGATGTTTGTATAAACTAAGTTGTTGATGAGTCCGAAAGTGGGAATAGCAACAGATACATCAAAACTAGTTTGATAGCGAAATTCTCTCAGTTCAAAATCTAGTTCAAAATTCCCTATAACTAGTTTACAATTAGCTCGTTACAATTAGCTATATTGATAAATTCCGAAACAGACAACAGTTTATTTTCAGGTACGAGAGTAGGATAAATTGAGTAAAAAACTATTTGCTGTTTTGAGTATACTTTAGCGTAGCAATTCCATGTACCATTTTTACCTTGGCAGGTAAGACCTAATATAGGTTCACCTTCAATTTTGATAAATGCCCAGTCATCTTCTATAAAAAAAAGTTGACCAATCTTTGAAAAATATCTTCATAGTCATAACTAGGATTAGCTAATCCCTTAAACCCCTCTACTACTTCCTTAAATCTTTGAGAAATAGTTTCTTCATCCATAGATGATATACTACTATCTATCCATTCTTACAGCCCTTTGCTTATTTTATCTCGAGACTGAGCAATGGTTTCATCAGTTATTGATTGAAGATTATTTTCTGTCCAATCCTGGAAGAAATTGATAATGGCGCTGTTAAAATTTGCGCTGTCAGATATGTCCTTATTTATTATAGATAGGTTTAGGTAATCCCAGAAGCTACGGTAGCCAGTTTCAACTGGTAAACGTGGTTGTTTAACTTGTAAGCCTAACCAACTTTCTGTGTTAAAAAGTAGATGAGTGGGTTCTGATTGACTAAGTTGATGAAGAGAAGCAGGTGCATTATTCAAATGTGGGTACAGGAGTGGTAGGAAATCAGGTTTTAAAGTAGAGCTATGATTTCTATATTAGTTTCACTGTTAAATCCTCGATTGGAGACAGAGCCAGGTAATTCGGGTTGTAGGTTGAATCATGCTTGTCTGTCTATTTGTTGGTAGAGTTCAGGGGGTAATTGAAATACCAGATGCGACTCGACAAGGGTGTTATCGAGTTGTTTAATAGTTAATGTTGTTGCATTTACTATTAAAGAAGTCTGGTTAGAACTATGTAAAGTTAGTTCGGCGTTTAACTGATGACTTTAGCTACTATCACTGTTTACGTTATTGAACGAGATTTTTGTCAAGCTGCCTATTGGTCATTAGCAGGGGCTGTTTTATCTTGGGTAGGTTTGATGCACAGCTATAAGTAGAAGATCGCAGATACGGTTATGTGGGTTGAGGAACAGGTAGTAGTTGGGCTGTGGGTTATATTTTGCTGGCTATTTTGTTTTTCTACCTTTCTTGGCAAACAAGACAACAACACGAATAATCCTAAAAGTGTCTAGAAAATATCACGTAACTTTTGGTGGAATTAAGCATGAACATAGATAATCATACTTTAGACTTGGTGATTGGAGGATTAGCGATCGCCATTCTTCTAGGTGGAATGCTAATGATGTTTACTACCGTCTTGACAAGCAAGAAATAATTATCTTCACCCAGTCTGGCTGGGTGATAAATCACCTTGTATGAATTAGCATTTATGTATCCTCTTAGATCCCCAACTTTTTTAGGAAGTCGGGGATCCTGTGATTGATTACTTGCGCTCTGATACGAACGCAACTTTATTTTTAGAGAACAACCAATTACTAAAGTGCTGTATTTTCGCAGTTAAACTCTTAATTAAGCTGATTTGCGGTTGTTTTCTGGGTGCTGCTAGTTTTAAAACTACCTCTAGCAACCAAGGGGCAAAGTTTTGAGACCAGACGGCTAAATGAGATTGCCATCCGACTAAAATTTCTGATGTATCCTTTTGCAGTCCGATCATGAGTGCTTGGGCTACTTGCTGGGGTGTCATAGGGGTGACTCCACGAAATAGTTTTAAGTCGCGCACCATATCTGTGTCGGTGAGGGTGGGAAGTAAAGCGACAACGCGGATGTTGTGTTCTGCTAGTTCCCGACGCAAGGCTTGAGTAAAGCCTAAAATTGCAAATTTGGTGGCTGAATAGGTGGCCATTGTTGGTGCTGCTACTTTCCCCATCAGACTGGAAACATTGACAATTGTTCCCTCTCTTTGACTAACCATACGTCGCGCTATCAGACTCGTGAGGTTATACATTCCCAACAAGTTAACGGAGAGTTCTTCTTGCACTTGGGGAAGTTTTGATTGCAGAAATGAGTTTTGATATGCGACTCCTGCACAGTTGACAAGTATATGGACAGGTCCATAGTTGCGCCACAGTTGGGCGATCGCAATATTCACGTTGACTGATTGGGTTAAATCTAAGGCGATGATAATCGTTTCGGTGCCTATTTCCTCAATTTCTTGGGCTACTTGGGCTAATTTATGGTGATCGCGTGCTACCAATATCAGCCGCTTTACTCCTTGCTGGGCTAATTCTAATGCGATCGCTTTACCAATTCCACGGGAAGCCCCTGTAATTAAAGCAACTTTGCCTTGAATATTCATCGGTTTTCACCTCCAAATTCTTGGACTTACCTCTGCTTTTTGCTATCCAAAAGGTAAGATAATTGATGAACAGTAAGATTGTTACGCCAGATATTTCTGTTTATTACTCCTTTGCAATACCCCTTAATTGCCTGTACAAAACAGAAATTCCTCGTTGATACCATAGATTAGTCAAAACTCAAGTTGATTGGCAGAGTGGATACAGAGCATCGGTTTTACCTCTTTTTCATCCGAGCATTCACCAGTTGGTTGGCACTACACACCTTAGCAACTAAATCAAGAGATTGCAATCTTTTTTAATAAGAATTTCTTAATACTTATTTACAAAGAAAAATAATATATATAGAAATTTTTCGGTTAGATAAGTTTTGATTAATACTCAAGGCCTCATAATACTGCAAAGGGGTGAAACTTGGACTTATGTCATACTGATAGCGCAGCGTGCCGTAAGGCATGGGTAACGTAGTGCAACGAAGTATCTCGGAGATTCTTCACTATCTCTTTCAGAGACGCTCTGCGAACGTTCAGAATGACACTTTTAAACGGTTTTCAGTATATATGCATTCCCTGACAATATACCCCTACACCCCATTCCCTGGAAATTTTCAATTACTGACCAGACACTCTAAAATGAGAGCAGCAAAAGACGAATCGGAAAACAAGCACACTCCATGCGTATTTCTTTAACCTGGCTGCGTGAACTAGTAGAAATAAAACTTAGTCCAGAAGAATTAGCCGAAACCTTGACAATAGCAGGGTTTGAAGTAGAAGATATTGAAGATCGCCGCACTTGGTCCAATGGCGTAATTGTGGGGAAAGTGCTTGAGCGTCAACCCCATCCCAACGCTGATAAATTGAGCATCTGTCAAGTAGATATTGGTGCAGATGAGACTTTAAATATTGTTTGTGGTGCGGCTAATGTCCGTGCTGATATTTATGTCCCAGTTGCCACCACAGGAACTTATTTACCAAAAATTGATTTAAAAATTAAACCCGCTAAACTTAGAGGTGTCCCTTCTAACGGGATGATCTGTTCCTTAAAAGAACTGGGTTTACCCACAGATTTAGACGGAATTCATATTTTTACCCAAGAAAATCTGTCTCTGGGTAGTGATGTTCGTCCATTGTTGGGTTTAGATGATGTGATTTTAAATGTCACCGCGACAGCTAACCGTGCTGATGCTTTATCTATGGTGGGGATCGCCAGGGAAGTCGCAGCCTTGACTGGTGGTCAATTATCTATTCCACAACTAGAAAACGTGACAATTGCCCAAAATACAGGAAATTTAACCGTAAAAATCCGTGAGACTCAAGCTTGTCCGGCTTACATCAGTACAGTTATTGAACAAATCAAAATCGCCCCATCTCCTGAGTGGTTACAACAACGTTTACGTTCCGCTGGAGTCAGACCAATTAATAATGTTGTAGACATTACCAACTATGTTTTATTAGAATGGGGACAACCTCTCCACGCTTTTGACAAAGAGCGTTTACAATCTGTAGCTAGTAGTGAAAATTTAACCGTTGGTGTGCGCTTTGCTGATGCTGGAGAAACCTTAAAAACTTTAGATGGACAAACCCGCACTTTGTCAACCCAAAATTTGTTAATTACTGCTAATAACAAAGCAGTTGCTTTAGCAGGAGTAATGGGTGGAGAAGAAACACAAGTTCATGAAAGTACACAAAGTCTAATTTTAGAAGCAGCTTTATTTGATTCTGTCGCCATTCGTCGTTCTTCCCGCAGCCTGGGATTAAGAAGTGAAGCTTCTGGTAGATATGAAAGAGGCGTAAATCGAGCCGAATTAGAAATAGCTAATAACCGCGCTTTATCGTTAATTAATGAATTAGCGTCAGGTGTGATTCTCCAACAAGAAATATTTGATACTCGTCCTGATCCCTCCACTTGGTCACATTCTATCTTACTGCGTTTAGATAGAGTCAATGAAGTGCTAGGTCCGATTCAATCAGAAGAAGAAACTGGAGAACTGGAAGTAGATGATGTAGAAAAAATCCTCACTGCGTTGGGATGTGAATTATTGAAAGATGAGGAATGTACTTGGAAGGTGACAGTACCCCCTTATCGTTATCGTGATCTAGAACGAGAAATTGATTTAATTGAAGAAATTGCCCGTCTTTATGGTTATGATAAATTCTGCGACACCTTACCGGATAAAGCAGAAGCTGGTTATTTATCTTTAGATCAAGAACTACTCCGCAAAATACGATCTTATTTACGGGCAGCAGGTTTGACGGAATTAATTCATTATTCTTTAGTCAAACCAGGAGAAGATAAACAGATAGTCCTTTCAAATCCTTTATTTGCCGAATATTCAGCACTGCGAACTGATTTAATCGCTGGTTTAATTGACGCTTGTCAATATAATATAGAACAGGGAAATGGGATGCTGAATGGTTTTGAAATTGGGCGGATTTTCTGGCGAGAAGAAGAAGGTTTAGACGAAGCTGAAATGCTGGCTGGGATCATGGGTGGTGATTCTACCCTTGGTAAATGGTCACGTGATGGACGGGAACAAACCCTGACTTGGTTTGAAGCTAAAGGCATTTTAGAAAGTGTATTTCGTCAATTTAATTTGCAGGTAGAATTTCAACCAGAAAATCGAGATTCCCGTTTGCATCCAGGACGTACCGCCTCTTTATGGGTGCGGGGAATCAGATTGGGTACTTTTGGACAAGTTCACCCCCAATTGCGACGGGAAAAAAGTTTGCCCGAGGCCGTATATGTGTTCCAATTAAGTTTAGATGTGCTCTTGAATACCCTGGATGATGATCAACTGTTAGTTCCTAAATTCCAGCCTTTTTCTACCTATCCAGCCAGTGATAGAGATATTGCCTTTTTCTCTCCTGTAAAAGTCACCGTTTCGGAAATTGAAAAGGTGATCACGAAAGCTGGTAAAGGGTTATTAGATTCTGTGGAATTGTTTGATGAATATCGTGGTGAAAATGTGCCACCAGGACAAAGGAGTTTAGCTTTTCGGTTAATTTATCGTTCAATCGATCACACTCTCACCGATGCAGAAGTAGAAGCAGTGCATAATAAAGTTCGTGAAGCTTTAGTGGAGAAATTCGGAGTGAGTTTGAGAAGTTAAAATTTGGTAATTGGTGATGGTTTATTGGTGAGCCAGTGAAGTCTTGGGGGAAACCCCCAAGACTTCACTGGCGAACTCGAAGGGTGATTGATAAGAGTTTTTTATTAATTACTAATTCTCATTATCAAAACTACTCAAAAACAGGAGACCAAATTTCAGGAATCGCCACTTCCCAACCAGGTAATAAATCAGGAAGTTTTAAAATATTACCATCTTTTAAAGTCACTGTTTAACCATTACAAGAAACTTCTACTCTTCTTGTTTTAGGATTAATTAAAATTCCCACTTTTGAAGGTAAATTAATAAAGTCTTGAATCTTTTTTCTGAGTTCATCTATAGAATCAGTTTTAGATTTTACTTCAACTACCAAGTCAGGAACTAATTCTGCATAATCTTCTGTTGATTGCTTAAGTCTATCAGCACGTACAAAAGTAACATCGAGCGCACGCAAATCAGAATTAGGTAATTTAAAACCTTAGAACCAACTACAGTGCCTAGTTTACGAGGCCTGACCCAGTTTCTTAACAAAGCTGCAAACTGAGTACCTACTTCTTCAGGTTCATAACCTGACGGACTCATAATAATGATGCTCCCACCTACTAATTCCATCCGATAGTCTGGATATGCTATCTGTATTTCTTATAGTTCTTTCACGGTTAAAGACATAATGCTTTTCTCCTGAAATACTACGGAAATACCTATTGGTTGTCTTATTCGATTATATCTTACTACTAGATGTTGCGGCTCGCAAACATAAATGCTCCGGCTTGCAAACAAGACAACTTGTCGCTCAAAACCTTTTGCAAATAAGCATCCTGTTTATTTGCAAAAGGTTTTGGAGTCATCTCAATAGTAAAAGAACTTGGGTAACATGGCGAAGAGACGATTTATCCCTTGAGCAAGGTAAGCTTGTCTTTCACTTGCTCAAGGGCTACTTTAGGTATACCGAACCGTAGTTTGAATAGCTGGAGTTCCCTTTTTGATGATATGACTGAGATAATAAGCAACCTCCTCCAAAGTCCATCCGGCTTCACGCGCTCGGTGAGCAAAATCATGTTACAGATCATGAAAAGTTACATCATGGATAAGTTCCCACTGTCGAACATTTGCTTGTGCTTTAATGTTTTTCCACCAGCGATGAATGCCCGCAACAGTTAGCCGCTCACTGCGCTGAGAAGTAAAAGTGTAAGAACTCTCAGGATCTCGTCCATCGTGATAAATATATTTATTCAAAGGTTGTTGGGCAGCATTAATTTAGATCAATATCTCCCGCCTTACCGCCCTTGTAACCAACGTGCAACCAAGCAACTTTGAGGCCAATATGGGTATGCTCCATCCTTAACCACGAAACATCACTCACGCGACAACCAGCCCAGTCGCAACAACCAGCCCAGTACCCCAGTGCACACACAGCGTGGCTACGTCGATGACCATCTTCTTCGATCAGGTTCCGTAAAATATAACGTTCATCAGTACTCAATTATCTTGGAGCTAAAAGTGCTTGAGGTAGAATGTTTAAACCTCTGGTGGGATTACGAGGCAAAATCCCCTTCTCCTCAATCAGCCAACGAGCAAAACCACTGACAGCAGATTTAACCCGCGCCCTATGAGCAATGCTAGAACCTGACTGCTCCAGATAGGCAAGATAAATAATTTCCATCGCCGTTTTTGTCAACTCTTCGGGATAAAAATCTCCTCCATACCCAGGCCATTCTACAATCCAAAGCAGAAGTTGTCTGAGAACGCGGATATAAGCATCAAAAGTGCTATGCATTTTACCTCTTAGGAACTCCTCATACTCTACTAGTAGAGCTTCAGCCTCAGATAATAACCGTGTATCCACAGCACTAAACTTCCTTCAAAAATTTCTGTGGTGAGTTTTAGAGCCTCATTTGAAACTAATCTATCTCGAATTGTGATACTTTTTCACCCAACTAGCAAGAGAAAGTAATTTCTGTGGTCAGTTTTCTGCTACAAAAGTAAATGAGGTAAACATACTTGGAGCATGATCCGCAAGAAAATCCCATCAGAATCTTTAACCAACTTGCGCCATCGACTTGATATGTTACCAAGCCATTGCCGAGACCGTCCGCAGCTCATGGAAGAAACGGGAAATTTGTACGGCGTGTCAATAGATCCCCTATATCGCGCTTTGCGTAACTCATCCCGACCCAAATCCATCAACCGCTCAGATAGTGGCACACCTGGGAACTTGTCACAAGCAGATATAGAAACAAGCAGATATGGAAATGTACTGCAAAGTCATTGCAGCGACGAAAATTCGCACGTGCAACAAGAAAGGGCGGCACGTCTCCACGGCACGGGCAATTGAACTTTTAGAAGATTTCGGGATGAACACACCACAAGCTTTAATTCAACCACCCAAGGGCTTGTTAACCAAAGCTACTGTCAACCCTTATTTGAAAACATGGGGCTATGACCATCTCACAATGACCCATCAACTACCTGCAGTAGGTTTTCAGGCAGAGTACAGCAATGAATGTTGGCATTTCGACCTTAGCCCGTCAGATTTAAAAGACGTCAAACAACCCTTGTGGGTAGAATCGGCGGAAATCCGCTATTGATACTTTATAGTGTCGTCAATGACCGTAGTGGTGTGTGTTATCAGGAATATCATTGCGTCTATGGAGAGGATGTGACAGCAGCCTTGCGCCTCTTATTCAATGCCATGACAGCGAAACCCTCGGATGGATGCCCCTTCCAAGGGATTCCTGAGATGATCTATACGGATAACGGACCAATTGCTAAAAGCCATGTATTTCAAAACGTGATGGAATGCTTGGGAATGAAACTTGCTACCCATATCCCTGCGGGTAAAGATGGTAGAAGAGTAACAGCTCGGTCCAAAGGTAAAGTTGAAAGACCGTTTCGGACAGTTAAAGAAGCCTACCAAACCCTTTACCACTTTCACGAACCAGAAAATGAAGTTGAGGCTAACCTATGGTTACGCTAGTTTTTGCTAAATTATAACTACCAAGGACACCGTATAGAAGCGCACTCTCCCCTGGAGGATTCGTTGCAGAATCTGCCCAAAAGCGGAATCAGGCAGATGTGTAGTTGGGAGCGGTTTTGTACTTTTGCCCGCGAAGCGCAACGAAGGAAAGTGGATGGCTCCGCTAGAGTATGGGTTGAGGGCATAGCCTATGAAGTAAACCCAGACTTGGCATCTCGGTGGTGCTGGCTGGTCATCCCAAATTGAAAAATGATTTGCGCCGTCCGACTATGGAGGAAATTGGGTATCGAGCAACTCTGTTTTCCTTGGAAGGTATTCTTGGTAATCAGCGAGAATATATTGAATGGCTAGTATCGGAATATAGTATGTCTGATCCTCCCATAGGTGAAATATTGGAGGCAGAAGCTATTGAATTACTTGCCACGCGGCTATTGATACCACTACAAATTGAACAATATTATGACCCTAGCTTTGGAGGCTGCATACCGAGTCGCGGTTCAACCTGTTACTACGGCGATTTTGGAGTCCGTTCTGTCGAAGCCAATTGATGATTTGGAACCCACTCTCACAAGGCATGGCTATGAAGTGAGAGGCTTGGCGGAAGAAATGCTAAACCGGCTGAAATTAAATCACTGTTTCGTGGGCAACTTGATCCAACTCGTGCGCGTGAATTACAGGAGCAAATGTTAGTTGCAGGACTACCACTTTAGTCACAAGTTGTATTTGGTTCATTAAATATGGCAGAAGATCAATACTCGTATAGACAAGCATATCCACTGCAAGTGCAGGCAGTATTTATTATTTGCAATTAATTTGACCCGAACTGGTTGATTGCAAGCTGGTTACAATTATTTTGAGTCTGTTTACAATTAATTTGAGCCACAAATTGTCTTGTTTGCAAGCCGGAGCGTTTATGTTTGGGAGCCGCAACAGCTAGAAGCACTATTTTCAATTGTTTAGTTGCATATATATGTACGGTTGGAGGATTTTCCCCCAAAATATGCCATAACAGAAGCGAAGATACTACCAAACTTGGGTGTCTATACATGAAAAATTCTCAAATTCATTTTAGCGAACGCCATGCAGAAATTGATCTTTACCAACTCCAGAACCTATTTAATATCGCCGCTTTCTGGGCGAAGGGACGTAGTGTTGAGGATTTAAGCATAGCTATTGCTAATAGTGAACCAGTGGTTTCTGTTTGGGATAGAGAGCATTTAATTGGCTTTGCTAGAGCTAATTCTGATGGTATTTATCGCGCCACAATTTGGGATGTAGTCATTCATCCAGAGTATCAAGGTAATGGACTGGGAATTAAATTAGTAGAAACCGTTTTGAGTCATCCACGAATGCAGGTAGAGCGAGTTTACCTGATGACTACTTACCAACATGCATTTTACAAAAAGATAGGTTTTCAAACTAATAGTACAACTACAATGGTGCTATACAATCAATCTCATCTAGATTCTCTTTCATGTGGTGATGTTCAGCTTCAGGAATCGCTAGGGGCATAGATATTTGTAATCTGGTCAAATCCTGCTTTGCCTCTTTGGTGATGGGAGAAGGAATAATTTCTAATTTTCCTCCCATCGCTTCTAGTAATTTTTGATTAAGTAACAGCTTCATTCCTGATGACATTTCCATATTTTCTTGATTTATCTTTTTTCCAGATTTAATTAAATCTATAGGTTCACTGTAAATTACAGCATGATTCGGGACATCAAGCCAGATATAAACACAATTATTTGTAGCTGCGGTACTAGCAGAAAGATAAATACCGCCTTCTTCCATTTGCAAAAAGGTAGTATTTACTAAATTAACTAGTATTTGACGTAGCCAGCGATAGTCTGCTAAAACGTAAATTTCTGGTTCTGGAAGTGATATAGTAAATGAATAATTACGATTTGCTGCCAGTATATAAGTTAATTGATGAACTTCCTGTAAAACTTGGGTTAAGTGTATAGAGTGAATTTCTAATTTGTTTGTGCCTTGGTCGGTTCTGGCCACGCTGAGAATTTCATCAATCATTTTGAGCAATTTTAGCGATCGCTCATAGGCTTGAGCTACAAACTCCCTCTCTTCGGCTGGATCTTCACACAAATCATTCAAAATTAACTGATGTAATCCAATTAGACCATTGAGGGGCGATCGCAATTCATGGGTAGTCCGTGCCAAAAAACCGGCTTTAAATTGGCTCATTTCTCTAGCTTGATGGTAAGCCAGTTCTGTATTTTTTACCTGTTGTAATAAGTTATCTTGTAATAAGTTCTCTGTCTGTGAAGATACTGGAGCTAAATCAGACGACGTTGGTGATGATTTTCTCAAAAACCAGGTTAAACTACTCCCGACTGCTATTCCTGCCGCTAAATATGACCAATCGTTTAAAGTTGTCATAAAAAGTTTGATGCTTGATGCTCAATAATATCTTGTCATTTTTTCATCATACTTAATTTTTAATCTTTAATTTCTAATTTTTCACAAATTCTGGGGATTTAAATCCCCCACCTCATAAAATGACCCAGTGTTGTAGCGGGGTTTAAATCCCCGTTATATCACTTAATCACGAATTATTTTAATCACACCTTGACGTAAAATTTGCCAATCATTCCCCATCCATTTAGCAACTGTAGAAGGTATACCTAATCCTTTATATTCTGTAGATTCTAGAGTAAAAACTTCCGGAAACTGCATTTCTATTTCTGCAAGAGTTTGTAAAGCAGGTTGTCCTGATAAATTGACACTAGTTGTAGCCATCGGTCCAGTGTGTGCCAAAATAGTTTGAGCAACTGTATGATTTGGTACTCTAATTCCAATGGTTGTAGGGTCAGTAGGATTCATGACTTGGGATATTTTATTACTAGCCGGTAAAACCAAAGTCAAAGCACCAGGCCAATATCTATTCACTACCTCTTGCCATATGTGATATTCAATATCGCTACCTTGAACATAGTCCCATAAATCCTCAGTTTTAGCAGCCATTAAAATTAAGGGTTTATCTAAACTGCGTTGTTTCGCAGCATAAATCAATTCTGCTTGTTCAGGTATGGTGGCCAGTGCGGGAACCGTACCTGTGGGGAAGCTGATTAGTTTTCCAGCTTTTGCAGCATTTAGCAGAACTTCTAGAGAAACATTCATAAATATTAAAAAACTACTTATCTATTGTTGACAGAAACCCATGCACTTCCTCAAACAAAACGCGGTACAGATAGTTTAGAAGATCCTCTTTTTCCTGGATTGGTAATTACTTCTGAACAAATTTTTTAACAAGCTGATATTCCTTAATCAGTAATCTGCAAGTGAAAATAAAGTCCTGTTAATCTTCTTAATGCTCTAAATCCTGATTCAGACAGTTGTATAAGCCACAGCAAAACGTTCAATTCCTGCTAAATCACGATGAATGGAAATATTACAATAATGACCTTTATTTTCTAATAATTCTCTTACTATATCTGCTTGTCCTGCCATCATTTCAATCAACCACACTCCACCGGGACGCAAATACGCAGGGGAAACTTCTATTAAATGACGAATACAATCTAAACCATCAGCACCACCATCTAAAGCTAGATGTGGTTCATGTTTAAGCACTTCCGGCTGTAAAGTCAGTACGGTATCAGTGGGGATATATGGCGGATTTGATACCATTCCACTAAACTGACCCTTCAAAGATTCTAGCGGTTCCCACCACGAACTTTGATAAAATTTAACTTGTTCCCCAAAACCCACATTTTCAGCATTGGTTTTAGCAACCGCTAAGGCTTCTGGGCTGAAATCAACAGCATGAATAGTGGCATTTATCAATACCTCAGCTAATCCCAGTGCGATCGCACCACTACCAGTCCCCAAATCAGCCCAATGACCTGATTGTACACCGCCACTTACAGCAGCGGCCACAGCCAAATCAATCAACATCTCCGTTTCTGGTCTGGGAATTAAAACTGCACTTGATACTGCGAGTTTAAACATTCGCCAAGGTGTGACTCCAGCAATATACTGTACCGGCAAGCGGTCATGTAAGCGCCTTTGCCACAACTGGTCTAACTCTGCCAAAGAAATCTGGGTCTGGACTTTATCCCATGCTTTGAAAGATTCCAAACGCAGGCTCAAGCGGTCTAATCCAGCTATTTCCTGTAAAAGCCAATCTACTTCTACAGGAGATATATCATGAGTGATAGCACTCTGAATAGCTTCATTTCGCCACTGCCAAAGTTCCAAACCAGTAACCGGCTGTTGATTTATCATATTTAACCCTACTTAGAAGGCTAAGCTTTAGGCTTAGGCGCATTATTATTTGGAGGCAGAGTCCTAATATATTCTCTTGACTCTCGGGATGGAACCAAAACCACCTGGTTTAACCAAGGCTCGTCTTTATCTTTTAAAGTTTTAATCACCCCATCCACATCAATAACTTGAATATCTGCCTTGGGAAATTTAGGCTTCACTTGCGTTAATAAACCTTGTGCATCTTGCCTACTCAAGAATAAAGGAATCATTTGCTGTTTATTTTGACCCAGTTGAATGGGGACATATCCTTTATCTGGTGAAAATCTCACCGCAAAGATCGGTACACTCTTAAATTGATCTACTTTTTGACCGCTGGCACGTAGCAAGTCTAAAGCCCCTTTTAATTCTTTCTCTACAGGTTTGAAAGCGAACACAAGTCGATTAGATTGATCCTTGGTTTGTTGCAACTGTTGATAAATTACACCCAGAGGCACCGCAGTTACTTGCAGTTTTTTTGCCATGTCTTCCAGTTTTGGGTCTTTAATTTTAGCTTTCTGCAATTCTTTGATAAAAGCCAAAGCTTCCTGGCGACTCATATATACACCTGTTACTGAGGCGCTTTGTTTCCCATTTTGTGGAGGCAAGGTACGACTCAATGGCAGACCTTTATCATTAGTAATCAAATAAACGGGTACTGAGTCCAATTTATTTTTTATTTGTTGTTCTGATAAGGCCAACACAGGACTATTGAGAGACGTAACACTTCCTAGCAGCGTACTACCTATTAAACCTAAGCTTGTGCCCCAGCGAACTAATGATTTCATAACTACTCCTCACCTCAATATCAATAATTGAATTAACTTAGACATCTGAGAAAATGATGGCGTTTTATGGCGTTTCATACAGCAACAACTAGTTTTAGTTATACCAAGCTATTTAATGTATAAATAACTTATAGACTTATCTAATTGTTTTTAATCTGAGCTTTCTATTCATTACTAAATGCTGTATCGGCCTATTATATTTCTTCCCAAGGCAAGATTGATATCCGGGACTCCTAATGATTAAGAACAATGCTATTTTATTCTTTTTCACAATTATGGATGACGCTATCACTAAATCAATCGTTCCATGTGCCATTGCACTATCAAAAATCAACCAAGATTGACATTTTTTCTATAGCATAGAGAAAAATCGCACAGTTCTGCCCTAGCCAAAATTAAAAGACTTATTTTTATTAACAATCGGGATGACAGGATTTGAACCTGCGGCATCCTGCTCCCAAAGCAGGCGCGCTACCAAGCTGCGCTACATCCCGGAAATACTATTTTGCTTTTGATAGTTTAGCAGCACATAACTAAAATCATGTTTTGCTTAAGCATCTCTCTAACTATATCATTCTTAAAGCAGATTGCCAACCCCTTACCTGGAAAACATTAAATTACTTCCTCAGTAAGAGTTTTTTTGTTGACTTAGCCTGACAAAGTTGATCCTGCTAGATAACTGCTTATCGCCAAACCAAATAAGAATAGCACATCTTCAGCATGATAGCGAATTTATGGTGGCAACCTGTTTTGTTCGCAAATTAAGGATTACTGAGGATACCAAAACATCCCTTTAATACCTTCTGGGTCAGGCATAAAACCCATAGTCCGGTAAAAATCTACAACTTGGGGATCAGCAAAAAGAGTAACATTGCTAATCTCCTCACTTCTGAGTTTTTTGAGGACATATTTCATCAATGCCTTACCCATCCCTTGACCCTGGAAGTCTGGGTGAACTACCACATCCCAAATAGTGGCATTAAAAGCATGATCTGAGGTAGCACGGGCAAAACCAATCAACCTTCTTTTATTTCCTCGCACTTGCCACATAGACGCGACGAGAAAACTATGCTCAATGGCTTTTTTTACTTTTCTCAGAGGACGACGGGACCAACCAACCGCATCACAGAGTTCTTCTAGTTCATACAGGTCGATATCTCGCTCAGTGCTAAAAACGATGTTATCGCTACTAGCACCAGATTTGCCTCTATCGCCCGCCGTATGCTCACCAAATGCGGTTGTTTTATTTGTCGCTACAGATTCAGAACTACTAAACCAAGTTTTCCAAAAACCCATGCCAACGTGGTGCGGGTAACATGACTGAATTGATTGCTACTCTTTGAGAGTGTTGATTCATCCATAAAATGACCATCTTTACTCTATCCCTAAACACTTAACTCAAGATTTTTGGTTTTGCATTTTGAGGATTAGCCATAATAACAGCCAGCTACTGAATGTCTCACACCAATCATTTTTAACTTTAACATTTAGTTTTACTCCCCCAGCTAAAGCACGGGAGATTTTTTTCCAGATGCGCTGCCTCTTGACTCCTGGGTTTTTGAAAGTGGTTGCTTTGTTTATCCACTAAAATCAAGATACTACATTATGAGGCATTGTGATTTGTCCAAACTGACAATTTTGTAGACCTTTCGGGTGATAAAGGCTCAAAAACACATACATACTCCAGCAATATTAGAGAGCAAGAAATTAGTGATGGTATCATATTGAGGTGATTTCTCAAAATGATTTTACCGATTTAAGAGAGCGAACAGCCTTTGATCCGGACGATAGAATAATATTTATTGTGTGGTAATTTTTTTCTGTAAATCACCTAAATAGGCAAGAAGAAATTCTGTATAATTGCCACGAGTAGCTGGTATGATATCAAACCTCTACTACTATTCTCACTATTGGGCAAACCCTATGAGAAAGCCGCCAAAATGGAAAATACAGAGTTCTGTACGTAAATGAATTACAAAATTTAGTTACAAAAGCAAATATAAAGCTAGTTTTACTGCTAACTGTTGCCATAGTTAAGAGCAAAGTAGTAAATAACACAGTTGTGAGCTTTAGTTTTAACAAAGCAAGCAAGTCTTACCTCCAACAATGACTTCTGGTTTAAAATCTTCGACACTGGAACTCCTAAAACGCTTTAACAGAGCGTTTCCACAATTTTATGAGCAATTTGTTAGCAGCGAGATACAACTTCAAAATTTACGACTGGCATACCGCTTATATAAAACTAGGCGGGCTGTTATAGAAATGAAATCGGAGGGGACTAAAAGCGCATTGCATTTTGCATACCGTAATCAGTCTTTTCTCCTCAGCGATATCTTTGGTGTACTGGCAGCTTATGGTTTAACTATTCACGGTTTGAGTCTTTATGGTCAGATTCGACCACCAATGTTAGTTTTTATTAAACTTCTAGTATCTCGTGGGAGCAAAGCTCTAACCGAAAAAACCGCCGAAAATGTTTGTCGTGCTATTCGTGAAGCCTTGGGCAGTCGATTTGAGGTAGAAGAGATGTTAGCAGTAGAATTTAACCTGAATGTTGGTTTAGAACAAGTACAAACCGAGTTCTACGTTGATCCAGTTTTTCACCTTCCAGCCTTAGTTATTGAAGCTGATAATCAACCGGGATTATTTTATAAAGTTATGTACGGCATCTGGCAGGAAGACCTGCTGGTGGTCAATGCCAATTTGTTGGTTTGGCGGGGACGTACACGACTCATACTTTACTTGTTAGGACCCAATGAAAGCTTGATACCTGAATATCTGGGTCACAAAATTGCTGAAGGAGTGCGACAGAGGTTACTCGGTCAATGAAGGGTGTGGGGGAAGAAGTAGGGGAGCAACGCGAGAAAATGAGATCATTTATCATCAAATCACCAGGGGGAGCAGGGGGAAAAAAGAAAATAGTTTTAATTCTCATTAAATTAGTGACAACTCTCACTGGCTCAGAAATACACGCATTTTGGGTGTTTAGTTAAGTCCCTTCCTCCCCTGCCTCCCGATCTCACAAAATCGCGTTGCTCCCCCTTGATCCCTGCTCCTGACTCCTTGTCCTCTTTACCACCTCCTGCCAAGCGGTACGATATACGTATGGCAATAATAGAAATCTTAGGCGTTCCACACGCATACGAGTTGACGGCTCCCACGTCTTGCCCCCATGCTTTAGTCTTTATCCACGGCTGGCTCAATAGCCGTGTATACTGGCAACCCGTGATTTCTCGCCTTTCAGCAGATTTGCAGTGCTTGTCTTATGATTTGCGAGGTTTTGGCCAATCCCAGTCTGATTCAAAATTGGATTTTAATCGAGCAGAAACTGTTTCCAGCTTAACTGCCACTACAGATCATGATGTGGTCACCTATCCCCTTGAATCTCCGTATTCTCCCTGTGCATACTCTCAGGATTTAATCATCCTGCTGCAACATCTGAATCTTTCAAGTGTTTGGCTAATTGGTCATTCTTTGGGGGGTACTATTGCTATCACAACTGCTGCTCAATTACCTGATTGTGTTAAGGGAATCATTTGTATTAATGCTGGTGGTGGGATTTATCTCAAAGAAGCTTTTGAGCAGTTTCGCTCGGCAGGGCAGAAATTTTTACAAGTTCGCCCACGTTGGTTGTCCCAATTTCCTTTGATTGATTTGCTCTTTACTAGAGCGAGTGTTTCAATTCCTTTAAATCGTTATTGGGCGCGTCAACGAGTAATGGATTTCATACTTGCTGATCCACAAGCAGCTCTAGGGACACTTTTGGACTCTACCACTGAGGAAGAAGTTAACCGCTTACCCCAATTGGTTTCACAGATTAAGCAACCAGTTTATTTTTTAGCTGGTGCTGATGATAAGGTGATGGAACCTAAGTTTGTACGCCATTTAGCTAGTTTTCATCAGCTTTTTCAGTATGTTGGCGATAATTTTATTGAAATTGCTAATTGTGGACATCTAGCTATGTTAGAACAGCCAGATGCAGTTGCTGATCACATTCGGTCATTAGTCATTAGTCATTAGTTATTGGGTATTGGGCATTAGGAAAATTACTTCCCCATATCCCTCATCTCCCTGATCTCTCCCCCTGCCTTCTAATACAATTGCATAACTTGACTTAGGGATAGCCGAGAGTTCACGCCCAAGGTTAGAGGTGATGTATGTCCACGGGCTAGATGATCAGCCGCTGCACAGCCTATCATAGCGGCGTTGTCTGTACAATATTTTAAGGGGGGGAAGAGGGCTCTGATGTTATGCTCCCCAGCTGCTGCTTGTAGGTGCTTTCTTAGTCCAGTGTTGGCTGCTACGCCACCACCTACGGCGATCGTATCTAGTTTATAATCACGGGCGCAGGTGATCGCTCTTTTGGTTAAAGCTTTGGCTATGGTTTCCTGAAAACTGGCCGCAATATCAGCTATTGGCAGTTCTCTACCATGTTTCTCAAATTGCTGCACTAACCGTAACACCGCAGTCTTTAATCCGCTGAAACTAGCATCATAGCGATGATAACCCCCACCTGGTAGAGAAATTTTTCCTTCTGGTAGCGCAAATGCGTGGGTATCGCCTGTTTGTGCTAATTTATCAATGATTGGTCCACCCGGATAACCAAGCTTTAATAACCGTGCTACCTTATCATAAGCTTCCCCGGCCGCATCATCACGGGTTTCTCCTAGAGTTTCGTATTTACCACAATCTTTTACATAAATCAAGCTTGTATGTCCACCTGAAACGAGTAAGCTAAGAAATGGGGGATATAAAGTAGGCTGCGCCAAGTAAGTTGCGTAAATATGTCCTTCCAGGTGATGAACTCCCAAAAAAGGCTTCTTATGAACCATCGCTAGAGTTTTGGCAGATGTCAAACCTACTAACAACGCTCCTACCAGTCCTGGCGCACAAGTGGCGGCAATCGCATCAATTTGTTCCCAACCCATAGAGCTTTCATCCATAGCTTGCGCTATCTGTTGATTAAGAGTTTCTAAGTGTTGGCGTGATGCTACCTCCGGGACTACCCCTCCATATTGTTGATGGACAGGAATTTGCGAGGCTATGATACTGCTACACACTTGACGATTGTTCACAATTGCCACAGCAGTTTCATCACAACTGGTTTCGATAGCTAAAACGGTTGTCATAGGTATTGGTAATTGGGTATGGGGTATGGGGTCTCGGGTATGGGTCATTAGGAAAATCACTTCCCTATATTCCCCAGTCCCCAATCCCCAATCCTCACTTTTGGTTGAGAAGCTTTAACTTTTATTTACTTAAACTTTACTCGATTACCCGCCAAGAGTATGATGACTTGCTAGTTATCCAAATTAAACACTGTACAAGCCGCTTCGTTTTGTACAAATAACTTCTTGTTTTGTAATAAAAGGAAACAACTCCATGCGACGATTGTTTGCTTTGATTTTAGCGATTGGTCTTTGGTTCAATTTTGCTCCTCAAGCACAAGCTCTGGGAGCTAACCTTGTACCTTGTAAAGACTCTCCCGCATTTCAAGCACTAGCCGAAAATGCCCGCAATACCACTGCTGACCCAGAATCTGGTAAAAAGCGGTTTGATCGTTATTCTCAGGCACTCTGTGGACCTGAAGGGTATCCTCACTTGATTGTTGATGGTCGTCTTGACCGCGCTGGTGATTTCTTGATCCCTAGCATTCTCTTCCTTTACATTGCTGGTTGGATTGGTTGGGTTGGTCGTGCTTATCTACAAGCGATCAAAAAGGAATCTGATACTGAGCAAAAAGAAATCCAAATTGATTTGGGTCTAGCACTACCCATTATCAGCACTGGATTTGCTTGGCCAGCAGCAGCAATCAAAGAACTTCTCTCTGGTGAATTAACAGCTAAGGATTCAGAAATTCCCATTTCGCCACGCTAATTCATCTGTTCTCATTCAATTGTTCTTGGAGACTAAATTCATGGCTGACAAAAGCGATCAATCATCCTATTTGATCAAGTTTATTTCCACAGCACCTGTGGCAGCTACTATCTGGCTGACAATCACAGCAGGCATTTTGATCGAATTTAACCGCTTTTTCCCTGACTTACTTTTCCACCCTCTACCATAGGGGAAAAACGGGATTGACATCAGTAAACAGTGAACAGTAAACAATCCCATAGCTGATAACTGTTTACTGATAACTAAAATAAATGCCAACATTTTGAATTTAGAGGCAAGATAAAATATGGCTCAAGCAGTAGATAGATCCAAGAATCTCCCCAGTGATCCTAGAAATAGGGAGACAGTAAGACCTGCTGGACGTGATCCACAAGATGGGAATCTAGAAACCCCAGTGAATTCTTCTCCCTTGGTTAAATGGTTTATTGGCAACTTGCCTGCTTATCGTCCTGGTCTAACTCCTTTGAGACGTGGGTTAGAAGTAGGTATGGCTCACGGTTACTTACTGTTTGGACCTTTTTCTAAATTAGGTCCCCTGCGCGATGCTCCCAATGCTAACTTAGCTGGTTTGCTGGGTAGCATTGGCTTGGTTGTAATTCTTACAGCTTGCCTATCCCTGTATTCCAATAGCAATCCAGCTAAAGCTCTTCCCAGTGTGACTGTACCCAATCCTCCAGTAGACGCTTTTAACTCCAAAGAAAGCTGGAATAACTTCGCTAGTGCTTTCTTAATCGGTGGTATTGGTGGTGCTGTAGTTGCTTACTTTTTGACTAGCAATTTGGGCATAATCCAAGGTTTAATAGGTTAATTTCATGTGTGGTAATGGGTAATAGGCAACGGGTAATTGCAGCAACTGACAATTACCCATTACCTATTACCAAATTCAACTGCTAATTATCCAAATAGGACTGTTTCAATTTCGTTTAAAGCAGCGTCAAAATCGTCATTCACGATTTGAATATCAAATTCATGTGCGGCTTGTATTTCCTCTTGAGCGCGGTGCAGACGGCAAGCGATCGCTTCATCAGAATCTTGCCCCCGTCCACGTATCCGTTTCTCCAGTTCCGAAGATGACGGCGGTAGTATAAAAATACTGAGGGCGCTAGGAAAGGAAGCACGAATTTGTCTTGCCCCTTCCAGTTCAATTTCTAGCACCACCAACTGACCAGACTGAATGTGGTCAAGCACTGCTGCACGGGGTGTACCGTAATAGTTACCAGCAAATTCTGCCCATTCCAAGAATTCCCCTTGCGCAACTAATTGTTCAAACTTGCTGCAGCTGATAAAGTAATAGTTTTTGCCGTTTACTTCTCCTGTCCGGGGAGAACGAGTCGTTACAGATACTGAATAATACAGTTCTGGATGACGTTGAAGCAGCTTTTGCATCAAAGTTCCTTTGCCGACTCCACTAGGGCCAGTCAAAACAATCAGCTTGCCCAGAGACGGGCTTTCTTTCGTAGTAGCACCACTAGGTAAGGGTAAAACTTGCATTATCCGTTCAACTTGTGAATTAATCAGTAGACACTATTCATCAGTCTTGTATTAGTTGCCAGCGCAACCAGGCACTCAGAAATTAGAAACTTGTAGCACTAGTGACAGAACACTTGTCTATTTCATATGCTACGGCCGATACATAACAAATAGGAGGGTTTATAGACCCACATCTAATTAATTATCTGCCGTCTGATGATCGCGGGAAATAATAAAGCGATTTGCTACCGTTTCCGGCTGAATCGCTGATAAAACTACATGACTGGAATCAGTTATAATTACAGCCCTAGTCCGACGACCATAAGTTGCATCAATCAGTTGGCCTCTGTCCCTAGCATCAGTAATGATGCGCTTAATTGGGGCAGATTCTGGACTGACAATGGCAACTACTCGATTGGCGGATACGATGTTGCCAAAACCGATGTTGATTAATTGAATGTCCATAAAAAAAACTGGCGCTAAAGGCGCTAGTAAAAGCTTGTGATAAACATATTCTCATGTTATACCTAAAGAATGGGAGTTACAACGATTAACGTCTTGATATCTTGAGTTTTCTAATAACAACAGCTTTTTTTTAGCTCTTTATCAGCTAAAAATATCAAATATCTTTCTAAAGGTATATGGAAAATTATACTCATAAGAGTTAATAGGAAGTTTTCTTGACGCTCTCCACCCTAAAGTGGATATTCTTTGGCGTTAAGTTCTCTAACCAAGTTTTTGTACCCTTACCACAAATTTATGCTTACGAAAGAGGCTCTTGTACAGGGCGGGGAAAACTGGGGGATTGGGAATTCCCCTACCACTCATAGTTTAAAGCTAGCAAAATTGCCAGTAATTTAGATTTATCTGAATCTCTTAATACTGCACAGTAATTAACCTGTCCTTTAATTCAAGGTATTTCATTACTTGCTAACTCAGATTATTATCCCCTTGCTGATTTATGACTAATCGCAAAACTGATAATCCTAAGATTATTAAAAATAGCACCAAACCAATTGTACAAGCATAGCTAAATTCTAAATTAATAAATGCTTGCTCATACAAATAGTAAACGATTGTTTTAGAACTATTGAGTGGACCGCCTCCAGTCATAATATAAACTTCTTCAAAAACTTTAGTAGCAGAAATAGCAGAAATTACAGCTACCAAAGCTAAATAAGGCTGCATTAAAGGTATGGTAATATCTAAATGTTTACGAATACCATCTGAGCCATCAATTGCTGCCGCTTCATAAACATCAGGAGGAATAGATTGCAACCCTGCTAAATAAATTACCATGTAATATCCTAAACCCTTCCAAATAGTTACAGCCATGACGCTGGCAAGTGAAATGGGGACAATTCCTAAGATTTTTTCAGGACTGCTTAACCAAGGAATTCCTTCAGGAAATATTCCTAAATTTTTAAAAAATTGATTTAGTAAACCCTTCTCTGCATACAACCATTTCCAAGCTATTCCTGCTACTATCATTGAAATCACTACAGGAGTATAATATGCAGTTCTAAACCAATTCATACCCCGCAATTTTTGATTTACCAAAATTGCCAAAATTAAAGGAGCAATTACTAAAATTGGTACAACTCCTATAAGATATAGAATAGTGTTTTCTAGGGTTTTCCAAAAAACAGCATCTTTCCACAACCGGAAAAAGTTATCAAATCCTATTAATTTAGTAGGTTCTCCGATTTCTTGATAGCTGGTAAAGCTGAGGTAAAATGCTTGTATTGCCGGCCAAAAGACTGTTAAGCTTACAATGATTAAAGCAGGTAATAAGAATAAATAAGGTGTTAATTTTTGGTGAATGAGAATCCAATTTTTTTGTAGGAAAAATCTATTTATCATAGCTATGTTTGACGTTCTGAATAACAGTTAACTAAGTCGGCGTTAAGAAATCCACTTATGCAAGGAAATGTTATATTAACAAATAACTCAAAAATTGCTTATGGGGCAGTTTTTGCAAAACTATACATACAATCGTATGTATTCTATTTCGTTAGTTAGAATAAATACCATCTAATACTGAATTACATTATACATCTCCCACAAATATAGGACTTATATCTGATTTTTGTTGGCTTAGCCTGCGCTTTGCGCTTACAAAATTGCGTACACATCTGATGGAGATGTGTTTTGTTTCTTGTTGCCTATTCCCTGACTCAATAAAGAATATGGCTTTGTCTTCTATAAGGGATACATAAATACAAATCGCAGGGCTATATATAGGTGATCAACCCTTAACTTACATTTATTTAGTTACGAAATGCGATAAATCTATCCAAGGAATGATTTTTAGTGTTTACCCGTAAAGTCTCGGTATGAATTTTGTAATCTTTACTATAGAAAATCATGATTTGTGAGGAGAGCAGATTTTGACAAATATAAAATTTTTAACTACTATAAGTCCTAATTGGGTGCAGTTTACAGGAGCAACCCTCCTAAGTTTTCTTTTTGTAGCTACAGCTACTTTTCAGTAAACCGCATCTGCTAATGAAAAATTTGTCACTGAGCATCAAAGTAATGAATTGAGTTATAGCCCAACGGCTGAAGCATCTTCATTTGCCTGATACAGAAAAATTAGCATCAGAAGTGCAAATAGAAAAAAATCTAGTTATTCCTCAAAAAAGTGAAGCAATTATTCAAGACAAACAACCCCAGCTAATTTAGTAAAACTAATCTTATTATCATCAGCACCATTTATTTTGACCCAAAATGGTGCTGATGATGGGGCTACTCAAATCAGAACCATTTTTGTGAATTTAGGCGCTTCCTCACATATTTTACAGCAACTGGTAAAGACTCTATATGGTCTTTGTCTCTCGCGAAGAGCAGCAACTTCTGGTCTTCCTACTGCTCAAGTAACAACAGGCAATTTAGTGGCAAGTCTTAAAGTTCTAAAAGCTACTTCTGTAATTTCCCAAGCAGATCCTGTGGAGAATGTTAATATTAACACGGCTAATATGGATATTAATAGGTTAAATGCTGCCATCAATGGTTACAACCAGATTGTCCGAGAAAGTAGTCCAGAAACTCTCAAACAGCTATCAAAAAACGAAAACTTTCTGGAAGCTGGTAGGGTGCTGAGACAATTAAGGGCTGTGCTGAAATAGCATCAAGTTTTTTAAAACTAACTCAATAGTATTGTTAAGTCATATTTTCGATTCCACTACCATGTCTTTCATCAGAAAGCATGGTATTTTTATTTTTTACCATTATTCACAACAAAAGGAAGTGGAAAGTTTATGTATAATTTAGCTTATTACATAAGATATTTATCGTGTAACTTACATAATAAATAGTGTTGAGAGCATTAGGAATGTGATATCAACTTAATCACATTTTTTCATGGGCTATTTATCCAATACTAAGGTTAGATGAGGTGTTGACTATATTACTAAACCTTTTCAAGCAGAGGATGTATTAATTAGAGTTCAGCATCAACTAACTATTGTTATAAAACGCCAGTAACTTTATGAACATAATCAGGATTTAACGAGGTAAATTGAGGGATGCAAGCAAGTTGAGTCCAAACTGAAGTTGTTACTAACAACGATTAATTTAGTTAGTCAAGCTCCCAATTTACATCATCCCATAGAGGTTGTATTGAGTGAAGTTTTCGGATGATTGATTGGGAATATCGTGAGGCTTGGATGACTAATTCAGATGGTACAAGATTGGAATTATATCAAGCTTACTATGATTGTTTTGATCAAGCGTGAAGACGGTTTCATCGAGCCAGTTAACAGTACAGTTTTGCAGCTGGAGTTCAACTAATAGGACGAGTTTGGAAAACTCAGCAACCGGAATGGATTCAGGATGCTTCTCTGGTGCAGCGAGATTCTTTTTCAAGGGTTGAATTGGTGGAGGATGCCGGTTTAAAAACTGTATTTGCAGTACCAATTAATATAGAAGGAAATATACTTGCGGTGATGTGCTTTTTTAAGCTATCGCCTTTACCTCATAATCCAGAACTTGTGGAGTTGGTAAATGCAGTTGCTTTGGAATTGAGTGGACTTATTGGCCGTAAGCAAACAGAAGAAGCTTTGAAACAAGCAAATAAGGAGTTATTACGATTAGCTAATCTAGATGGATTAACACAAATTGCCAATCACAGGTGTTTTGATGAATCGCTGACTAATGAGTAGCTACGATTGTAAAGGGAACAATTACCTTTGGCATTGTTACTTAGTGATATAGATTTTTTCAAATCCTACAATGATTACTATGGACATCAAGCAGGTGATGAATGTTTGCGTCAAGTAGTAGTTGCAATGTTACAAAGTTGCAAAGTTTCTGCGGATTTGGTAGCCCGTTATGGTAGTGAAGAATTTGCCATCCTACTACCTAATACAGATTTAGAGGGAGCAATTCATATCTCTCAAAAAATTCAAGCCCAAATAGCCAGAATAGCCATCTCTCATCAACGATAATCTGTTAGTGGTCAAGTAACATTGAGTATTGGTATTGTTAGTATGATTCCTACCATTTGGGCTTTATAAGAAGACATGATTGCCGCACCAGACCAAGCACTTTATCAGTAAAAGGCTCAAGGACGCAATACTTACTGTGTGTATTCTGCTGTTTAATTACCAGGTATTTATGAACTAATGTAGGTAAATGAAGTACAAAATTTAGTAATAAAAACTTACACCAAAAGGATTTTATTGCTGATTGCTGACTGGTACTGAATATTTACTGTTTATTTCATCTTCAGATTTTAATATGCAATTATCTCTATCCCACATTCCGCACTTAAATAAGTAGCATAAATCAACTACATTTACAGGCAATTCAGAACTATTTTTTTTTAAAACCCAGTAGCCATGAAAATATAAATCATGCACGTCAAAGTTCCAGCTTTCTGATTGTATAAGAAAAGCTAGTTAGACAACAATGTCCCCTACTTCGTTTAATTTGAACTTCTCAATCACTTATGAAAATACAAGACTATGCAATAGTGAATTAGAGATTTGAAAACTAAGAAAATAAATAATACTTTTGACAAGCTGTAGGTAAGAATTGGAAAATTCCACAACGTTCCTCTGTCAAGTTCAGAATCCTATAAACTCCTTGTGTAATCAGAAAATGAATCCCTTGAAAACATACACCAGTTGCTGCCTCTTTCAGAGGATTTTCCCGAACAAGTCGGGGAACCAGCCCAACGCACTGGCTCTGAAATATCCAACGTAAAGTAGGGGATTCTGTAGGTTTATTCAGTTGATTTTTAACTGTCGCTTTTTGCGTCTTTAACGAGATTCTTAACGGTACGTAAACAAAAATAAAGCCCAAATGTAGCCCAAGCTGGCTTGATAAGAGGGAAAGACGTCCGGATTCCAGTTGAACCAGTCAATAAATAGAAAGGATATGAAAGATATGGCTGTTCTAAACGCTTCTAAAGCTTCAGTAAAACTATTCAAAGGTTTCTTAGCCCACCTTGGTCTTCATCCTCCAGTCCACTGATGGCAAATAATAAAAGTGTAGGCACAGAAAACCAAAATAAAATCGCGCAGTCAACTGCTATTATCTCCAACTTGATATTCTTTGAGTCCTAACCATCTCTTGGCTTCCCTGTAAACAAATTCTACCCAATTTCTTTGAGAATATGTATCAACTATCCATTGGGGTGTGACAATTGCTCAAGAAACATTAGTAATCAACTAATCAACATCAGTGGCTTGAGAGAAAGTAGAACCGTTGATGACGATAGCAATATTATTACCCTTTCCAGTTAAGGGTGATATTTCTACTTCTTTAGTTACTAGCCATAATGTTTTGGATTTATCTAACTCCAGTTGAATTTCTGTAAAAGCCTCTTGGGGTAAACTTTGTGCTAATTCATCTAACCTAATTATTGTTGGACTATCCTCTTGGTCACTGGCAAGGACTTTGGGATTTTTAGCGAATCCTCCTAAATACTTTAAATGCCGATTTTCTATCTTTAATAAGAAAGATGTATTGTGGCCATATCCAGCATCTATAATTACTATTCCTGGTTGATAACCACGGCTTAAGGTCAGATCTATTAATTTAATTCCTAACTCAGGTTTATTCTCAAATAGAGGGTCTTGTTTCCCTTTGGGTAAAGAATCACCGTGGTGATATAACTCTATATATAATGGTAAGCTTTTACTGCCATCATAATAGATGTATGTGTTGTTACTACTACTATTCCAGTATCCCTTTTCCCAATTTCTCCAATATATTGTCTTCCTACTCCATCCCTAAAATTCCCGCTTTTTCTATGGACAGAATCATCAATTATTAAGCTAAGTCCTCTGGTGATTCTCCTCTGACTACACTTGTTCATAATCTCTAACCGATGCTCATTGACTTGGGAACTGGACCAAGGTGCTTCAGTTAAAACGTGGTGTAATCGGTGGTAGGTCACCACTAGGGCATTCTCTGCCATTTGAAATAGGTTTTTTCTCTCACTTTCACCCAATCATCCCCCTAAATCATGTCTAAACTCTCTTCTTTCTGCTTGATGAGTAAATACATCATCAAATGACACCATCTTTCAAACGATGGTGCCATTGCTGGGCCAGTGGTTTCTTTCATCAGCTTCTTTTAACGTGAAAGCTACAGCAAAATCCCATTATAATCCTTTTTACTCTTAACTTTCGTTTAAGTCCCGTTAATTGTCTTTGTCCCAGATTATAAACCAAAAAACACAATGCCATTAACATCATCATTGTCTCTACTCTTTCTGGATTTTTCACAAAAAGACTATGGGCGGAAAATAACGGGTCTTTAATAAATCTAAATCCTCTTTCTGTTGATTACGGTTCTTTATATATTCTCAATATTTCTATGGTTTCTAATTCGCTTGTCTCTAAAATATTCGTTGCTAAAATAAATCGACTACAAGAGGTAAGGATTCAGGTGGTGGGGTATTGACAAGTGTGATAGGTGAGGCAGAATATAGCAGTTATGGAAAAGAAGCTACCACACTAGACAGAGAGATATTGAAGCAGTTGGCAATAGAGGAACTGGTAGAAATCATTATTGACCAGGGGAAAAGTATAGAGAACCTAAGAAATAGAGTAGTAGAACTGGAAAAAGAAATAGAGAAACTCAAAGTCAGTAGAGATTTAGAGACCATAACATTATCCAAACCACCGTGGCCAGACATCCTGAAAAAAACCGAGAACAAATAAGAAGAGAATCCAGAAGAAAACCAGACACGAAAACGGAAACCAGGAGGACAACCAGGGCATAGGGGAAAAAGGAGAAAGGTGTTTGGTGGAGTAGATAGAATACATTTGAGATAGTGGGACGGCAAGTGTGTGGATGGTGAGGTCAGGGGCAATTCTTTGGCGAACCAATAAAAATCCAAACACAACAAGTAGGGGACTTGGTGGACAGGCCAATCCAAATAGTAGAATATGAAAGATATACGTAGATTTCCAGTGTGTGTGGGGAAACACAAAGGGCACACTGATCACCAGAGATAGTACCGGGACAAGATATAGAAATAACAGGACAAGCTTTTTTGGGATGGATCAATAACTAGGGTCATTGACCCTATGAAAAACAACACTTGTTGTTGTGGGAACTGGGTTAAATGGAAATTGGAGTGGGAATATTAGTAGGTACCAATGAAGGAATAGATGGTCCAGTGGCTCAAAGTATTCATAGCCTCAAACAGTGGATCAAACAAACCCAGCCTCATATCCTTGGGGATGAAACACCCTGAGTACTCAAAGGGGTGAAACAATGGTTATGGATTTTTGCCAATAGTGACTTCCCTTTATTTCATGGGTCCTGATACTCCTTGTCCTGGCGAATTAGAATCCATTGTGGGTTCAAGTTACTCTGGTGTACTCAGTTCTGATGACTTTACTGCCTATAACGATTATGCGGTCACAGCTCAACAGAAATGTCAGGCACATCTACCCTACCCCCTCACTTCAAGACACTAATCAAGATTCCTGGCTTCAATCACCAAGAAATTGGCACAAAATTCATGGACCTCATAGATGAAGATTTTAAAAACTACCCTTTATTCCAACAAACCCAAAACCTTCATGAATTCTTGACTTGGCCATCCTAGTTTCAACCAAAAGTTGAATCTTCCATTCATTCATTGATCAAGCCCTAGGGTAACCTGGTAAACTTTTACCTTCCTTAGGCAATAGACCTTGATCATAATTTAGCTGAACTAAGGTTAGGTTTAGGAGTGACACAACGAAAGGCCTGTGGTGGTTCTCTTTCTCTGGAGCTCTTCTAACATACTGCCAATTTATTGACGGTTATACAAACTTGTCGCCGTCAAGCACTTTCTCTAATTGAGTTTGTTGACCAACCTATGAAAGCCATGGTTCACTCTGCTTTCCATACACCTTCTTTAATCCCTCTTCCTTACACCTGAATCCTTACATAAAAAGTTTATCTAAGCTGAATAAGCTTGGTCCTGATTTCTGTTGTTTACACTTTATTTATAACACTCATAAAACTGATAGAGTTTCTGCGCCAGATTTAAATCCGCGTTTACTGGCGCTTTTTCATAAGCCCACAACCAAGGAGGAAAGGGGGATAGGGTGTAGGGAATCCCATCATTAAAATCAGGGGTTTCAAATGAGGACTTTGTATTTTTGGCGCTGCGCGTCTGGAGCCACATTTTTGTCTTCTCCATCAATTAATAGGACTTACGCAAGTGTCACAATCAAGTATCTTGTAGGATTGGTTAGAACTATAAATTGGTTAATATCAACAGATTTTCGGCATCTGACGCACCCTGCTAATATACCAGTTGCGTCAGTCCTGAATAAAATTAAAAGGCTTGTACCTTTTATGATCCACGATAAGCTATCTTTCCCTACACCCCACACCCTACTTTCGGTGAGCACCCTACTAACTATGCCAGTTGTCTAAGTTCTGTATTATTTCAACTTCTTTGCTGAAAAATCACCTCCAGCGAAGGTCAATCACTGGAGGATAGAATCAAAGACATTGGAATGTGGACTAGTCTTGATCTAAATTTATCTTGATCACAAACTTATGCACTCTATCTGAAGAGCAGATTTTTTAGTCATATTGCATACATCCAAGGAAAGATTTTCAGGATTTTTCGGGGTATATAAAAATTATTTTGAATAGAGGTGACAGGACTTTATACTGAACCCTCTATACCAAAAATCGGGCATCAATATAATTGATGCACTAACGAAACTGCTTTGGGACTCCCTAAAGCAGTTTTTTAGTAAATGTCCAATCATCAATCACTAATGCTGTTTGAAGAGTCAAATCAAAAAAGACCCCCGGTTGTAGACCGAGGGACTCTGCAAGTCGGAATTATCGCACAAAGACATTCGCGCATCTAGGATAGCAATGCAACAAATAGAAAATCTGCCAAAATGCCAAAAGACCAAAAATTACTATTAACTACTGAATATATAATATTTAAAGAGAAAATATACCGATACATTTTTTATAAACAAAATTCTTCTGGATTTGTTACTGAAAAATATAAATCAATAATAACAGCATTATTTTGATAAAAATCCCCACAATGCGAGAAATATACCCACTTATTCCAGCCTACCGAGAATATTATTTACAAGTTTCTGAGTTGCACACAATTCATTTTGAAGAATCAGGGAATCCCCAAGGAAAGCCAATCCTTTTACTACACGGAGGAACTAGTGGTGGATCTCCACCCTGTTATCGACAATATTCTCATCCCGAAAAATGGCGGTTGCTCATGTTTGATCAACGTGGTTGTGTTCAAAGTACACCTCATGCAGAACTGCGGGAAAATACCACTTGGGATTTAGTAAATGATATTGAAAAATTACGACAATATTTAGGAATAGAAAAATGGGTAGTATTTGCTGGAAGTTGGGGGAGTACCCTCTCATTAGCTTATAGTCAAACCCATCCTTCTCAATGCACAGGATTAATTTTGCGTGGCATTTTTATGTTAAGACAAAATGCAATTAAGGAATTATCCTAGTTTTATCAAGAAGGTGCTAGTTATATTTTTCCTGATGCTTGGGACGAATATCTTAAACCTATTCCCATCGCTGAACGAGGGGATATGATAACAGCTTATTACAAATGCTTGACAAATCCAGATTTAAAAATTTCAATCCCGAAGAGAGCTTCCTTTGTCAATTTGGGAATCAAGTACAAGTAAACTATTATTAGATCCTACACTCATCCAACAGTTTGGTAATGATGAATTTGCGGCAGCTTTTGCGCGGATTGAATGCCATTATTTTATAAATCGTGGTTTTTTTTGCAACTCATAATCAATAATATTAGCCAATGTTCACTCCATCCGCCATATTCCTAGTGTAATTGTGCAAGGACGCTATGATGTTTGTTGTTTATCCGATGGTATCTGCTTGGGAATTGTATCAATCAAGCTTGGCCAGAAGCAGAATTTATCGTAGTTCCTGATGCTGGACATTCTATCAGTGAACCAGGAATACGTACCACTTTAATTGATGCTACAGATAGATTTGCTAAACTTGAAAACTAGGGATACTTTTAAAACATCCTTTGGGCACTCAAAACCTATAACTCAAAATTTGGATTTCCGTATTTTCAGATAACATTTTTGAGTTAATAGCCACCGTATTACCATTACTCCGTTTCACATTTACACCAGGCATCAAATTAAGAAAATCATCAACTGGTTTAATTTCACAATTAGCTGGCTCAGCCGCCTGGGTGCGATAATGGGTAGGAATTACCAACTTGGGATTCAATACTCCCACAACCTGTTTTGCTTCCTGAGCATTGTAAGCTTTAGCACTACCACCAACGGGAACAAATGCCACATCAGGACGACCCAAGAGGATTTTTTGCTCAATGCTAATAGGTGCAGCTGCGCCCCCTAAATGTACAATATTTATTCCTCCTTGAGTCCACTTCCAAGCAGTATTTTTACCGAATTGCTTGCCACCTTTGCGGTCATGATCTATGGAGATTCCCTGAAACTTAATACCTTTAAATTCATAAACACCCGGTTCATAAATCAGCTTGGGATTTCCTGGTAAATCCTCTACTGCTCCTTCATCCAGTAGTTGACTGCTAATAAATACCAAATCAGCTGCAACTTTTGGAGGACGATATCCAGCTGTACAACCAACAGTCCGAAATGGGTTGACGAGAATTTTCACACCACCACCAGTAAATAGAAAGCAAGTGTGACCCAAGCATTGAACAGATACACCACTAGATTGGGCATTAACTGGAAGGTTAGAACTTAAATTAGCAACTAATGCTGCCACTAAAACTGCTCCAGCATAACCCATCAACTCTCGTCGTTTCATGAATCACTCTCTCGACTGTAATTGTTCTAGAAAATTCTGCAGTAAATGCTTACCCGAAGAAGTAAGCACACTCTCTGGATGAAACTGGACTCCCTGAATATGAGGATAGTTCCGGTGTTGTACTCCCATAATTGTTCCATCTTCCACCCAAGCGGTAATTTCTAATACTTCCGGACAAGTTTCGCGGTCAATCACCAAACTATGATATCTGGTGGCGGTAATGGGATTTTCTAATCCTTGAAAAACCCCAACTCCCTTGTGAGATACCAGAGAGGTTTTACCATGCATCAATTCTGGTGCAGAAACGATTTTACCACCGAATACCTGACCAATACTTTGATGTCCTAAACAAACACCCAAAATCGGTAAACTAGATCCTAGTTTTACAATTACATCTAGAGAAATTCCTGCATCTTCTGGACGACCAGGCCCAGGAGAAATTACCACTGCATCGGGATTAAATGCCCGAATTTCATCTACGGTAATCTTATCGTTACGAAAAACTTTCAACTCAGGAGTATTTGGCAAATCTGCGGCTAGTTCTCCCAAATACTGCACTAAATTATATGTAAAGCTATCGTAATTATCAATGACTATAATCACAAATTTTACCTAATACCATTTAAATGGTAGACGTTCGTGAGCCTCAGTCGAACAATTAATGTTGGATTGGGAATCCCTTTTGGTGTCAGATTGGGAGTAGAACCATCTATCGCAATCATTTTTTTAATTTGTCCAATTTACCCAAATTAACAATTGCCATCTTTAATTTGAGCATCTCTACATCAAAGATAGACAAAGCTTGTTTCCCACAATTTTAAATAATATGGGAAAGGGTTGATTGATAAACATCTTCTAAAGAGCAGTCATGATTAAAGCTACTAGGCGCGGAGCTAAGAGTGTAGCAGCTACTAATAATGATACCCAAGCAGATACAAGCACAGCACCAGCAGCACAGTCTTTAGCAACTTTGGCCAAGTCATGGTAAGTTTGCTTAACTGTTAAATCAACCAGAGACTCAATGGCTGTATTCACTAACTCCAAGGTCAAAACTAAACCACTAGTGATAGCGATTATGGATATTTCTACTGCTTCTAGATGTAAAAACAGACTCAAACCAATAGCAAAAGCACAGACAGCTACATGAATACGAAAATTGCGTTGAGTTTGAAAGCTATAGCTGATTCCCGCCCAGGCATACTTAAAACTAACAAATAAATTAGAAGCTATATGCCAGGAAAGTTCCCGTTCTTTGGACACAAGGGTTGATAGGCGGTTTGGTGTAGGTGGTGGCGAAAGGTGCTGGGACATAGGCTAGACAATACAAATATTATAAAGTGGAAATCTTGGTCAAGAAATTTTAGATTTTGGATTTTAGATTTTTATTTATTACCTCTAAAGAGTCTTAGGGTAAACGGGACGTTTGTTAGATCAGAAAGTAAAACCAAAAAATCTAAAATCGCTGATCAATTTTAAGGGGGCAATTAAACTTTGACGCAATTTTAAAGAATTTGTGACAAAAATGTTGTCAAAATCGCCACCAAGAGCAAAAATGTAATATACACTTATTCTCTTAAGTTAATAAAAATACCTACCCCATCCAGTAATATAACTTGTTGTTTTAACATTTCCATCAAACTTTCCTCATCAGGATGATCCCAGCCGACTAGATGCAATAAACCATGAGCAGTTAACCAAGCTAACTCTGTCGTTAAACTATGTTCTTGCTGTTGGGCCTGACGATTTCCTGTATCTAAAGATACAATAATATCACCTAGATACAAAGGTTGAGAAGCAAGCATTTCCTCGCTTTGGGGAAAATCTGTCTCTAAGGAAGCAAAGGCTAAAACATCTGTGGGTTTATTCTCTTGACGGTATTGGGCATTGAGTTCCTGAATTTGAGTATCGTTTGTCAAACGCAGCCCTATTTCGTAACTTAGTGCAGGTGGCAGATCAGGTGTAAGGATTTCCAACCATTTATCAAACCAGGCTTTCCAGGTATCATCAGATACTAGAAGCTGATTAGCTTCTATGTTTACCGCTACTGCTGGAGTAGATTCTTGAAAACAACTTTCTACATATAATTCGACTTTAGGAGGCACAAAATCTCCTCAGTTAGCGAGTTAGGTAAGCAAGACCGACGAGCATAGCTAATAGCCCTACTGCAGTTAGTCCAAAATGTTTGAGGGATGTTCCACCCTTCCTCACCATGTTTCGCATGGCAAGTTTCACATAGCTGGGCTTAGGTTCGGTTGAAGGAGAATTGCTCATAATTTTTTCACAATAATCTCTATTTATAACTTTAACAGGTATTTTTAGTGAAAATCGATCATGTATAGTTTACGAAATGGCGTGCTATTAGATACCCGACTCGTTGAATAAATCGGGTATCTTCCTCTTATTGAGGATGTATGTGTTTTTACCAACCACCAACAATTATCCAGAATTACTGTCTACTAATTGATTTTCTTGCCTTAGATAGGCTTGGATGAAAGCATCAATTTCGCCGTTCATGATATCCGTAATGGCAGTTGTTTCCGTATTAGTACGCAAGTCCTTAACCATCTGGTAAGGATGAAACACATAGTTACGAATTTGGTTTCCCCAGGAAGCTTCCACCATATCACCACGAATTTCAGCAATTTCTTGGGCGCGTTGTTCTTGGGCTATGACCAACAGCTTGGCCTTGAGACGAGCCAGGGCCTTTTCTTTGTTTTGTAGCTGAGAACGTTCTTCTGTACAACGCACAGCCAGTCCAGTGGGTAAGTGAACTATCCGTACTGCTGTTTCTACTTTATTGACATTTTGCCCACCTTTACCACCAGAACGAGTTGTGGTAATTTCCAAATCCTTCTCTGGAATTTCCAACTTGACGGTGTTGTCTATTTGTGGCATTATTTCGACCCCAGCAAAACTGGTTTGACGCTTACCGTTAGCGTTGAAGGGGGAAATTCTGACTAAGCGATGAGTACCAGTTTCGGAACGCAAGTAGCCATAGGCATAACGACCAGTAATTTCTAGGGTGGCTGATTTAATTCCGGCTTCGTCACCTTCTGACTCTTCTGCTAATGTCACCTTGTAACCGTGCGTTTCAGCCCAACGGGTATACATCCGCATCAGCATAAATGCCCAGTCTTGAGCATCTGTACCACCTGCACCTGCGTTAATGGTTAAAACTGCCCCTTGAGAGTCGTATGGGCCAGAAAGTAACTGTTGTAATTCCCACTGGTCAAGTTCACGATTAAGCTTGATAATGGTAGATTCCGCTTCTTGCAGGAGTGATTCGTCGGTTTCTAACTCTAGTAGCTCAATGACTGCTCTGGTATCTTCTAAGTTGGTGTGCCACTGATAATATTGTTCGAGGTGGGATTTAAGATCGTTTAGTTCTTGAAGTGTTTGTTGTGCTTGGGTTTGGTCGTCCCAAAATTCTGGTTGGGCTGATACTTGTTCTAAATCGTGAATTTTGGCTTTGAGTGCAGGTACGTCAAAGATAGTCCTGGGTTTTACCCAGGCGGCCAGACAACGTTTCGATTTCGTGTTTGAGTTCTAGGACTTCCATTTTATTTACTCAAGTTTATAGTTTTTGACTACTGTTTACTGTGCACTGATTTGAGCAGATCACTGTTTGATTTTATTGGTATTTTTAATTTTAGCTGTAGTTGGGCAAATTATCGAATGTAAGTAATTGATATGATCAATTTAGACCAAATCACTGTTATTGTACCTACTTTACCCCCTGCTATTGATGGAGTAGGAGACTATGGGCTAAATTTAGATGAACAAATGCGTCAAGATTTTAGTGTAATTACTGAGTTGTTGATTGGGGATGCAAATTGGTCTGGACAAGATTTCATAGAAGGATTTCCTGTTAAGCAGGTAGGGAATCAGTCCCAGACTGATTTGTTAGAATCATTTTCGTTAGAATCATTACTTTATGATCAGAATTGAGAACAAACTGTACTGTTGCATGATGTTGGTTATGGTTATGCAAGGAGAGGTTGTCCGGTTTCGTTGGTGGCTGGTTTATAAAAGTTGTGAAAAGGGGCAAATAATCGCCGTTTCGTGAGTGACTATGTTCCATGGAATTTATGCTTTTGGGGCGATTTGGACTAGTCAGTTTTAGACATCACCACTACAAAGAAATTTAGCAGCGCGTTTGGTAATACAGTGATCGCTGTATTACCAGGAAACAAGGATATGCTGAGATTATTAGTAACTTCAGCAAAGGAAAACACTCTGATATTCCCGCTTTACCAGTTTTTTCTAATGTGGGTGAACCAGAATATCTCACCCCGTTATCAGAACGTTCTCGGTGTTTAGTAGTATTTAGTGGTGGTGGATCCCGTTCTCGGGTTTATCAAAAATCGCAATTAGCATTACAGCGGACTTGTGATGAATTGGAAATTGAGGAAATATATTAGATATTCGATCTCCTCTGGATTTTAAAATTTTCCCAATTAATAATATTCCCGTTACTTGCTTAGGAATTAAGTCCGCTTCAGAAATCAGCAGTATATTATCAACTTCCCTGGTCAGCTTTTTTAATTACCCGTTGGAATATTTGACAAAATCAACAATATTTGCTGCTTACTGCGCTCACAAATTTTTGCCTATAGGTATATGGTATGAAGGACAAAACTTAGACGGTTTGGTAGCAGGAAAAAATTACTGGTTGGGAGACAGGTATCAACAGAAAATGAATATATCAGATGGAGACATAGTAGCGGATAATGCTTATAAGTGGTATGAAAAGCATAATTTATCAGCGCAAGCTCATACTTTTATGAAGTACATCTGCTTTCAGCAATAATCTCAAATCTGTTCCAATTTCCCTTTTCTGTGTTACAAGCCTACATAAGTAATAGGTTTCGATAGAATGGTGAATAGACTTAAAATAGATGATACTGATTCAGCGTAATTCCCCATGACCATGAACCGCCGCTACCACATTACTACCTTTGGTTGCCAAATGAATAAAGCCGATTCAGAGCGCATGGCTGGCATATTAGAGAAAATGGGCTTTGAATGGTCAGAAGATCCCAATGATGCAAATGTGATTCTCTATAATACTTGTACAATTCGGGAGAATGCGGAGCAGAAAGTTTATTCTTACTTGGGTAGACAAGCAAAACGTAAACATGAACGGCCTGATTTAACTTTAGTCGTTGCTGGTTGTGTTGCCCAACAAGAAGGTGAGGCACTATTGCGGCGTGTGCCAGAATTAGATTTGGTGATGGGTCCTCAACACGCTAACCGCCTCGAAGATTTGCTGGAGTCTGTTTTTGATGGGAACCAAGTTGTGGCGACTGAGGAAGTGCATATTCTAGAAGATATCACCCAACCGCGTCGGGATAGTCAGGTGACAGCTTGGGTAAATGTGATTTATGGTTGTAATGAGCGTTGTACTTATTGTGTAGTTCCCAACGTGCGTGGTGTGGAACAATCTCGGACACCGACAGCTATTCGCGCCGAAATGGAAGAATTAGGCAGAAAGGGTTATAAGGAAGTTACTCTGTTGGGTCAAAATATTGATGCTTATGGCAGAGATTTACCAGGAACAACTCCTGAAGGTCGTCATCTGCATACCTTGACAGATTTACTTTATTATGTTCATGATGTGCCTGGTATTGAAAGGCTCAGGTTTGCTACTAGCCATCCCCGTTATTTTACAGAAAGATTAATCAAAGCCTGTGCAGAGTTGCCAAAGGTGTGCGAACATTTCCATATTCCCTTCCAATCTGGGGATAATCAGATATTAAAGGGGATGTCACGGGGTTATACCCATGAGAAATATCGGCGAATTATTGATACTATTCGTCGTTATATGCCGGATGCGTCCATTAGTGGTGATGCAATTGTTGGTTTTCCGGGGGAGAGAGAGGAACAGTTTGAAAATACTCTGAAATTAGTGGATGATATTGGTTTTGATTTGTTAAATACCGCTGCTTATTCACCCCGTCCGGGAACACCTGCGGCTTTGTGGGATAATCAATTGAGTGAAGAAGTGAAGAGTGAGCGCTTGCAAAGATTAAATCATTTAGTTAACGTCAAAGCAGCAGAGCGATCACAACGTTATTTTGGACGAGTCGAAGAAGTCCTAGTAGAAGACCAAAACACCAAAGATAACACACAGGTGATGGGACGCACAGGCGGAAACCGTCTGACCTTCTTCACAGGCGATATTAACGAACTCAAAGGGCAAATAGTCAAGGTGAAAATTACCGAAGTTCGCCCCTTTAGCTTGACTGGTGAACCTATAGGAGTACGGGAAGCGGTAACGATATGAGGGCATGGGGCATTGGGCATTGGGAAAAATTCTATCCTGCCTTCTGCCTCCTGCCTCCTGACTCCTAAAAAGATGATTTTTCTTGACCCAAAATGACTAGAATTAGTATTGATGCTGGATAATGGGAAAGCCTTGACATTTATTCACCCATCTAGCCCAGAAAAAAACGAACTAATCACTATGCGAACTCACTATTGCGGCGAACTCCGAAAAGAGCATATTGGAGAAACTGTTACCTTGTACGGTTGGGTAGACCGTCGCCGCGATCATGGGGGCGTGATATTCTTAGATTTACGCGATCGCTCAGGCATTGTTCAAATCGTCAGCGATCCTCAACGCACCCGAGAATCCTACGAAGCAGCCAACGCCATACGCAATGAATACGTTGTAGAAATTACTGGTAGAGTAACCCAACGTCCCGCAGAATCCCTGAATCCCCGCATCCCTACCGGTGAATTAGAAATATACGCCGATAAAATTGAACTCCTCAACGCTGTTCGCAAACAGTTACCTTTTCAGGTTTCCACCGCAGACATAGAAACAGTGCGGGAAGACTTGCGGTTAAAATATCGTTATTTAGACTTGCGAAGGGAACGCATGGCGCAGAATATGCAACTGCGTCACCAAGTCGTCAAAGCAATGCGTCGCTACTTGGAAGATACCGAAGGTTTCATCGAAATCGAAACACCAGTTCTCACCCGTTCCACCCCAGAAGGTGCACGAGATTATATCCTTCCCAGTCGCGTTAATGAAGGTGAATGGTTTGCCTTACCTCAATCACCACAACTATTTAAGCAAATATTGATGGTATCGGGCATGGATAGATACTATCAAATTGCGCGATGTTTCCGCGATGAGGACTTACGTGCAGACAGACAACCAGAGTTTACACAATTAGACATGGAAATGAGTTTCATGTCTGAAAATGAAATTATTGAACTCAACGAAAAATTAGTTTGTCACATTTTCAAAACAGTAAGAGAAATTGATTTACCTCATCCTTTTCCTCGTCTCACCTATAAAGAAGCGATGGATAAATATGGAAGTGATAAACCTGATACCCGCTACGGTTTGCAATTAGTTGATGTTTCCGATGTTTTAAAAGATTCTCGGTTCAAAGTTTTTAACGATGCTATTTCCAAAGGCGGTATAGTTAAAATTCTTCCCATTCCCAACGGTAACGATGTAATTTCTAATGTTCGCATTAAACCCGGTGGAGACATTTTCAGAGAAGCAGCAGAAGCTGGTGCGAAGGGTTTAGCTTATATTCGCATTCGGGAAAATGGAGAAATTGACACTATTGGGGCAATTAAAGATAATTTAACACCAGAACAAAAAGAGGAAATTATCACCCGCACAGGTGCAAAAGCAGGTCATTTATTATTGTTTGCAGCTGCTGATACTGGTACTGTAAATAAAACTTTAGATAGAATTCGCCAATTTGTAGCTAGAGAATTTAATTTAATTCCACCAGATAAAATTAACTTCCTCTGGATTACAGAATTTCCAATGTTTGAATGGAATGCTGAGCAAAAAGGGTTGGAAGCATTACACCACCCATTTACAGCACCCCATCCTGATGATTTGCAAGACTTAAAAACCGCCCGCGCTCAAGCTTATGATTTGGTATTTAATGGGTTTGAAGTTGGTGGTGGAAGTCTGCGAATTTATAAGCGAGAAATTCAAGAACAAGTGTTTGAAGCTATTGGTTTATCAACAGAAGAAGCACAAAACAAATTTGGATTTTTGTTAGAAGCTTTTGAATATGGTACACCTCCTCATGGTGGCATTGCTTACGGTGTAGATCGTTTGGTAATGTTGTTAGCAGAGGAAGAATCAATTCGTGATGTCATTGCTTTCCCGAAGACTCAACAAGCACGTTGTTTATTAACAGATGCACCTTCAGCTGTGGATACCAAGCAGTTGAAAGAACTGCACGTTGCTTCGACTTTTAAACCAAAACTTTAAGTAATTAAAACTAATTAAAACTTTTGTTATTCCCTCTCCTAAATTTTAGTAGGGGGTTTATTCTTGGTAGAAAAATGATTTATTTACCCAGACACGCAGAGGTACAGAGAAAAATGCAAGAGTATGGTTAAGGCTAATCATGTAACCTCTGTACTTTCTATTCCAGTGACAGTGTGTTCAACCAATCAAACGTCTATTCATCAATTTTCGTCAGTTCATTCAACAACAAAAAAGATGATCAATAAACCGAACTTCAAACCTGCTTACTCCGTTGAGATTATAGAACCAGAGCAAGTATTTTCTTATCCGAGAGAGAAACACCTTATTTAAGCGCTCGCCTTTCTTGTCGCATAGCTTCTTTACTACAAGAACACGATTATACCGTTGATGAAATTATTAACATCATTCAACTAGAACTACTGTCAGAACAAAAACCTAATCAAGAAACCAGCGACTTTTTCCAAAGTATGATCAATCTCAGCATCCAGACCCAGTATGCCCTATTCCAAATGGAACAAAAAGGCTATTTGCTAGAACAAGATGACTCACTACCCTCCCACTTAACCATCTTCTGTCATCATATCGATATCACTCCCATAGTAGCTGCTTAACGACTGCAATCAGCCAAAGTTGCAGTCAAAGTCATTGGTTCTTTTCCTACCGAAGACTTCATCACCATCCTTTAATCCCTACATATTCAAGTAGCTGATACAGCAGATTTGAGAGTAGTCTTAACTGACGATTACCTACACCCTCAACTAGAAGAATTTAATCAACAAGCATTAAAGTCTCAATCTCCCTGGATGTTAGTCAATCCTCTTGGCACAAAAATATGGATAGGCCCTCTATTTCATCCCAAAAAAACTGGATGTTGGGAATGCCTTGCACACCGCTTAGGAGATAATCGACCCGTTGAAAGGTTTATTCAAAAGTATAAAAATATTTCCAACCCTATTTCTTCTCCTCTAGGATTGCTAGCTTCCACAGTGTAAACAGCATTAGGAATGGTTGCTACAGAAGTTTTTAAGTGGATTATCCAAAACGGAAATCAACAATTAGAAGGAACTTTATTAACCTATGATGCCCTTACCTTCCATACCCAAATCATATCCTCGTCAAGCGTCCCCAATGTCGCAGTTGTGGAGAGAAGACCAATGAATTGAATAACAAACCCTTACCAATTGTTTTAGGACACCGGAAGAAAAACTTTACCGCAGAGGGAGGACACCGTTATTGTTCACCCCAAGAAACTTTCAGAAAATATCAACATCATATTAGTCCCATTACAGGTAATGTTCGAGAACTGCAAAAAATATCAAGTCATGGGTTAAAGCATACCTACATAGCCAAGCAACCATCATTTTCTCAGCATCTTTGACGATTTAGACAGCTGAAGCCAAAATCTTGGAGGTAGAAGTGCAGGAAAAGGTAGGACTGATAGCCAAGCCAGAGCTAGCGGTTTCTGTGAAGCCATTGAAAGGTATTCTGGGGTATTTCAGGGAGATGAAATCAGACACAAAAGCAGTTACCAACAGATGGGGGACAAAGCAATTCACCCCAATACCTGTATGAACTTCAGCCCACAGCAATACCAGAATCGAGAACAATGGAATACCGAGTCTAACGGTTGGTTCCAAAAAGTCCCAGAACCCTTTGATATAGAAAGAGAAATAGACTGGACACCAGTTGGTCTTTAACCCACCAAGAATTCAAGTATCTGCTAACAGCTTACTGCTATTATGGCTATTTCCCATCCCACGCACCAGACTGTTGGGCAGAGTCCAATGGATGTGCCGCAGGTAATACCCTCGAAGGAGCTATTCTCCAAGGATTTATGGAAATAGTTGAGTGGGACTGTATACCATTGTGGTGGTATAATAGATTGCCACAATCCCAAGTAGATTTAGGGAGTTTCAATGAGTGTTATTTCTAAAACCTCAAAGAATATTACCAAAACCTTAACAGAGACTTGTGGGTATTAGATATTACTAGGGACCTGAATATTGCCGCTGTCGCTGCTATTAGTCCCCACAGAGATCGAGAAGCAGAAGATATTATTTTAGGATATGGTGTCTATTTCGACCCGAAAATTGCTATTAGTCGAGCTTTAACCGAAGTTAACCAAATTCTATCTAATGTTCTCAGGGCTACAGAGGATGATAACACTCAATATCCCCCATCTGCCGATTCCCTAGCTCTAGAATGGTGGAAATCTACGACTGTAGCAAATCAACCTTATCTGATTCCAGATCACCAGATCATCAGAGTGTCCCGAAAGTCTGTGCAGATTATCCCCACATAGCCAGTGATGATCTTCTCAAAGAGATTAGGCTTTGTCAACAAATCGTTGAGCAAAATGGTTTGGAAATGCTAGTTCTAGATCAGACTCCTCCTGATATCGGACTGAGAGTAGCTAAGGTAATTGTGCCAGGAATGCGACATATGTGGAAACGCTTAGGTACAGGACGGCTTTATTATACTCCTGTCAAAATGGGTTGGTTGAAAGAGTCTCTGACTTAAGACCAGTTGAAGCCGTATCCGGTGTGGATCTAATTTAACCTGAGTTCAATATTATAACAAGCCACAAAGTTAGTCTTCGAGATCAGCTTTACCTCGGAGGCTTTTTGCATCTGCTATACCTGAATTTAACTGAACTTAACTGAACTTAATTTTTTAATATTCCTGATTATAACTCAACTCTTGAGTTGAAAAACCAAAGATACTATAGCAGTTCCGTTTTAGTTCTGAACTGAATCCTGGAAGCTAATCCTAAAGTTGATTCACATTTCATTTAAAATTGCTGTATTAGTACCAGGACAGAATTAATTACATGTTAATTTTTATCAATTCTTTGCTATACAAAGACTTCAGCCCAGATTTTGTATGATTAATTAATTTTGTCCACTTACTTCAATAATCTCAGTCAAAAACCAAGATTCATGATTTTGCCCAATAGTAATGCGTGGCAGAGAATTGCTTTGGGTCTTTTGATGGGAGGACAAGCATATCGTAAGATGGGAGAGGGTGAAAAATCTAAAACCAAACAACTAAGATAATAGTTCCATATATCTATGTAACATCAGGGTGATTCATGTAGTTGTCATAAGCAACTACCTAATAATAATTTTGTTTTCTGTATCACTTGCTAGAATTTATAAGACCATGATAAAGAACACAAAGTTCAGTCTTCTTTATGAAGATTGGAATAAGTTTATGTTGAGTAAATTCAACCATAACATAAATGAGCGACTGCTAGACGCTAATAATTTATTAGTATTAGGTGCAGCAAAATCTAGTTCCAAATCTACCATGACTCTTTTACAGAGCATGAATAAAAAAATGTCTCAGATAATTGCCAAATCATGAATTCCTGGAGGAGAAGAGATTAGAAAGGTCTTACTAAGTGGAGATTCCGACCAGATAAACAAACTTTTTGAAGATAACGGTGTAGCGATCGCCGAAATTATAGGAAAAGTGAATATTGTGGTTGAGTGGAATGACTTTGTTGGAAAATTACAATAAACAACCAATGGTAAATGGAATTTAGTAGTAGCATATCCTCTACATCTCTCTGATTTTAACCTCACAAATGACCAGATTCAGGCATCGGTTGATGATAATGATGAGCAACATATTACTCCTACTGCTCCATATATTACCGCTACTTTCTAAGCTCAAAACATATTTACATCATGCATGCTGAAGGAGTGGTAAAAATCTATCACAACCAGACTATACAAGCTTTCTTAAGGAAAAACTTTCAAGAATACAGATCAATCTCTGAGTTGATTGATTAAATTTTCAATAAGCTCAACTTAGTTGACTGTATTCACTTTTCTAAAACTCTTTCATATATATACTGTTACCTCGTACAGTCTAATTATCACTCCTACAGCTATTTTAACAATAGAATCAACTTTGACAATTTACTCAACAAAATTAATTACATATTTGCTCTTCAGTAGGTATTTGTTAACTGTATACTTCAGTAGTTTCAAAGTAATATATATAGCAGAATCTCTTTATGTTGAATGGATATAAAATTATTGACGCAGATACCCATACTATTGAACCAGTTGACATCTGGAGAAAGTATCCAAATCCCTCATTTCAAGAGTTTGCACCTTCACCAGACTTAAAAATTAAAGGTGAAAATTTTTATCATAAAATCCCTAATCGATTTAGTAACAAAGTATCTTTAGTCAATAACTTGGATTCAGGATTTCAAGTCAGAGCAATACAGCAAATGGGTATTGACTTATCATTAGACCTCTTGCAGAATTGTTTCTGTCGTATGATAGAGAGTTGTAGATTTTATGTATTTTTGTTTGGTGTTCTTTGCGCTCGCTAATTTAAACATAACCCTGTAACTCTAATTTTTCGCTAAAACAAAGAAAACCCCCACCATAACATAAAATTAATTCTACAAGAGGTCTATTGAATTACAAGTATTTAATCTACAAGATAGCCAGCCTTTAGTCAAGGGATTGATAGGAAAAATTAGCACCCCGGAAGCAATTTTAAAAGAAGTTATATATTGGACTAATGGACAACATTTTCCAACTCAAAAACTGTGTTGGTTAATAGTTAATTCTTACAATGAGAATACAGAATTTTGTCCTCCTCAAGAGTATGAGTAATCGTAGTGGGTGGAGCGAACTAGAGAGAATATAATTATCAAGAATTGGGAAAGTCAGGATGAACCAGAGCATTTAAGGATGATTCGCGAGCCCTTGCTTCGCAATACTCCAAAAAGCACACAATTATTGCAGCTATATAAGCGAATTATACTAGAGCGAAAAATCCCTGCTTACAATTCCCCTGAGTACCTAGAATTGCGTTTGTCGGGACTTGTGGCACAACACCAAGGAAGTTTAACGGTTAAGAACCCAATCTATGGGAAAGTCTTTAGTTTAGATTGGGTAAATGACAATTTGACAAGGCAAATGTCTAATTACCAGATAGTTACCACTAATTCGGAGTTAAATAGGCTCAAAGACATCTCAGCAACCCTATCTTCATCCCATATTAGCCCCTATCCTCCTGGGGCTATAGAAAATATGGACAGTTACCTCAATTCTCCCTGTTATCCAAGCGGTGCAGTTCCTCTCGATTCTCCTTTCTACATTGAACGAACTACGGTGGAAATACAAGTTTATGAAGAAATTAAAAAAGCCGGGTCTTTAGTGCGAACTAAAGCATCTAGGGAAATGGGTAAAACCTCTTTACTACTGAGAATTTTAAATTATTTCACTCACCAAGGCTACCGTACTGTTAGCTTAAATTTAGAACAAATTGATGACGTAATTTTGGACGATTTGAATCGCTTTTTGCGCTGGCTGTGTGCAAATATTACTCGTGAACTTCAGTTTGAATCAAAGTTAGAAGACTATTGGGATGAAGATATCGGCAGCAAAATTAGTTGTTCTCCTTATTTTTGCAACCATATCTTAAAGCAAATTGATACTCCACTAGTTTTAGCGTTCGATGAAGTCAATTATATTTTTGAACATCCTCATGTGGCAAAAGATGTTTTACCTTTGTTTCGTTCTTGGTATGAAGAAGGTAAGAGAGAACGAATTTGGCAAAAGTTAAGGTCGATTATAGTCCACTGAACTAAAATTTATGTCCCTCTTCAATTAAAACAATCGCCATTTAATGTAGGATTGCCAATAGAGTTAAGCAGTTTTAATCTAGAGCAGGCACAGCAGTTAGCTCAACGCTATGGACTCAAATGGACTGATTACCAGGAAGCTGGAGAATTGATGGCGATGCTGGAAGGACATCCAGCGTTAACACATACGGCTATTTATCATCTTAGTCGTGGGCAAATTAACTTTGCTCAATTTCTGAATACAGTAGCTACATCGAGTGGAATTTATTCTTCTCATTTGCAATGTCATCAAGCAACATTGTAAGAAGACGCTGAATTAGCAAAAGCGTTAGATAGTGTCATCAATGCTCAAGAACTAAAATCATTAGATTCGATCATGATTTATATACTGAGTACTATGGGGTTGATTAAACAGTTAAAAGATAAAGTAATACCAAGCTGTGAATTATATCGGCAGTATTTTGCATCCAGAAACAGAAAATTATAATATATAAGGAAACAGGGGAAAATCAAAAATCCCCTGTGAGCTTTGTCGGGGAATTAAAAATTAAAAATTCAAGATCATTGGGGCGTGCTGAAAAAGTTCTTAGTGGCGATTAGGAGTCAGAAGGAAGAAGGAAGAAGGAAGAACAGGAGGATTTAGAATCATATAGAATCTGAAAAAGTGTTTGAGTTTTCATAGTATCAAGGCGGATTTCCTGTATCTTATCAACCTTAAATAGCCCTTCAACTATTGATTTATCCAGGTTTTCCATTTATATGCCTTAACGCCACGCTACGCTATCAGCAAGCCCTAATTCAGTGGTGGCTTGCAATCATGAGTGGCATAGGGGAGTTTAAAATCCCCCCTCCTAGAAAGCTCTCTGCACAAGAGCCTCTTCGATCACCTTTAACGACAAACTTCTACTAAAGTGTTGGTAAAATTGGGATAAGAAATAGCTGCTGCTTCTGCACGGTGAATAGTAGTAGTTCCACTAGCATTAAGAGCAGCGATCGCTAAACTCATAGCTATCCGATGATCTGTATAACTGTCTACCTCAGCACCCATCAAAGGAGTACCACCAGTAATCTCCATTCCATCAGGTAATTGCGTCACTTTTGCTCCCATTTGATTGAGTTGTTGTGCCATCACAGTAATGCGATCGCTCTCTTTGACTCGCAACTCTGCTGCATCTCGAATAATGGTTGTCCCTTGGGCAAAAGCCGCAGCTACCGCCAAAATGGGAATTTCATCAATTAATCTGGGTATAATATCCCCTGCAATGGTACAACTTTTTAACTGACTAGAACACACCCGCAAATCTGCGACCGGTTCCCCAGCAACTTCTCGCTGATTTTCCAGTTCAATATCTGCTCCCATCATTGATAAAGCTTCTAAAACTCCGGTGCGGGTGGGATTCACACCGACATTTTCCACAACCAAATCAGAACCGGGAACAATAGCCCCTGCAACTAACCAAAAAGCGGCTGAACTAATATCTCCGGGAACAATCACTTTTTGACCGTAGAGTTTAGCATTACCAGTCACGGTAACACTATTGGTTTCTGGGTCTATACTCAATTCTGCCCCAAAAGCTCGTAACATCCGTTCACTGTGATCCCTTGATAAAGCGGGTTCGGTGAAGGTAGTTTGACCTTCGGTGTTTAAACCTGCAAGCAAAATACAGGATTTCACTTGCGCCGAAGCGATAGGAGAATGATAATGAATAGGTTTGAGGGCTTGTCCTTGAATTGCTAAGGGTGCTAACGAGTTACCTTTGCGTCCCCAAATTTCTGCTGCCATTTGTTGTAAAGGTTTGACAACACGGGACATAGGACGCGCTCGCAACGAATCATCACCTGTAACTGTAAAGAATCGCCCTGGATGGGAAGCTAAAAGGCCTAACATCAATCTGATGGTTGTACCAGAGTTACCTGCGTTCAACACATTAAAAGGTTCTTGAAAATTCCCCAGTCCAATCCCTTTTACCCGCACAAATTCCGTATTTAATTCAGAAATTTCCGCACCAAGCACCCGGAAACAGTTAGCAGTGCTGCGGGGGTCTTCACCTAAAAGCAGTCCTTGAATCTGAGTTTCACCTTCAGCGATCGCAGCCAACATCAAAGCCCGATGGGAAATAGATTTATCCCCAGGAACTCTGATGCGACCCTGTAGAGACAGACCAGCAGGGGGTCGCTGAATAATTAAGTTATGAGAAGCGTTTTCTTGAGTTTCTAAAATTATAACAGCAGCCGACATTAGGATACACTGGCTTTTGAATAGATTTGAAATCTCTCAGTGACTTCTTAAGCTGCCACTGGTGAATTCCTTCCTAGTATCCTATCGCTTTTCGTGCCTCAACCATGAATTTTTGCTCTCCTTAAGTTCTGGCTATATTCTGAGAGTCTTGAGAAAAATATTCACAACCTTGATTTATCGACTAATTATCTCTAAAAAAAGCATCATTTTTATTGTTTAGCTTTAATTTACACCTTTTTGCATATTGACTTGTCCAGATTAACAAATTACTAGATTCGGTTAATATTAAGCAGGTTTTACTATTTAGTTGTTTAAACTAACTTTTTAGCTCACCTAATGTTCATTTGATTTTATTCAACGGCTTCTCACACTTATTGCTCTCATGCTCACCCATCACCGCAAACCTGTTTGTTTATCCATTATTTCCACTGACTTGCCAGTCTGGTCTGTAGTTGAAACTGCCGGGACATTGTATCAAAAAGATACTGAGCGATTTCATTTACTATTGACTGCACCACCTCTAATTAGTTGTGAAGTAGGAAGTTTACTCAGTCCAGAAGATCCCCTTCCTCAAACTCAAAAAAATTTTGACACTCCCACCAGTCCCAGAATTTTGTGGTTGGAGATTTCACCTTACCGAGTAATTATGACTATGCAAGGTAACACTCAAGTAAGTTACCGACATTTCTGGGAAAAAGGTGTTTATGGCATTAGTCGTTATTGGTTGCCCAATGAGTCTTTACAACCGCAGAAACCAATTCGTTTACGTAATTTTACGAATACTCTAGACATCACCGGAAGAATTATACCAGAAAATTTACGGCTTGAGTATGAATTGTGGTCAGAGAAAATCCAACTAGGACGCTATATCCTCAATTTGGAAATTGATCATTGAACATCAGTTATCAGTTATCAGTTATCAGTTGTTATTTTCCCCTACTGCTCCCTACAACCTATTCCTTACTGATAATTAGGTTCGTTTCCTGATTTCCATTTAATGTTGCAACCAATACTCGGTTGTTGTTCATTTGTAATGGCTTGATCAGCCAACACAGCTTCAATCGCTGCTCGCAAATCTGCACCTGTTACGGGTTTGTTGTTACTGGGGCGGCTATCATCTAATTCTCCGCGATAAACTAGTCTTCTTTCCTGATCAAATAGAAAAAAATCCGGTGTGCAAGCTGCTGTGTAAGCTTTCGCTATTGCTTGGGTTTCGTCGTAGCACAAAGGAAACTTAAATTCCAACTCAGTGGACATTTCTTTCAATGATTCCGGTGCATCATTTGGATAATTTTTAGCATCATTAGCACTAATACCTATAATCCCTAAATCGGTGTTGAAGTAATCCTTTCCTAATTGTGCTAATTCTGTTTGAATATGGTTTACAAATGGACAGTGCCGACAAATAAACATCACTAACAGTGCTTTTTTATTTGCAAAATTAGCTAGCGAAATTATTTCTCCAGATCCAACTTCTGGTAGATAAAAATCTGGTGCCTTAGTACCTAGAGATAACATCGTTGAAGCAGTTAAAACCATAGATTCCCCCCTGTACTTACTACTTATAGTATAGCATTGAATTCCCTCAAAAGTTCCCAAAATTAAAGACGGAAAAATTCCCATCTCTCTGGTTTATACAACTTTATATAACGCAATTTTTAATGATTTTTAAAGTCTTGCTAAAAGACCTAAAGCACCGTGTCCTGTCAATACTTCTAATCCTATCAAAGATACAAATCCAATCATTGCTAGCCGACCGTTAAGTAGTTCTGCATAGGTTGTGAATCCTGTGTGATCGCCTTGTTCGTCTACATATATCTTTGGCTCAACTGCAAAGCTGTTCCTTTTACCTTGGTCGTCTATCATAGAACCGCTTCCACGCATGATTTTATTTCCATAATTTTGCCTATGTAAAGAAATATAACAATTAAATCAATACTTTACAAGTATTTTCAGCTACCACCAAGTTTCACCCGTTTGCAGTATAACAACTTACATTAAAGATGGTATTGAGATCCAGGTCTGACGCAAATGGCATATTACTAAGGTGGGTCAGACCTAGGAATTGCTTAGTATCAACAGATTTTCTACATCTGACGTACCCTACAAGCAACTTGAGTGTGACACTTGCGTAAATCTTTAGATAGAATCTAAATTGCTAAATAAAAGTTAAGATTTGTGAAAGTAAAAACATTGATCTATCAGAGTAATGTTATCTTAAGAAGATTTTACCTTTAGCTAAAGATGACACACACAGGTCAAACAACTCAATTTCGTTACACAGCCCAACATAAGCCTAACCAGTTGATTTATGGAAATGGGCAAACAGCAGTAATTACAGGGTGGACAGTCAAGCAAGCGATCACTAAACACCTGCAACCCTCAGATTACGCCGTTATCGGTCAGTTGTACTCTCCCACCAGAGGGATAAATTTACTCATCCGTAATTTATTATTAAATCCCCATGTTCGTTATTTAGTAATTCTTAACGCCACCAAAGAAGATAAAAACGCAGGTGCTTCTCAATGCTTACTCGACTTTTTTCACAATGGTGTTGAAGAAAGTTTAAGTGACACCGGACGTAAATCCTGGAAAATTCTTTCTGCCATTCCTGGTTATATTGAAATTGATATTGATATTAATTCCTTAGGAAAACTCAGACATTCAATAGAAGTTCAAGAAGCTAAATCAATTACACAAGCAGTTAATTTAGTTAAAAAGTACTCTCAAAGAGAAATAATTGAGCCTTGGGGATTTCCATTAGAATTTCCCATGTCTACCGTTGAACCCACAGTTTTACCTGGTTCACGTTATGGACATCGCATAGAAGGTAAAACCATAGCTGAAACTTGGGTAAAAATTATTCATCGCATTAAAACCACAGGCACAATAAGACCAACTGGCTATGATGGCAAATGGCAAGAATTAATAGATATGATAGCAGTTATCACCGATGAACCTGCTGATTTTTATTTTCCTGAACCAAATTATTTACCAATTCATAGAAGCTTTCTAGAACAATATATTTCTCAAATTTTAGATGATTCACCTAATCGTGAAGGAGTGAAATATACCTATGGTCAACGTTTGCGTTCTTGGTTTGGACGAGATCAAATTGAGCAGGTGGTTAATAAATTAGTTGGAGAAATTGATGCGGCTAGTGCAGTCATGACATTATGGGATGTAAAAGATCATGATCAAGGTGGCAGTCCTTGTTTGAATCATATTTGGCTGAGAATTGTTGATAATGAATTATCACTAACTGCGACTCTCAGAAGTAATGATATGTTTGCCGCTTGGCCTGCAAATGCAATGGGATTAAGAGCTTTGCAAAAACATATTAGAGATGAAATTGCTAAACGTTCTGAATATGATTTGAAAATGGGACCACTAATAACTCTGAGTCAGTCAGCTCATATATATGATGATACTTGGAGCAATGCAGAACAACTGATTCAAGAACAATATGTGGCTATTTGCAGGAACATAGATTACTATGATCCCACAGGAAACTTTTTAATTGAAATTGCAGATGGTCAAATTGTTGTCACACATACAACCCCCGGTAGTGGGGAGATTGTCGGTTGCTACTATGGTAAAAATGCTCTAAAATTAGTCAGAGAAATTTGTGCTGCTTCCCCTGCAATACGTCCAGATCATGCTGCATATTTAGGTTTGGAATTGCAAAAAGCGGCAGACTGTATTAAACTTGACAAGTCATATATTCAAGATAAGTAACTGGTAACAAGCAACCTTGTTGCGAATGGTTGTACAAAATTCTAATGATATCTAAAGCCCAGGGAGTATTTCATGTCAGTTTTGAGTGATCGGGATATTATTAGGGAGCTTGGTAAAGGAAGAGTTTTTCATCCTCTTAAACCAGCTAGCATTAAAGCCTCTGATTTATGTCTAACGGCTAGTGAGTATGCTTATGCAATTGGACTAAAAAAATGCTTACCAATAGATAAAGAAGCAAAGCAAGATAACCCTAATCAAGAACAGAAGTTTTTCTACATACCCCCAAAAGATACTACTCTAGTATGGACTGATGAATCTCTCTGGCTTAGTAATCTATTTTGAGGTCCACTTTATTCTGTGGTTGATAGAGTTTCAGTTGGTTTAGGACATATTGGTACAAGAGTAAATCCTAACTGGTCAGGTGTTCCTTGTATAGCCATTCATAATTTTTCAGAGGAAGCCATTAGAGTTAATGTAAGAGATGTTCAAAGCCCAATTGCCAAATAGGCAATTGAAAAATTAAGTCCTAAAACCTTAACTGAACCCAATTCGGATAATCCCGCAACACTAGATGTACTTCGTGGACAGCGTCATCGTAATGAAATTGATGATTATTTTAGTCACAGAGAAAATAGTTGGATTAGAAATAATACTGGACTCCTAAATAAACTGATGCTGGAATCAGAAGAAAAAACTTAAAGTAGGTATTCAAGATACATTGCTTAGTTTTTTAGGTTCAGATGAGCAGGTAAGATGGACAGCACTAAGTGCAATTGCAGCCTGATTAGCAGTAATTATTTCAGCTATTGCCCTATTTAAACCTTCATCTTCATATACCTCCAACTTAAATATGTTTCTTAGACAGATAAAAACACAAATTCATCCAATAGTTAATTCAGCCACACGCAAATAAAAATAATAACCTCTATGTTTTGCAGAAAGATATTGATAATTTGAATCACTGATTTTTGTGATAAAACTTAGTTGTCTGTTTTTGTGCTAAAAGGTAAGTAGTAGAAATGTACAAAGTGTATGTGTCCGGTGCGCGGATTGATGTGAAAAATCCAGCAGAAACTAAAGCATTTTATGAGAAAATAGGCTTGGTTTGTGAAGAAATTTTCTTCAAGCTTATGAACCATATTTACACACTGATCCAGTAAATAATCCTGATATTACTCCTCGTGAAGTTTTCGAGCAATATAAGCATCAGGTCAGCATATCAGATCAGACTTGATTATTGCTTATCTTGGTTTCCTTTCTTTCGGTGTAGGAATGGAATTAGCTTATGCAGAAAATAACAAAATTCCTATTATTATGTACGAAAGAAGTAAAAGGATATCAAGATTTCCTCGTGGTATTCCCACTGTGATTACTGAGATTCAATTTAATGACTGTGAAGATGCTTTAAATCAATTGAAACCCGTTTTATTAAAGTGGAATCTATTAAAGTGGCAAAAATAGCGTCTAGGATTTTTGTTGTCACTACAGCAGTAGAATAAAGTTTAAAATTAACAAACTATGCAGGATATTGACTCATCTAACGAATACCATCAAAGACCAACTTGGGATGAATACTTTCTCATGTTGGCTAAACTAGCAGCGACTCGCTCAACTTGTATAGCTTTTCCAGTGGGTGCTGTAATTGTTAAAAATAAGCAAGTCGTAGCCACAGGTTATAATGGTTCACCATCTGGTTCAGCCCATTGTACATCTCAAGGATATTGCTATCCAGGGCTAACTAGTTGTGATGCAAGTAAGACCTTACCATCAAGGGCTGTACACGCCGAAGCAAATGCGATCGCACAAGCCGCAAACTATGGTATATCTACATATGGTGCTAGTATATATGTAACCTTGGAACCTTGTTTATCTTGTTTAAAGTTAGTTATCTCCGCTGGAATTAAAGAAGTATTTTATGAAACTTCTTTTAATAGTGGAGAAAAAGCCTTAGTGAGAGATTCATTCGTCAACGAAGGTTTAGTTACTATCAATCAGGTTAAGCTTTCTGAAGTTATAGCCCAAAAAGCAGCTTCGTTTTTGCTAACCTCGACATCTATAAGTAATATCGGTATATTACAAAGTTCCCAGGAAAAGCTTTTGTAATTTAGCCTACATTAGCCCATGTCATTACTTAAAGAGCTTTGAGGGTACATCTTAAATTAAAACGAGCGCGGCAGGGTTCGAACCTGCGACCGATTGCTTAGAAGGCAATTGCTCTATCCACTGAGCTACGCGCCCAAGACCAAATATCTGGCTTCTCAAAAAGCCATCATACACCATGATATCTCTTTTTCCTAGTAACAAGCAAGATAAAATTAAAAATTTCCCAATATCAACACTAATTCCCTAGTCGTTAGTCAGTCGATGTACACTAAAAACTAACCAAATGGCAGATTTCAGATATATTGTGATGTCAAGGGGTAATTTGCTCATATCAACTAATGCCATTTTCTGCATAAGTTCGTAAAGCATTTGGCAATTGCCTAATTTTACCCCACCATAACCATAATATAAATAATTATACTTTTGGCAATCTTGCCCAAGTCCATGACATATCCCTTGTCAAAACAGCCCCTGTGAGGAGTTATTTGCTAGTGCCATGTTTATTCTTAAACGCCAGGATGTTGAAATATCAACAATTCAGCACCCAACGCGGGATCAGCAGGTGCCGATCCTCCATTATCAGGGGCAAACTTTTCGCCTGATAAGTGTTTTAAAAGCCAGTCAAGAGGTTGAAGCCAAAGCTTTGTGGAGATCCCTCACAGACAATCGTGGTAAAGCCTGTGTCTTACTAGAAGAACCAGAACGTTATAGCGTCTGGGGTAAAATCCGCTTGGAACAGCTAGAAAATGACACAGGTAGGCATAGCAACACGGAAATTTTGACGTTGGCTAGTATTCTACTACTGCAAGCCGTTTATCTAGACATTGAAGATTTATTAGGCAATCGGCAAGCTAGTTTATTTGAAAAAGAGATAACGGGGATATTACAACAAAAGCAATTTCCTCAAGCGTCTTCTTTAGAGTCAGCCAAATCTATGATAACTGTGGAGCCTTCACAAATGCCCAAATTGCCTACTTGGCAAGAAACTCATGTGATTATTCTCCTGGAAGAGCTACATCGACTAGGAAAAACATATTTTGGTGATACCAACTTTGCCCGTCAATTAGAGGATCGATTACAAGATATGCCAGAAGAAGAGCGATTAGTATTTATCGGTTGGTTAAATCAATCTCCACTAGGTAAACTTTGGCAGTAGCATGGATATTATTTGCTCACCAACCATCCATTAGTCGTGGTTTTGGTGAAAAATCCTATGCTCTATCTAGTCAACTGTTGTCTGTAACACAATCAATTCCGCCAAAAATATTGCTAAAGTGCATTTACCTAGTTGAAACCTATGAGTAAATCTGACGACAATTCGTACCGTTCAAAGTCCATTTTCTCTACTCCAAACATCATCTTGCTTGGCATTAGCTGGTCTGTGTTAGCTCTGTTATACTTTTTGTTGTTTAGCGCTAAAATACCAGGGTCAAATAACACAGAAATCCGTGGTAATTGGTACGTCTTAGGAACAAATATTTTTGAAGCTTTGGCTTACTTGGGTGCAGGTGTATTATGCTTAAGAAACTGGCGCAGCACTCAAATTGTCAGTAGTCGAAAGGTTTGGCTCTTGATCGGCTTGGGTATGATTGCTTATTGCGTTGGAGGCATATTTTTCGGCTACACAGAAGTAGTGTTAAAGCAAGATCCAGAAGTGTCTCTAGGGGATGTGTTTTTTGTACTGACTTACTTATTTCTCGGCGCTGGTATGGCTTTAGCTTTGTTTTCACGGCGCATCAATCTAGAAAAATTGCAGTGGCTGATTGTAGCCTCAATTGGAGTGTTAGGAAGTTTTGTAGCCTGGTCGATTTCTCAGACAAATAAGGGACCGGCCGAGGGACTTGCTCCTATTTATCAACAAATTGCTTTTGTTTTGAATTGGTTCTATATAGTTAGTGATGTACTGCTATTAATTATTGCGACTATTATGTTGCTGGCTTTTTGGGGAGGAAAAGTTTCTCTCTCCTGGAGAATGATTGCAGCAGCGGCATTTTCGCTATACATTGCAGATATGTGGTTTAAATATGCCACTAATTATCTTCCAGATTATCAAAGTGGAGACATACTAGAAGTTTTCTGGGTATTTAGTGGAGTGTTATTTGGTATGGGCGCTACTTTGGAATATGAAGCATCATTAAGCCTTAAGCGACGTACAAGTGGACGCAAACGAACTTAGCAAATTTTGGTGTCTACCGTGAGAAAATTAACAGATTCTGACAAACAAGAAATTCTCAAGTTATATAGAGAGACTGCCGAAACTACTTCGACTTTGGCAGAACGGTATGGAGTGAGTAACTCAACAATTAGCAGACTGCTCAAAAGTACCTTACCTGAAGAAGATTACGAATACCTTGTTTCTTTAAAACGTGCTGCTAGAACCCCTGAAGGCAGAGCACAGGTAAGTTACGAGCAGTTACCTCTGTTGAGTCAACCACAGATAGAGACAGCAACTCTAAGCAGTAATAGGCCCCGCTTAGAGTTGCTTCATCTTGAACCAGAGAAGCCAGCGATAGAAGAACTTCCTAAGTCTGAGACGATTCCACCACCCATTCCGGCTATTAGACGGGTGAAAACGCGCTCCTCAGCCACGGAAAAAGCAGGGACGGAAAAACCAGGGACGGAAAAACTGAAACTACCAGTAGTTAAAGAAATAGAAATCGTTAGACATAGACCGACTGAACTCCCCAGCATCCCTAGAACAATTCTAGAGGATGAAGAGCCGGAGGCAAGCGTTATTGGAGATTTATTCGACGATGATTTGCTGGATGAGTCTGATGATTTGGATGATTTAGATGACGATTTGTATGAAGATGATGAGGACTTTGAGGATGAAGACTTTGAGGAGCACAAACCCTTAGTCACAAAACGTAGACCAGGGGAAGTAGCTGTTCAAGTTTTACCTTTGTCTGTGGCACATTTGCCGAAAACTTGCTATTTGGTAATTGACCGTTCTGCGGAATTAATTACCAGACCACTCAAGGATTTTGGGGATTTGGGTCTGATTCCTACTATCGAAACTCAACAGAAAACTCTGCCAGTTTTTGATAATCATCGAGTTGCTAAACGCTTCTCTACTAAGCGCGATCGCGTGATTAAAGTTCCTGACAGTAGAATGCTGCATAAGGCTAGTACCCATCTACAAGCCAAAGGCATTACCCGACTGTTGATTGATGGCCAGGTTTACTCCTTGTCTCTAGTTTAGCAAAAATGCAGCAACCAACTGGTTATGGTGTAGTATTGGTGACAGTTGCTTCTGAGCAGGAAGCTAAAGCGATCTTACAAGCAGTTGTCAAAGCTAAACTCGCGGCTGCGGTCAGTCTGTCACCTATCCACTCTATTTACAGATGGCAAGGAGAAATCCACAAGGAGAATGAATGGCCGTTGGTGATGAAAAGAAATTTGGCGCTATTCTCAACTTTAGAAGCCAAAATCACAGAGCTCCATTCTTATCAACTCCCAGAAATCATTGCTCTACCGATTCTGCTCTCTAGTCCTAGCTAGCAACAATGGATCAATGAACAAGTGCAAATAGAGTGAGTATTCTTCCTCAGAGCAGTCTAATAGGTAGTAAAACACCCGTTACGAAGGACAGAAACACCCCTTTCCCTACACCCTGATTTAGAGTGCCTTAGGGAGACACGATTTGCCAAGTCTATAATGTCCGATTTGCGGGCAATTTGCTCCAGCCATTCGGTAGGAATATTTGCCACACGGTAATGAATTCCCGCTAAACCACCAGTTACCGCCCCAGTAAGTAGTATCCGTATCCCCCCTAAGTTGACAGATATGAGTACAGCTTGGGCGTAGGATGAGCTATTTAATAAACACCATAAAGATGCTTCCAGGGTGTCAATCACATAACCGCCAGAGTTAATCTCTTCGATGGGTATTCGGGCAATTTCATCACTGAAAACTCTATCAAAATGGGGTTTCTCTAAAGCATATTCACTACTAGAATAAAGGGATTGAATCTTGTCTAAGCCTTGCAAATAAGCGGGTTTGGGTTTCAGTGCTGCCAATAACTGCACAGCAATACTAATATAAATCCCACGAGCCATTTGGGAACTGAGATGGGTGTGAGTAATGCAAGAAACTTGATGTACTCGTTCTATCAGTTCCTGGAAAGTCCAAGTCTGATAAAAATAAGCCATTGGCAAAATCCGCATCAAACAACCATTGCCATTACTATTTTCACCAGTACCTCCTGCTTTTAGAGGTGATACACCTTGATGGCAATTAACAACAGGTTGTCTTGTAGTGCCACCAATATCGAAGACTTCACTGTAAGCGCCCCAGTAACCTTCTTTGTACCAACGCCAGAAGGACTTGGCTATATATAATAGCATGGAGAGAAAATCCCTCATAAAGACATTCTGCTAAACACAAAGTTAGTGAACTGTCATCTGACCAAGTTCCAGGTGGTTGATCCCACGTACCATAACCCAACATTGATGTGACTGGAGATTTTAGGCGTTCAGCACGGCTTGTAAACTCCACGGGTACACCCAATGCATCTCCGACACATACACCGATTAAACCCGACAATACGTTTTCAGTCGTTACCATGATTCAATTTCCAGGAAAATTGCTAGTAAATCTCTGAATCTGGAATACTAGGCTCTAGATGTGTAATTATAATTGTTGATTCAAAATGATTCAAAAATTTACTTCTCCCACTTAATCTTCCATAGATTGCATCAATAGGAACAAACAATAACTGTAGTAAATTTTAAAATCATCTGGAACATTTTTAGCTGATATTCGACCTAGAATTTAACAGTAAAACTTCTAAAATTAGGTGAAAATTATGAAACGCTTTCTCAAGTCTTTAGTTACAATTTCTGCTTTATCTTCCTTAGTAATTATTCCTGCATTTCTGTCTGTTGGTAGAGCTTCTGCTGAAACACAAAAAGGCACAGATGCTAGTTATATTGGTGCTGGTGTAGCTGCTGGTGTTACCAATGGTGGAAAAAGTGGTGATGCGGCTACCTTTGGTGGAAGTATTACAGGTCGTGTCAAATTGGGCAATACTCCTTTTTCTGCACGGGGTAATGTCCTTTGGAGTGATGAAACCAGTGCGATCATTCCTGAAGTTTCTGTAGATTTACCCATTGCTAATAAAACAAATGCCTTTATCACTGGTGGCTATTCTTTTGTAGAGTCAGATGGTAAACCAACTCCCATTGGTAACAGAGATGCTGTAGTTGTAGGTGCAGGGATGGAATCTGAAGTTACTAAAAATTTCCTAGTCTACACTAACGCTAAAGTAGGACTCGGTGCTTACCAAAATAGTGATGCTTCTGCTGTTAGCATCAATGGTGGTATCGGCTATCGTTTTCGGTAAAAAGTTAGCTGAGTTGCTAACTTAGTCTGATAGAATATATATCCTCAGTAAGTTGGTGCAATTCAAGTTTATAGATACTGTTGACCTAAGACTATGTTCATAGTCTTAGGTCAACAGGAGAAAGCAAAAATATGTTGTGTTTAATTACACCTATTTACTGTTGATGCTGGTTTTATTAAGTGTTACATCACTAATAAAGCCAGCATTTCACCGTGTTAAGATTAAATTATTCTTCATAATCCCGACCGGATTTTCGGTGTTTTACCAGCTGAATAAGGTATTTTTCAATTCCTAAATTTGGCTTTAACTCGTGCATTATTGACAAACATACTACTGTAATGGTTAACACTGCTCCTACCTCTCTGACCAACCGCAAGCCTTCCAGAGTTGAAGGTATCAAAGAAAATAGTAATTTTTTGCGTGAACCTGTAGCAACAGAAATTCTTCAGGATACAACCCACTTTAGTGAAGATGCGGTGCAGATTCTGAAGTTTCATGGGTCTTATCAACAGGATAACCGTGATAATCGTGCTAAGGGACAGGAGAAAGATTACCAAATGATGCTGCGGACAAAAAATCCTGGTGGGTTAGTACCACCGCAGCTTTATTTGGCTTTGGATCAGTTGGCGGATGAATATGGTAATCATACGTTAAGAGCTACAACTCGTCAGGGTTTTCAGATTCACGGGATTTTGAAAAAGAATCTGAAAAGTACGATCACTACAATTGTTGGAAACTTGGGTTCAACGTTGGGTGCTTGTGGTGACATCAACCGCAACGTTATGGCTCCCGCTGTACCTTTTAAAAATCGCCCAGAATATCTGTATGCTTGGGAATATGCCCAAAATCTCGCTGATTTGCTCTCACCCCAAACTGGTGCTTATTATGAGATTTGGTTGGATGGGGAAAAAGCCATTAGTGCGGAAGAGCATCCAGATGTGAAAGCAGCTAGGGAAAAGAATGGTAATGGTACTATTATTCATGATTCCGTAGAACCAATTTATGGTACTCACTATATGCCCCGCAAATTTAAAATTTGCGTGACTGTTCCTGGTGATAATTCCGTTGATTTGTATTCCCAAGATTTGACTTTGGTCGTAATGACCAATAAGAAAGGGGAACTCCAAGGTTTTAATGTTTTTGCGGGTGGTGGTTTAGGAAGAAACCACAATAAAGAAGAAACTTTTGCGCGACTAGCTGACCCAATTTGCTATGTGGTCAAAGATGATGTTTATGATATCGTTAAGGCGATTGTTGCGACTCAGAGAGATTATGGTGATCGCACAGACCGAAGACACGCCAGATTAAAATATTTAATCAATGATTGGGGTATAGATAAATTCCGCGCTAAAGTCGAAGAATACTTTGGTAAATCTGTCGAACCGTTTAAAGAATTACCCAAGTTCAAATATCAAGATTTCCTGGGCTGGAATGAACAGGGCGACGGTAAACTATTCATAGGGATTTCCATTGATAATGGTCGGGTAAAAGATGAAGGTAAATTTCAACTGAAAACCGCTTTGCGGTCAATTGTTGAACAATTTAACTTACCCATCCGCCTCACACCTAACCAAAACCTGATTTTTTACGATATTCTACCGGAAGATAAAGAAGCTATTCAAGAGATTCTCGACAAGTGTGGTATTATCGTTGACCCTACGCAAATCGCAGCGTTAACCCGCTATGCTATGGCTTGTCCCGCTTTACCTACTTGTGGTTTAGCGATTACGGAATCAGAAAGGGCAATTCCTAGAATTTTAGAAAGAATCCGGGCTTTATTAGATAAACTGGGTTTACAAAAAGACCATTTTGTAGTAAGGATGACTGGTTGCCCTAACGGTTGCGCTCGTCCCTATATGGCAGAATTAGGGTTTGTGGGTAGTGCGCCGGAATCTTATCAACTTTGGTTGGGTGGTTCACCAGATCAAACACGGTTAGCACAACCTATCATTGAAAAATTACACGACAATGACATAGAAAGCTTTTTAGAGCCAATTTTTGTCTTGTTTAAGAAGTCGCGGAAGGGTAAAGAGAGTTTTGGTGATTTTTGTGATCGCACAGGTTTTGATGCTATCCGCGAATTTTCAGCTAACTACACACCGGGAGAACCTACCAGTAGCGGTAAATCTCGTCATCGGGTGAGTTTGCGAGATGATGTTTATCTGCAACTTAAGGAAACAGCAGAAAAGCAAGATCGGCCAATGACTGAGTTGGTACATGAGGCTTTAGATAAGTATTTCCAAAGCCTGTAGAAGGATATTTTCACGCAAAGACGCAAAGGCGCAAAGTTGTTTTTATGGTTTTTGCGTGAGATTAAATTAAAGTAACTGGGTTTTCCTCGAATCAATCTATAATATTGGCAATAGCACTAAGAGGCAAGGTAGTGGATTCAGAAAAACACAATCAAGAACAAAGTATGATATAGATAATCAAATCTGGTGAATTAAATAGTATTTACTTCAACGAGTTTGCTATTGGAGTATCTAAAAGTGATACTTTAATTTCATTAAGACGCAATGGAAAAGCAGAAGCGGTGCTCAATGCTTCTCACATTACTGCCAAATCACTTGTAAGCTCATTAGATAAAGCTTTGAAAGAATTTGAAGAAAAAACAAATGAAAAGATCCCAACTTCAGATGAGATTGAAAAATTAATGGAAGAGTAAGATGGAAGTAACCCCCAGTAGTCAACAATATCAAGAGTACCTCAGTCCCTCTTTCTTTTCATCTTTGTTTTCAGAAGAACCAAGATTTTTTATAGAAAAAAACATCTTTTTGGATTTCGTGTATTCAATGAAAATAAAGAAAATAAAATTTTACTAACAACCAACAAATCAATAAACATAATTGAAGAATATAACCCTTATAATCTCAAAAAACAAACCAAGAAATTAATTCAAATACATGAAATAGATAAATTATTGACCTTTGAAGAAATACTAGAATATAGTATTGATATTATTAAATTGAAAAATAATTATCTTTTAAACCGGATTAGCGAACTAAAAGATTTGTGCGATTCAGAAGAAGATTCTCATATTTCTTTGGAATCTTTTAAAGGAATGTTTTTATTTATTGAAACCATTGGAAATATTTCTAAACCTAGTAGTTTAACAGTAACTGAAAGTAGATTCTTTTATTTAGAATAGGAAAGAGATAGAAACAACTCAATAACTGTGCGGTTTAAAAAAGATTACTTTTTAGAGTATGTTATTTTTAAGCCCAGTTCGCATATAGCCCATATTCGGCACCATAAAGTGCCACAGAGAGAAATTACGGAGACAAAAAATCCAAGGGAGCATAAAAAGAAACATATACAGTGAAAAAAGGCATTGGAGAAACAGTAAAGCACCAAAAATAGCATCAAAAGCTATTCTCAATAAGGAGCAATAAGAAAGAACACCGCCCAGAGGAGTCAACAGATAAATGAAGATATTCAAGAGATAAATCATAACTTAGACTAATAGATTGAAGTAAAAAAAGAAATTATGGAAATAGTAAAATAGAGCTATAAATCAGAGAGATTAGGTTATTTTCTCATGGAGATTAAATTAATAGAGAAGAAAATTAGGTAAGTAATTGATAGTAGGGAAAACAATGCTCTGGTAAAAGATTCACAATGAAATCTCTCTCTTGAGTCCAGTAACAGATGTGTTTTTCTTGGTTAAGTGTAACTAAATGAATAGACTGAAAGCATGGAAAAATCCAGCGTAAAGTGGGGCAGTCAGTTGGTTTGCCCAATTGATTTTTTACTGTTGATTTAGACTCTCTCAAAGGGGTTGTAATTTGTCGTTGATCTAAAGTATAAACCAGCAGAGATAAACCCATAATCCATTCCCAGGGACTCTATTCTCTCTGGACTTTGTAGGAAAATACTGTCTGCAAAAAATAATGGGTCTTTGAGAAAAGCAAACCCTCTCTGGCAAGACTATTGAGTTTTATATTCACTCAAGATGGAGTCATGGGTAAGTTCATTTGAATCCAAAAGGTTTGTACCAATAATAAAAGGCCCTGTCCTCAGAAATTCTGTATTAATTTTACTTTCATTCTGGGAGAATGTAGCTGATATTTCAGAGGATATCTCTCCTGAACTATCTTTTTTCTTAGATTTGATTTGAGTAACGTTACTCTGGTTAATTTGGTGATATTTGAATTGTTTGAATAGTTTAGATAACCCCTTGATAGCATCAGCTTCACAAGCAAATTTTTCTGGTGATAACTTTTTCAGATCTTGCACAGCTTTTGATTGTGCCTTGGTAATTTCTTGTGAGAGTTTACCCAGGTCTGATTCTCTTCTTTCTTGACTTTGCACTACTAACCATCTTTGTTCTATTCCTGGATAATTTACTGTTTTTGAAGCTAGTTTATATCCGGGTAAGTTACTATCAACGAATTCTGGTTCTGGTAATGTTGATATTAATGATTGTGCTGATTCTACGCTTAATGCCACTGGATATAACCAGCTTAAATATGACATCATTTTCAGATTTGATTCTGTATATAAGGCCCAGTCTGCTACTATGAGACTGTTAACTTTTAGTTAAATTTTAATTGTTTTTGGTACTCTACTGCTATTTTAGCAAAGCATGATGAATCTGCTTGGTTTCCCGATGCTAGTATTAAAAATATATATTGGTATGTCTCCATCTCATGAACATATCATTTCTATGATGAACTGTTTTAACTCCGGTCTATGGTCACCAGAATAACCGTAGGTGATGGTTATTTCTTTTGGTGATTTTACTGCTAATTCTTCTATTTCTTGATTATTTCCTACTTTTTGACTCTCAAATATTACTTCTGGTAAGCTGGTATTATATTGCCAATGTATGTGCATTTATGATGAGTCTAGATGCCCTGCTCATAGGGATACTCCAAATTTTGGGGCTGCTTTTAAGGCGACAACAAAAAATATTCTATCCAATCCTTTTATAAATAGTTTATCCATGACTCTCCCCAGTTTATCGTCCTTGAGATGTTCTGGTGTTACTCCTGCTCCTATTAGATGGTCACAGGGGATTGTTTCAAAATCTTGGGGAAACATATATAAGGGTTTTTATACAAATCCTAACCCGTTGATTATCATGGGTTTTACTACATGACCCGGACTTACGTTCTCTCCAATTTCAAGGATTATTTCTACTACTCCTATGGCGTCTATTATTCCTGCTACTATGCCTCAATGGTATAGGTTTTGAATTTCCATTTTTTGAAGCTTTGATTTCACAACAGAATTATCCACAACTCCTGTTGTGATTAAATCATTTCTTCTTCTGTTCTAATTTAATTTTTAAATCATTAAATTTTCTTTTCTTTTATCTTGTTTACAAAACTTTATTCTCTCACTCTATTGCCATTTTAATGATACTATTCTCATTAAGCCTTTTCTTCCTTGCAGGAGCCTTAGTTCATATGTACTACTATCTGTGACAGTTAGGGTACAGTTAGGGTGCCGAAGGTGGGATATAGATAAACGAATTATTTTGAACGGTTCTATGTATATTATGGATATGATGAAATTTCTTAATGTAATGTATTTATATATAAATACATTACATTAAGAAATATAAATGAGGAAATATAAAAATGACAGAAATCGAAAACAGAAATCGAAATTGGTAATATTACCCGCTATTGTAAACCCCTAAGTCTAGATAATAGAATGCCACAAAGTTCTGCTTTTCCAAGACTAGAGGGAGAAGCATTGTTGTCTTTTTATTTGCTGGATTTTTTTCAGAAAGAAACTGAACTAGAAAATGTCATAGAACTCAAAAAGATATATGAAAGAAGAAACAACTTTTAATTGTAAACCTAATGGGTATTTTCCTGTTTTGAACATACAACAATCTAAACAATAGATAACAATCTAAACAATATATATTTGAAGAAATATCATCACAAATTTGCTAGAGAGAAAAAGATTTGCCTCATTGTGGTATTTTCCATGATACTGATGATCTTTTAATTGCAAAGTTACTGGCTCAATGCGTTTAGAATAATTAAATCATTAAAGATATCTCTGACTCAATAAGTTCAACCTAATCACAATCTAAAAGATCACAAAATGTCTTTGGTTAGTGATCGCCCTTCTCTTAGAGGGTTTTTGAAAAGTCATGCTGTAGCTTGGTTACCGCAGGGTAGGTAGCGCAGCGAAGTGAAGCAAGCATCTCAGATTAATTGCTCAAACCCTAGATTCTAGAGCCTCCGGCACGCTTCGCCTTCACGCAGTGTCCCAAAGGGATACGTTCCGCTTTGCTCCATTCAGAATTATAAATTATACCTTTTCTAACTTTTCAAACATCCTCTTAGAGAAACTTCCCAGACAATATTGTCATATTGTCTGGGAAGTTTCTCTAAGAGGAGAACCTGTTTATTTAAGCGGCTAACTTACCCCAACCAATGTAAGGTAATTGCGCTGCTATTGCTTTTACCTGTTCTGCATTGGCTACCAACTGTCCGCAAGCGTCCCAAGTTCCAGAAAGAAAAGCTGTTCTTGTTCCCTCACTCATTACGACTGGGGTGGTAAAATCTCCAATTTGCACTTGTAGATTTTCCACATCTATGGTTATATATGCTTGAGGGTTGGCTGTTACCAAGTCTTGCAGCTGTTTAACTGTTTCCCTTGGTGCCGTTACGCATGGTATCCCCATTGCGACACAGTTACCAAAGAAGATTTCCGCAAAACTTTCACCAATAACAGCTTTTATTCCCCATTTGGCTAAGGCTTGGGGCGCATGTTCTCTTGATGAACCACAGCCAAAGTTACGGTTAACTATTAAGACTTTTGCCCCTTGATATTCGGTTTGGTCAAATGGGTGTTCACCGTTTAAAGCTTTTCTATCGTCGATAAATACGCCTTCTCCTAAGCCATCAAAGGTGACTGCTTTTAGGTAGCGGGCGGGTATAATTCTGTCTGTGTCGATGTCGTTACCAATGAGAGGAAGGGCGTTACCAGAGATTTGTTTTACTTCACTTACCATAGTTTTAAGAAGAAATAAACCACGAAGGCGCAATGAACACGAAGGAAGAAGAGCTTAAGAAAGTATCTTCACTCCCCTCCTCGCTGCAGGGGTTGGGGATGGGGTTAAAGCAATTCGCGCACGTCGGACACCTCCCCCTTAATAGCGGCTGTAGCTACCATTGCGGGACTCATGAGTAGGGTACGACCGGAAGCAGAACCTTGTCTTCCTTTAAAGTTGCGGTTGGAGGAGGAGGCGCTAATTTGTCTACCTTGGAGTTTGTCGGGGTTCATGGCTAAACACATGGAACATCCTGGTTCTCTCCATTCAAAACCGGCTGCGAGAAATATTTTATCTAGTCCTTCGGCTTCGGCTTCTTTTTTGACTCTCTCTGAACCGGGAACAACGAAAGCTTTCACATGCTCTGCTACTTTGCGACCTTGGGCAATTTTAGCAGCTTCTCGTAAGTCGCTAATCCGTCCGTTGGTGCAGCTACCTATGAAGCAAACGTCAATTTTTGTTCCTTGGATGGGTTGACCGGGGTATAAGTCCATGTAGCGATATGCTTCTTGGGCTACAAAGCGGTCTTCTTCTAAGAGTTCTTCGGCTGTGGGAACTTTTTGATCTACGCCAATTCCTTGACCTGGTGTAATTCCCCATGTGATTGTGGGGGGAATGTATTCGCCATTAAATAGTACTACATCATCATATTCAGCATCGGCATCACTCCGTAGGGATTCCCACCAAGTAACGGCTTGTTCCCAATTGGCATCTTTAGGGGCGAAGTCTCTATTTTTTAAATAGTCGTAGGTAATATGATCGGGGTTGACGTAACCGCATCTTGCACCACCTTCTATGGCCATGTTGCAAACGGTCATCCGTTCTTCCATGTTCATTTTTGCAAGGGTTGTTCCTGCAAATTCGTAAGCGTAGCCTACACCACCTTTTACGCCTAATGTGCGAATGATGTGTAAAATTACATCTTTGGCGTAAACTCCAGGTTTTAAGTTGCCGTTAACTTCGATTTTGCGGACTTTGAGTTTAGATAATGCTAAGGTTTGGGAGGCTAGAACATCGCGAACTTGGCTTGTACCAATACCAAATGCGATCGCACCAAAGGCACCATGACTCGATGTATGGCTATCTCCACAAGCTATGGTCATTCCCGGTTGAGTTAGTCCCAGTTCCGGGGCAATGACGTGAACTATACCTTGATTTCCTGAACCAATATTGTAAAAAGTTATGTCATTTTCTTGAGAACTCTTTTCTAAAGCCTGGATCATTTCTTCGGCCATACTGTCCACAAAGGGACGGGCTTGATTCTCTGTAGGAACGATATGATCAACTGTCGCTACTGTGCGTTGTGGAAATAAAACTTTTAAACCCCTTTCTTTGAGCATAGCAAAGGCTTGGGGACTGGTAACTTCATGGATGAGATGAAGTCCAATAAATAGTTGCGTTAGTCCTGATGGAAGTGTCCCAACGGTGTGGAAGTCCCAAACTTTGTCAAACAGAGTTCCCTTGCTCATACTGAAATCTATGTTAAAGGAGTCAGATTTTTGATTTTATCAGAAAATCGCTCAGGTTATCGGTAAAGCTATAGGAATTTGACTTTTCTTCAATCTAAAGGTTACTTCGTCTGCTATGTATTTGCTGGCTTTATCTGTCTAATAGGAATCTCAATCACAAATTCTGTTCCTTTTTCAGGTTCAGAAATACACTCGATCTTTCCTTTATGCTTATCTACTATAATCTGGTAACTAATAGATAATCCTAATCCAGTACCTTTACCTACAGGTTTAGTAGTAAAAAATGGTTCAAACAATTTATTTTTAACTGTTTCTCCTATTCCTATGCCATTATCTTGAATGTTGATAATTACCTTCTCGTCATTTCTGACTTGAGTATGAATAATAATTGAACTGAAGTGTTTGTTAATATCTTTAGAAGAATCTATTTCCTGTTGACGCAAAGCATCAATAGCGTTCACAATTATATTCATAAATACCTGATTTAATCCTCCTGCATAACATTCAACAAGAGGTAAATTTCCATAGTCTTTAATAATTAAAATTTCCTGCTGTTCCTCCTGACCTTTAATAATATCTTGCAAAATTAACAGTGTACTATCAAGCCCTTCATGAATATTAACAGGCTTCATTTCTGCTTCATCAAGACGCGAGAAATTCCGTAAACTTAAGACAATCTCACGGATACGTTCAGCACCAACTGCCATAGAGGATAATATTTTAGGGAGATCATCAATCAGAAAATCTAATTCTATCTCCTCAATCAAAATATTTATTTCTGGATTGTAATTAGAATTTTCTTGTCGGTATCGGTTAATCAAAGTTAATAAATTCTGAGTGTATTCCCTAACGTGAATTAAGTTGCCATAAATGAAATTAACAGGATTATTAATCTCATGAGCAACACCAGCAACTAACTGACCTAGTGAAGACATCTTTTCAGTTTGAATCAGTTGTACTTGAGTCTGCTGAAGTTCTTGTAGTGTCTTTTGTAATTGAAGATTTTTCTGGTTTAAGCTTGCCGTTCGCGTTGCAACTTGCATTTCTAACATATAATTAGTTTCTTCTAGGGCAGCTTGAGCATTTTTTTTAGCTTTTAAATATTCTTGCAATAGACGTAATACTAAAATCCATATTGGGATAAGTATTGTTAAACTTAAAATAGAACCTAAAATAGCCCAAATCATTCCTTGGCGATATTCAGCAACTTTTTGTTCCAATGCAAGTGATATATTCTTGTTCCTTTTAGCAATACCATCGGTATAAATATGTTTCTGAGTTTCGTATTTACGGCTGGACAATATTTTTTGTGCAGCTTGTTTTTGATTTTTATTAACTAAATCAAAAGATTTATATTCCATGGCAATTAACTGCTGATTAGCAATATCAATTTTTTGGGGATTCTGATCTTTATATGTTTCAGGACCTACTTTAATAGCTTCTTTAATTGCCAGATCGAGTTTAGGTTCAAATTGGCGATATCTTTTTTCCCAAAGAATATTACCTGTAGCCGCATTCATCCGGGCTGACATGGTTAATACTTCATCCAAATAAGTAATTTCATTACTTAATTTTTGGAGGTGAAATTCCTGTTTAGCAATATTGTTGAAGTTATAATATGCTTGCCAATTGAGCCAAACTTGAGGAATAAATAATAGTAATGTTAGCAATACTGTCAGACTTACTAACTGAGAAGGAGTAAATTTAAGCTTATAAAATAAATGCATTTTTCTACCTTTACAGCACTTTGCTCAACGGTTTGGTACAATATTAAACCCTATAACCCTTACTCTATAAGCATTTTAGATATTTATATGTGTTCATTTTATATGTAAAGTGCTGTATATATAGCAACTTTAGATAAGTTATTTAACAGAATTAATTAGACAATTTCAACCCTTTTGGGGAATTAAACATTCAAAAAAGGTCATTGCAAGAGGATTTACGCACTTTGACCAAAAAACTTTCATTCTGAATGTAGCGTCAGCAAAATGGAGAATCGCTGAGATACTTCCCTAGGCTACATGTTTCTCAGTATGACAAAAATATTTTGTGTATGCCCTGCTGATTGAGTCAATAAGATTTATTTTTGTGCTTTGCATAGGGGCTTTAATAATCTTTAGGAGTTTAGATTTACTAGTTTTAGCTTAATATACGGTGATTAAGCAATAAAAAACCCCGGTGAAACTGACCGAGGTTGATTAGGAGAAATAAGAATGACGATTAGATTCCAATACCGAAGCTGAAAAGATTTAAAACATCTTAGCTAACACCCAACGCGATTAAAAGTGTAAATGTCACGAATAAAGCTGCCACTGCACCTTGAAAAAGGTAGCGGCTTTGTTGTTCAGGTGAAGGATATTCAGCGTAGTACAGTTTTGGTTCGGTTGCGTAGTTGTTGAGGATGCCTTCTTCGTTGGTGGTGGTATACATAATGTTTTTCCTTCGTTTGTTTCTTTATGTAAACTACTTTAACAAAATTGTTACAAAATGTCAATAGGACTTGACAGAGCATAGTAAATACTCTATATAAGAGTTGGTTATCTGGAATGGAATGGACTTTATTATATATAGTGAGAATTTACAAATTAAATTTTTGATGATTACCGATGATTACCAACGCAATAGCGCCTCTAGTATTTGTCAAATCTAAAAGCTTTGTTTAGAAAATTTTGGTTTACAATTTACCCTAAAAAGTTTGTAGCAGCCCACAAATTAAGTGTGAACTGCTATGGCAGAAAATTTATTTTAAATGGGCAGTACCAGACTCGAACTGATGACATCCTGCTTGTAAGGCAGGCGCTCTACCAACTGAGCTAACCGCCCCTTCTCATCACTTAATTAATATAGCATACTCTTTTTAAATTGTGCAAGGGGTTTGGGGAAATTTTTTTTTGCGGGCATGAGCTAGGTTGTCGGTTATACTTACTGAGTATTGAATCTTTAATTATTTTTTATTTTTAATTTTCCAAGATGCCTTCTGGTCAAACGCATGATCGCATTACTATCTGGTCTTTGCCTATGGTGACGGGTGTGACTTTGGTGTCCACTCGCAGTAGTAATGTGACTTTGTTGGTGGCGGGTGGGTTTATGTTTGGTGGGTTTATGTTTGGCCCAGATTTAGATATTTACTCCCGTCAGTTTCAGCGTTGGGGGTTTTTGCGTTGGATTTGGCTGCCTTATCAAAAAAGTCTGCGTCATCGGTCTTTTTTGTCCCATGGGCCAATTATTGGTACGACTCTGCGGGTGGTTTATCTCACGACTTTTTTGGCGGTTGTGGCGATTTTGGTTTTGGTAGTTTTCGCTAAGTTGGGTAATGTGGCTTTCAACTGGGGGGATGTTTGGAGGATTGTGGGGCGGACTATATCTATATATTATGGGGAATTTTTTGCTCTGTTTGTGGGGTTTGAACTCGGTGCTATGAGTCATTCTCTCAGCGATTGGACTAATTCGGCTTATAAACGTTTCCAAAAGCAGGGGATTCAAGGGTTGCTGAACCATGGCAAAATTAAGAAGCGTAAACCGATAAGGGGTGTCAAGGCGGTGAGAAAACCCAGAGGTACCCAGAGGTAAACCCGGAGGTAGGTGGAAGTTTTATGGCAGATAATCAAACTTTGGTGGCTTTACAAGAATTAATTGATGTAGTGGCAAAATTGCGATCGCCTGAAGGTGGTTGTCCTTGGGATTTGGCACAAACGCGGGAAAGTCTGACGGCCTATGTGATTGAGGAGGCTTATGAGGTGGTTGATGCTATTCAAACAGGAGATAAAAGAGCGATCGCAGAAGAATTAGGTGATTTATTATTACAGGTAGTATTACAAGCACAAATTGCCAGTGAAGCCGGTGATTTTTCTTTGCAACAAATCGCTGAAGGTATTTCTCAAAAATTGATTCGTCGTCATCCTCATGTTTTTAGTGATGTGACAGTGGCAAATATGGAGGAGGTGCGTCAAAATTGGGAAACTATTAAAGCCGCAGAAAAAGGAGAAACACCAGCAACGCAAAAACTGAGTGATAAACTTAGTCGTTATCGGCGTAGTCTTCCACCTTTAAATGCAGCAATGAAGATTTCTCAAAAGGCTGCTAGTGTTGGGTTTGAGTGGAACAATGTTGATGAAGTTTGGGGAAAGTTTCACGAAGAATTAGGGGAATTTCAACAGGCTTTAACTGAGGAAACACCGGAAAGACAAGAATCAGAATTAGGTGATTTACTATTTGCAATTATTCAAGTTGCTAGATGGCATAATCTTGATCCGAGTGCAGGTTTGCAAGGTACGAGTCAGCGATTTATTCAACGATTACAAAAAATGGAAGATGTAATTAATCGCCCCCTGACAGAGTATAGCTTGGAAGAATTAGATGCACTTTGGCAACAGGTTAAAGCCCAACTGGCGAAAGATTAGGGGGTGGGGACTGGGTAGCACTTACCAACTACCTGTTACCCATTACCCAATTTTGAATTTTGAATTTTGAATCTTTAAGGTTTTTTCGCCTCAAACAACCTATCATACAAAGCTTGATAAGTAACATTTTCTCGCAAACTGAGTAAGGCACTGTTGATTCTTTTTCTGGCGGGGCTTTCGTTCGGTAGAACTCTGCCGTAGTTTTCTTCACGGAAGATAGTACCAACAACTTCTACTTTACGCCTTCATTAGCTGCATAAAATAGATATACAGGAGCATCAAAAACAATAGCCTCTACTTTTTTAGTCAGCAGTGTATTTACCATAGAAATTTGCTTTGGGTAACACAAAATAAAATATGATATTTATCTATCATGTTTACTCAACCGCAAATATTACATTCTTCTTAGGAAGAATCTCAACTCTCAGAATGTTTTCTCACACAGAGATGCAGAGAGGAATCAACTGTTTCTTTAAGCTTCTAGGATTTTTATTAAATAGTTATTCCTTATCAATTCTATGAATGCATATCTAAAACTCAATGTCAACGCTTCTACTTCTGTTTTTGCGTCAGGTAAACTATAGGGTGGTTTCTAATTCCCAAAACCATGAGATTTCAAAGAGGTTGTCTTACCCAAGAACCAATCTAAATGCTCGTAAACTAGAGACTGTTAGTGTGGGGCTAATTAGTTGAATTAGGAGTAAACTTCAAAGATGACTAATACGCTATATCATAGCCATTTGCAATTATGGATTGAGCAAACGATTCAGCAGTTACAAAATCATGAATTTGAGTCGCTGGATATTGAGCATTTAATTGAGGAGTTAGTTAATTTGGGTAAATCCGAGAAGAATACCCTCAGAAGCAATCTGAACATTTTCTTGACTCACTTACTCAAGTTCAAGATTCAGCATGATGTACCCGATTCAATGAAGGGAAGTTGGTACAGTTCAGTTATTGAACATCGTCAACGGGTTCTCGACAATTTGGCCGATACCCCATCTCTAAAAAGTTTTTTGATGGAAGCTGTAGAAAAAGCCTATCCCGATGCCCGTCAAGTGGCAATTAAGGAGGGTAAACTAGCTAAATTTGGGGTTCGTGTATCGGAAGACAGTGAGTATCCTATAACTTGTCCTTTTTCCATTGGACAAATTCTGAATGAGGATTTCTATGGGCTATAAATTAGAAAAAGAAAAGATGTGCTCAATGTCTCCAGGTTTTTAAAGAGGAAGAAAAAATTAACTCTTTAGGGGCTAAGGGTGCGATCACAAACTGCTGTAAGCTTCGCTTATGACACACACCATAACTCAAACAGGTCTACCTTGTACAGATAGATCCTCTGCTGTTTGGTGCATGATTGCATTTCATAGCAATGATGCAGCATTAGATATCAATATCAGGTAATTCGTGCAAAAATAATGTTACTAAACTCTCAGGTAAAACTCACGAGACTTAAATAAAATCAAAATGAGAATTAGATTAGGTAGTCAGAAATTACTCTTGTCTCTGGCTGTAGTGTGGTAATAAATTTTCTATTTCTTCTCTTAGAAGAGTAATTCAGACTACACCTACACCTCCTAGAGGTAACACTGAAAAGTTGAGAGATTATTGGGAAGTGATACTTGAAAAACCACTTCCCTGTCAAGATGACATTGGTACTAATCAAACCTGGTTTGTTTATCAACAGCACGTGCAGGAACTCAGAGGTGTTCTTGTTCCTTAAAGACTTCTAGATTAGGTGAAATAGTGCAAGTCTGTTTGTGTGTAAGAGGGTGTTTGAAAGGTCATGCTGTAGCTTGCTTTCCGCAGGGTACGTAGCGCAGCGCAGTGAAGCAGTCAGATTAATCGCTCAGACCCTAGATTCTAGAGCCTCCGGCACGCTTCGCATTCACGCAGTGAAACGAAGGGATACAGAATAACAAATTATACCTTTTCCAACTTTTCAAACATCCTCTTTTCAAACATCCTCTTTTCAAACATCCTCTAAGATTTATCATCTTGTTGATGTCCTAACCAGCTTAGCAGGTGCTTTTTTTTGATAAAAATCTACGAGAATGTGTAGAGACGTTGCGTGCAACGTCTCTACTGAATAATTTACCGTTTTTTACTAGTAGTCTGTCAAAGACATTTTAAGGGTGATGATAGGAAAAAAATTTCTATTCTTCCCCTGCTTACCTTCACCCGTCATTTCTTGGGTTGACAGACTACTAGTGCAGCATGGTGAAAATAACTATCCAGTGACAAAAGTTGAAAAAGCTAAAGTTTGCTTTCTTCCCTTCTATCTTCTGCTTTTTACTTACATCAGCTTTTCTACTAAACTATTTGCTAAATCAAGCAATTCGATATCGCAAGCAAGAAGATGACGAGCTAAAATATCTCTGACAGCAGATGTTTTTTCATCTTCTCTAGTAATCCTCAAGCATTCTTCCAAATTTATTGCTAAATCAAACAGTGGTCTATCTCCCAAGCCATACCTAATTTTTACAGCAACATTGTCATTACTGACCAGAAATTCTTTTATAGAATCTAATAGAGAATTACCTAATATTTCATCATTTCCCCACGTTTCTAACCAATCTCCATCTACATCTTCAACATAAAGGTGAACAAAATTTAGCCCATATTCTAGCCAGTCTTGCTGCATTCTACGGGCTGCTGCTAAAATTTCAGCAAATTCATCTACTTGAGTAATGCTGTTCATTTCTTGTTGGTTAACCATAAATGCTGTTGTAAGCAGGTAACAATTTAGGCTAGGACTCAGATATTGGATATCAAAAATTTGATATCAGGAAAAATTTAGATAGTTCCCTTGATCAAGATGGTCACTGTTATACAGTGCCACATTGACTAATTGGTTGATAAAGTCACTCTCCCCAGGATTGTAACTTAAGAACAATCCTCTCTCTATTTGCCACAATTGCAGTGCATTTTGCCACTTTTCATACTTTTGCTCATGGAACTCTTCGCTGACACTGGTAACTTGAATACAGAGTGGTTTTTGTTGATGATTACTAACTATTAAATCTGTTGCCATAGAAAGGTCGGCAATATAACGCTGCCAAATGTTCCCTTCACGACGCACAATATCTTGAGCTATTGATTTAATGATATCACCATCAAACTGATTAAACTCTCCCGCCATCATTTTTTTCTTCCAAATATAAAATTTGGCATCTGTTGAGTTTATCCACTTAGGAAATAGATAGCTATACCAATACCTCTCATTTGGGGTCATCTGGTTGAATTTTGCTTGTCGTGCTGCTTCTGAAGGTAAGGATTGAATTATCAGCCAAATTGTAGAGTCGGTAATCACCTCAAGAAGAAAAGCAAGGACAAATGGTTTAGCAGTCAGGGAACCAGGCCGAATATATTTGACCCACCGATTGATCTCATCTAATCTTTTTGATAACTGAGGATCTATTGCCGAGGCTTGCTCAATGAGCAACTTTAGTTTATGCTTAATTTCTTTTGCTTGCAAACTACGCCCTACTTTTCAGTAACTAACTATTTGCTGTAAATTTTATACCCTTTTAAGTTGTATATATGATTCATGGTTTAGTGTTTAAATTTGGTTAAAAAAAAATGCTATTGGCAATTACTCCCAAGTCTTGTGATAGCGAGACTTTCAGTATATGACGACCCAGGTTTTTACCCAGTTAGTTGGTGCAAAATACCTATTAACTAAGCAGTACACTGTTATATTACCCTTTAGCAAGGTACAAGATGCACCATTTGTCATTTCCTCAATCATACTTAATAAACTGTCACGCATCTAGTTTTTTAACCCGAACTAGGTTATAGAAGGATTTTAGGCTCAAAATTATACAATTTAAATGGGCCACAGCTTATTATCTTGAGCTTTAATCTGTCTTAATCTACTCATTTTGGTTTAGTTTTGACTTGTGTCAACTGAATAAATTAAAGATTTTCATCCAGCTTAACGAAAATCTAAATACTACTTGACACAACTCCATTAAAAATAGTTCTCAGTCACTATATCGTTTACATAGATCATCATGTTTCAACCGACTATAGAATCTATCCTACAGGAAAACCGACTTTTTCATCCCTCTAGTAATTTTTCGCAACAGGCTAATATCAAAAGTCTGGAAGAATATCAGCGGATTTATGATCAAGCTAAGGCTGATCCACAGGCTTTTTGGGCAAAATTAGCGGAAACGGAGTTAGATTGGTTTCAAAAATGGGATATTGTGCTAGATTGGCAACCTCCTTTTGCGAAGTGGTTTGTGGGTGGTAAGATTAATATCTCTTACAATTGTCTTGACAGACATCTGACTACTTGGCGGAAAAATAAGGCTGCTTTGATTTGGGAAGGTGAACCGGGAGATTCCCGCACGCTAACATACTCCCAATTGCATCGAGAAGTTTGCCAGTTTGCCAATGTACTGAAACAGTTGGGGTTCAAAAAAGGTGATCGCATTGGTATTTATATGCCGATGATTCCCGAAGCTGCTATTGCGATGTTAGCCTGTGCGAGAATTGGCGCACCCCATAGCGTTGTCTTTGGTGGGTTTAGTGCGGAGGCTTTGCGCGATCGCCTTAACGATGCTGAGGCTAAATTAGTAGTAACAGCAGATGGTGGTTGGCGTAAAGATGCGATCGTTCCCCTGAAAGAACAGGTAGATAAAGCCTTAGCTGATAACGCAGTTCCCAGCGTCACAGATGTGCTGGTGGTAAAACGCACAGGTCAAAAAACCCAGATGGAACCAGGACGGGATCACTGGTGGCATGATTTACAAAAAGGTGTCTCCGCAGATTGTCCCGCCGAACCAATGGACAGCGAAGATATGCTGTTTGTCCTTTATACTTCTGGCAGTACTGGTAAACCCAAGGGTGTTGTCCATACAACTGGTGGTTATAACTTATACAGCCATATTACCACAAAATGGATTTTTGACCTCCAGGACACAGATGTATATTGGTCTACTGCTGATGTAGGTTGGATTACAGGACATAGCTATATTGTTTATGGACCCCTTTCCAATGGTACAACCACTATTATGTATGAAGGTGCGCCCCGTGGTTCTAATCCTGGTTGCTTCTGGGATATAATTGAAAAATACGGCATAACTATCTTTTATACCGCACCGACAGCCATCCGCGCCTTTATTAAGATGGGTGAACACCATCCGAGAAAACGCAATCTTTCTTCCTTACGTTTACTGGGAAGTGTCGGTGAACCTATTAACCCAGAAGCTTGGATGTGGTATCACAAAATCATTGGTGGTGAACGCTGCCCTATTGTTGATACTTGGTGGCAAACGGAAACTGGTGGTATTATGATTACACCCTTACCTGGTGCAATTCCCACTAAACCAGGTTCAGCGACTTTGCCTTTCCCTGGGATTATTGCAGATATCGTGGATTTAGAAGGTAATTCTGTCCCAGAAAATGAAGGTGGTTATTTAGCGGTTCGTCATCCTTGGCCGGGAATGATGCGGACTGTTTACGGTGATCCTGATCGCTTTCGTCGGACTTATTGGGAACATATTCCCCCCAAAGATGGTAACTATACGTACTTTGCTGGTGATGGTGCAAGAAAGGATGAGCATGGCTATTTCTGGGTGATGGGGCGTGTGGATGATGTGCTGAATGTCTCTGGACACCGCCTGGGAACGATGGAATTAGAATCTGCGTTGGTATCTCATCCAGCGGTGGCTGAGGCTGCGGTGGTAGGTAAACCTGATGAGTTAAAGGGTGAGATAGTTATAGCTTTTGTGACCTTAGAGGGTACTTATCAAGCCAGTGAGGAGTTGAGTAAGGAACTGAAGAAGCACGTTGTTCAAGAAATTGGTGCGATCGCACGTCCTGGTGAAATTAGGTTTACTGATGCCTTACCGAAAACCCGTTCTGGTAAAATTATGCGCCGTTTATTGCGGAATTTAGCCGCAGGTCAGCAGGTATCGGGGGATACTTCGACTTTGGAAGACCGCAGTGTTTTGGATAAGTTGCGGGAAGGTGCATAAACAATTCAAAGTTCAAAATTCAAAATTCAAATTGTTTTGAATTTGTTTGAAAGCACTATCATCATTTAATTTATGCGGTAAGTGAAATAGCTTACCCTGTTGAGTTTCGCTCAAAGACGCTAAGAAACAAAGACGCAAAGTGTTTTTTGTGTCTTTGCGTTTTTATCTTTTTCTATCTGTAGTGTATTATTATTGTAATAATTGAGGCCATATTGCTAAAACACCACCACAAGAAATATTTTGTAATATGAAGTAGTTTAGGGTTTATTAGGTGAATTATATATATATGAAACCAACTGAAGATTGGCTGCAACCAATAAATGGAAAATTCCGTAGGGAAGATGTACTACCTACAGCAAGACTGAGCCTGGCTATTTTAGAATATTCAAAGCAGTTTAATTGTTCTTGGATATCCCCATCAAATATTGATAAGACAATTGAAAACTGGTTTTATAGAAATACTAAACCTGGTTCTCATCAGATTGGCTCACTCTACAACTCTACAAATGAGCATTCTACTTTGATTCATGTTTTTGGCAAGTTGATATTCCTATTGGATTTGGCTTGTGTCCTATAAATGCGTTTCATTCTTCGACATCAATGCCAGATAATTCTAAGCTTGAAATTAAAGCCAAACATGAAATTTTCTGGGAATTCATTTTGCTCTGGTTAAACTGTGTAGACTATGCTGATGGGTACGACGATATCTTACAATTAAATACGTTCAATCACTTAGCTACAAGTTTTATAAAAAGCGCCCATAAAGAGTTACAAGCTACAGTGTCTCTTTTGTTGGAAGAACGTCCTCAAGTAAAAGCCATTGAGACTTCTAGAATGGCAGTAGGAATTTACTTGAAAGGGGAGCATCCCAATTTGGGAAGAAGATGAAAGAAAGGATAAATAATTCGCGAGGCATCATCGCGAATTAAGGGGGGACTATACAAATGCGGTCCATAACTGAGAAAATTGTGGGGATCAGAGAGTATGGTTTAAAACAATGACAGCAGAAGATAAAAAACTTTTAGAAGCTCACATCAAAGAGATAGTCAAAATCCTTTATAAAAATACCCAACCCGAGAAAATCCAAACATTTGAAGGCATCGAAACATCTGTAGGCGACCAGGTTTTAGAACATGTCAGTCCGAAAAGCGCCTTTTTTTTGTCGGAGAAAAGACTGTCACAAGAAAGGTAAAACACGGACAATCAGGAGTTGCATTGGTAAGATTAAAGTCACTAACAAACAAGCATCTCCTTTGGGGAGAGAACCGTATAGGCGATTTAGCCCATTGGTTGGAGAGTGCTTTTTGTCACTTGCAGCCAAGGAGTCATTCCAGGACGCAGAGAATGACCTTAAGGTTCTAACAGGGATAGAATTTGGTTATAGTACCTATCATCGGCAAGTCAAAAAAGTGGACTTATCTCCCCCGAACTTAAAACAGACAGGACTTAGGCAACTGGCACAGGCCATGGGTGAAATATAGTACATCGGTATTAAATAAATCGGATATGGAAAGCTTTATCAACCCATAAGAAGTAGCTGCAACAGGAAACATTATTCAAATATTCATGAGAAAATAGGTAGGAGATTGTATTAGATAAATGTTGCTGAAGGTAATGAGATTTACTAAACTTGATTACTGCTAATACTTATTAAGTAGTCAAATTAATTATACAATTACTAATTTAGCAGAGCATTTAGAAAGTATTAGCCATGATGCAATTAACTATTATTTAAAAACCGAAAAGTTAACATCTCGTTTACTATGGGATAAGGTGAAAGAGGTAGTAGAACCTGATGGTAATGGGTACATCATATTTGATGACAGTGTTTTAGACAAAAGATATTCTGAAGAAGTAGAGATGGTGAGGAGACAATATAGTGGTAATGAACATGGCATACTCAAAGGAATTGGTGTAGTCAGTTGTGTATATGTGAATCCTAAAGTTCAAAGATTTGGGGTAATAGATTACCGCATTTTTAATTCTGATGTGGATGGTAAAACCAAGATAGACCATGTGAAAGATATGCTGCAAAAACTGGTGTATCATCAGCTTTTCCCATTTGATAAGGTTTTGATGGACACATGATACGCACTAAACAGTTTCATGCTGTATATTGATAGCTTAGACAAAATTTATTCTTGCCCTTTAAAAAAGGATCGGTTAGTTGATGATACATTTGCCAAAGAAAAAGATAAACCTATTGAATTATGAGAATGGAGTACTGAAGAGTTAGAATGTGGTAAAATTATAAAAATTAAAGGGTTTCCCGCTCAGAAAAAAGTGAAACTATTCCGGGTTGCTGTTTCTACCAACAGAACGGATTATGTCGCTACTAACGATTTATCTCAAAATTCTACGAATGTTGTACAAGAGGTGTGTAAAATTCGTTGGAGAATCGAGGATTTTCACCGAGAGATTAAACAAATAAGTGGCATTGAATCTTGTCAATGTCGTAAAGCTAGGCTTCAAATAAATCATATTGCTTGTGCAATATTGGTTTAGATTAGATTAAAGAATTTAGCCTATCAAACTGGTCAAACTGTTTATCAAAACAAGCATAGATTGCTTTCTAATTATTTAATTCAGCAACTAAAACGCCCAAGTCTTCCTATGTGCTTGGTTTGAGTTCAATTGTTGCGTGCCAGGGCTACATCCCGCCCGCTATTTGTGCTAGTTGCGTAAGTCCTGACAGAAATTAACAGAGGTCTGCTTAGAGGGGGTAAAAGTGCAGTTACGCTCTCAAGAGAAAGGAAAGCCTGTGTACTGGAAGGAGTATAAAACAGGGCGATTAGAGGGTATATATTAAGGAGCATTTTTTCAAGACAATCTCTCCCTAAGTAATTTGGTCAATAGCCAAAACATCGGTAAAACTCTTTACTGCTTGGGAGATGGGCATGATGGAATTTGGAATCTATTTGCAGAAATTGCCGACTCTGATATTCGTCACAGGATAAAATAGCTCGATTTCAGTGGATTAAAAAGGCCATTACAGCCTTAGAAAAACAACATTTTATTGAAGCAGGGTGTTCTGGCTGCATCCGGGGCTTGGGTAGCCGGTTATCAAGTCCGTCAAAACTTCAAGAAATATTGGTACTACAAATTACAAGTGCCAATCCCATATTTCCAATGCCCGACATCAGACAAACTGATTAAATATAAGCATTTGGGCAAAGCTGGTACTCAAGAGCATACTGATGCTGTTATGTCTGTTTATAGACGTTCTCTTGGTGATCAAATACAGAGAATAACTCATACCCTGGATGATTATTTGCTAGACATTAGTTCTGGATCTGAGCAAGAGTCAGAAGAACCACTTGATTAAATCTGGATTCTTTTATTTTTGCCAAATTGGGATACTCCCCTTGAAAGCAATCTTAATTATTAAAAACGGCTGGAATGATGAAACTCAAGTAAAAAAAATTGGTCTTAACTTAGTTGAGGCAGTTGAGCAATGCATAAAACTGACGAATAATCAAGATATAGAAATTGTAAGAGATAAATTAAATTGCTTTCCGCCAATAAATGAACGAGACAAGGGTAAACACTGGAAAACATCTGAATTCTGGTTGGGATATAGTATCGCTCAATATATTGCAACTACTTTTACTAGAATGTTTTCTGATATAGATAATAGAAATCAAATTTTCTCTAGTAATTTATGAAACGTGACATGGATTTAATCAGAGAAATAAATATGGTTGCAATATGCACCTAATAAGATAATAATCAATGGGTACACTGATGAACAAATTGGTCACGATATTTTTATTATGATTGATGGTGGTTTGGTTGAAGGCAAAGTATCGATGTATCATCTATGCATAGTACTACTCCTCAAGCGAGGGCAAAGAGGCTTACTTAGTAAGGACATGAATTTATTGACGCTGCAAGATCAAAGTCTGTTTGGAAGAAAATGAAGAATGTATTAGAAGCTCAAGGACCTAGTGTAAATACAGGCAACAAAAACCAACATCCTGAATATCCTGATTCTGACAATCATCATTAAAACGTCCCCTTAAATGCTGCATAGCTCAGGGTAATAATAATTGGTAAAATGATAGAAATAGCAACTATCAATCCTGTTTTACCAAACCTAATTTCTTGACCATATGCTTTAAGAAGAGCAATGACAGCAGCAGTATCCATGAAAATCCAAGGAAATCTAAAGACGATAAAAATAGTAAATCTCGAGCTATTCATACATTTGTTTAACTGCTGATTTATTTGAGTTGGAAAATTATAGGTAGTCTACTAATTCTAAGAATTCTTGGGACCTTTCAATCGGTATCTTCTAGTTTTGGGTATCTCATCAATACATCATCATAATTGTCAGCATGTTAAATAAATTAACAAACTACTAAAGTAACCGCTCAATAATCCGGGGTGAATCGTTCAATGAGAAGCCTCAAATGGCGTAAAATCGTTCCTGAAAAGGTAGTCTGCCCCCATTTATTAAGCGGTTACCAACTAAGATATTAGAAATCATTATCCTGTACATCACCAAATCCTGTAAATCCTGATTCAGACAGTAGGGTGTGTTAGACGAGAGTAAGGCAACTTAATTTATTAAATCAATTGGAATCAATTTTGGTGTGTTAGAGGCTATTAATAAAGTAAATGTAAAGGGGAGTAGAAAAGGAATGTTGGAAGGATAGGATACATAAAATCTAGTGTATTTACATAGCTACTGATGGAACGAAAGTCTTACCCCACAGACTTAACTGATATGGAGTGGGAAATCCTGGCCCCATTGATTCCACCAGCCAAAGAAGGAGGGCATCCACCCATAACAGATATGGGTGAAATATGTAATGCCATCTATTATCATTTGAAAACTGGATGTCAATGAAATATGCTTCCAGGTGACTTCCCGCCAAGGTCAACGGTATATAGCTATTACAGGAAATGGCAGGGCCAGGGGGTTTGGGAAAAATTCAACCATATATTGGGTGGTCAAGTTCGCTCGAAATTAGGTAAATCAACACAACCTACCGCGCTCGCTGCAGACAGTCAGTCGGTCAACACTGACCAAAAAAAGGGGATGTGTATGGTTTTGACGGATGTAAAAAGGTAAAAGGGAGAAAGGGGCAGACTTTAGTTGATAGCCTTGGACTTGTGTTGAAACTTGTTGTTAGTAAAGCCAATGCCCCAGAACGAATACTTGCTGCCTATGCACTAATGGAACTGCTAGAGGAACCCACAGAATTATTGGAAAAAGTCCAAGTTTTATGGGTTGATTCCGGTTATGAAGGTGATAAATTTGCACTTGCAGTTTGGTTCCTGATTCAAGCTCATGTTGAAGTCATAGGACCTACTGAGCAAGAATTTAAAGTTTTACCACAACCCTGGGTAGTAGAAAGAACATTTGGGTGGTTTAACCAATATCATCGTCTAAGCAAGGATTATGAGCGTTTAACACAAATGAGGGAAGGGGCTATATATGCTCTTATGACTAGAATTATGCTACTTCCTCTTCTCTCCTAAACATTTACTTTATAAATCATCTCTTAGGAGCGTATATAATTTAATGTATAGTTTATGATATTTTCGCGGTCCTAACGCACCCTACATACTACATACTAACCACCCTAGAAAACATACCCCTCACCTCCGACAGATGAAGAGGTATAGACTCAGTATCTAGGATATCAAAGCCAGATTGATACTGAGAGTATGCCTTTAAATTCTCATATTTGGACGCTGACACCTACAGATCTCTAAAAGAATCTAACAACAACTCGCCAAGGTATCAGCGAGGTAGAAGTCAACTTAAGATTACAACAATTCGGTTATAACGAACTTCCCGAACCACAAACACGACCTTTAATTCTACCTTTCACCGACCAGTTAACCCATTTTATGGCGTTGCGGTTGTGGATAGCGGGGATTTTAGCTTTTATTTCTCAAACACCAGAATTAGGTTGGGCAATTTGGGCAGTTATTTGGATTAATGCTATTTTTAGTTTTTGGCAGGAGTTTCAAGCGGAAAAAGCTTTAGGAGCTTTAAAAAAAATCTTACCTTCCTAAGCAAAAGTTTATCGAGATGGGAAATTATCTGTAATTCCTGCCCGTGAGTTAGTTAGCGGCGATGTGATGCAGTTAGCAGAAGGTGATAAAATCTCCGCTGATGCCAGAATTATTGATAGTCAGGTCAGTCTTTATATGTAGATGTGTCAGTACTCACAGGGGAATCTTTGCCAGTTCCCCGGATTTGCCAACCTGTCACTGCAGACAATATCCATGCTTCCCACCCAAGCTAGTAACTTCGTATTTGCAGGTTCTACCATTGCAGCCGGTCGGGGACTGGCGGTGGTATATGCAACACGCACACATACAGAATTTGGTCAAGTAGCCCATCTCACAACAAATGTAAAGCGGGAAGCCAGCACTTTAGAAGTGCAGATTTCCAGAGTAGTTAACATCATTACCATGATTGCTTTGGGTATGGGTATGGTGATATTTTTACTTACTAAGTTAGTTGTTGGGAGGAATGTAACTCAGAGAAAGTTTTATCTTTGCGATTGGCATTATTGTGGTATTTGTCCCGGAAGGCTTACTACCTACTGTGAATCTATCCTTAGCTATTGGTGTTAAGCGCATGGCAAATAAGAATGCTTTAGTACGGCGTTTGTCTGCGGTGGAACCTCTGAGTGCAACAACTGTTATTTGCACCGACAAAACCGGGACCTTGACTCGAAATGAAATGACTGTCTGCCAATTATGGATTCCCAATACTCAGATTAATGTAACTGGGGTAGGTTATGAACCCAAGGGAGAAGTAGAAATTACCTATGGTGAATATGAGTCTCAGGTGCGGTTAATGTTGGCTGGTGCGGCACTTTGTTCCAATGCGCAGTTAAATCATCCGCCCAACTCCAATCAATGGCTAGGATCAGGTGATCCTACGGAGGCAGCACTACTAGTAGCAGCAATTAAGGCTGGCTTGAAATTGGAGGAGTTGCAACATCAAGCACCAAGAATTCGGGAAGTACCTTTTGATTCCCATCGACGAATGATGACAGTTTTGCTAGAAGGGCATTTGCAGTTGGACAATACTGGAAATTCACAGTACTTGGTTTTTAGCAAGGATACAACTTTAGATGTATTGCAACATTCACGATATTTATGGCATGCAGATGGAAAGCTGGAACTGACGCAAACCCAGCGGGAAGAAATTGCGGTGGCTAATGATCAACTTGCTAGTCAAGGTTATCGTGTACTAGGAGTAGCAACAAGTCAAGGTGGGGCTAAATTGAAACAGCTTGGTAATAATTTGTTGGAACAGCACTTGACCTTTTTGGGATTGGTGGCAATGATTGATCCACCACGTCCAGAATTTGCCAATGCGATTGCCCTTTGTCATCGTGCAGGTATTCAAGTGACAATGATTACAGGTGATTATGGCTTAACAGCAGCTGCAATCGCTCAAAAGATTGGTTTAGTCAAAGGCAAGGCTAGAATTATTACAGGAGAACAATTAGGACATCTTTCTGATACTCAATTACGGCAAATACTCCACAAGGACAAAACGAATTTAGTATTTGCCAGGGTGATGCCAGAACAGAAACTCAGGTTAGTCGAAGCATATAAAACCCTTGGTCATGTGGTCGCTTTCACTGGTGATGGTGTCAAGGATGCCCTTAATTTGGATAGGAATTGCTGTGGAATGCTTACTAATTCTCTCAATTATTCACTCTCCTAGGTGTGAGTACAAGCTTCCACTGATTAGCTTTTAATCTTTAATTCCCCGAAGGGGTTGACTTATTTCGTAACTTTGAATACTTTTAGTATTTTTTTAGGTGTTCTAAATAAACGGCAAAGTACATTATAATTTTGTTACATCTGTGTTAAGAAACGTTACATAAGTCTTAACAAAAGGAAATATTTTCTATGGTTGTTTCACCTCAAAAAAAGCCATCACATGAGGTTGTCATCATTGGTGGTGGTTTTGGTGGACTGTATGCAGCAAAGGCTCTTGCTAACACAAATGTAAATGTTACTCTCATTGATAAACGTAACTTTCACCTATTTCAGCCGCTTTTATATCAAGTTGCCACAGGTACGCTATCACCTGCTGATATTTCTGCACCATTGCGTTCTGTATTTAGCAAAAGCAAGAATACAAAAGTGCTGCTGGGAGAAGTAAATAATATTGATCCAAAAGCGCAAAAAGTTATTATGGGTGATGAAATAATACCCTATGATACATTAATTGTGGCTACAGGTGCTAACCATTCCTATTTTGGTAAGGATAACTGGAGAGAATTTGCTCCTGGCTTGAAAACTGTGGAAGATGCGATAGAAATGCGTCGCCGGATATTTTCAGCATTTGAAGGGGCAGAAAAAGAAACGGATCCCGTAAAAAGTCGTGCTTTTTTGACTTTTGTGCTTGTGGGGGGTGGTCCGACTGGTGTAGAATTAGCAGGTGCGATCGCAGAGTTGGCATACAAAACTCTACAAGAAGATTTCCGCAACATTAACACTTCAGAAACGAGAGTTTTACTATTGCAAGGGGGCGATCGCATTCTCCCACACATTGCACCAGAGTTATCCCAAGCAGCCGCAGCAGCCTTGCAAAAGTTGGGAGTGGTTATCCACACTAATACCAGGGTGACAAATATTGAAAATGACATTGTTACTTTCAAGCAAGATGGTGAATTGATAGAAATTGCTTCAAAAACTATCTTGTGGGCAGCAGGTGTTCAGGGTTCGGCACTGGGGAGAATTTTAGCAGAACGTACAGATGTAGAATGTGATCACGCTGGGCGTGTAATTGTAGAACCGAATTTGACTATCAAGGGTTATAAAAACATTTTCGTAATTGGAGATTTAGCCAACTTCTCCCATCAAAATGGGAAACCCTTACCTGGTGTTGCACCCGTAGCCAAACAACAAGGAGAGTATGTAGGTGGACTGATTCAACTACGGCTTCAAGGTCATACTTTGCCAGAATTTCATTACACCGACGTGGGTAGTTTGGCAATGATTGGGCAAAATTTAGCTGTTGTAGATTTAGGCTTCATCAAACTCACTGGTTTCCTTGCTTGGGTATTTTGGCTAGTAATTCACATCTACTTCTTAATCGAGTTTGATACTAAATTAGTAGTAGTAATTCAGTGGGCGTGGAATTATATCACTCGTAATCGTCGCTCTCGATTGATTACAGGTAAAGAAGCTTTTTTAGATCCACAACCTGTTAACAGTAGCAATAATTCCCAGACTACAGAAAAGAAGCAAGCAGTCAAGCTCTAGGATTTTAATTTTGTAGCTACCACTACATTGAAACCTATGAAAAACTCGTCATTCCTCTCAATACTGACTCAAGGAATTGAGTTTCAGGCTTGTGGCGGGTTTAGCTAAATTCTACTTCAAATACAACACTATCCAGCACTAAAGTAGGGGATATTGGCTCAAAATGTAAAACCATAATTTGCTCTGGAAGCAAGCCAAAAGATTCGTATGTTTGTCCATTACTATCGCTAAATTATACTTGAAATACAGTACCATCTGCTAGTAATTCGACTATTGTACCAACTTGACCACGCAATAACTTATATTCAGGTATATCTCTCTGCTGTCACTTTCCAGAATAAGCAAGTAGTAAAGAAGCTAAATCATCCAGAAGCATAACAGGGTTTAAATTGATTCATGGCAGCAATTAAATGATTAAATCCCAGCACTAAATGTGAATTAGGGAAAATACTTAACCAGGGATAAATTAACCAAAATAGTAAGAGTGGTTGGATAATGAGACGTAGATTCTTTAAAGTATTCTTCCATCCAGATTCATGATTCCATTGCGGATGATTAGAAAAAACAGCATCATTATTTTCTTGTGCTTCAGTCTCAAGTTGATGAGATTGATTGAAGCCTAAGAAGACTGGAGAATTTAAACTAATCATCGTATAAACACTAAAAATAATCTCCCAGCATCTCTCAATATGTTGGAAATTAGTGAAACGGTAATCTGTCCATCCTAGTTCCTATTTACACTGTCTAAACCCATATTAAACCCAGGTTCTTAATCCATATAAGTTGCCTAAAGTCTTCTTCAAGTTACCTTGAAGATTCGTCATTACAAAGGAGGTGGAATTTTCTGGCATGGTTTCTGGGTCAGTAGTTATTTCCCAGTAATTTATGGCTCTTTCTTTACCATAAATTATTTCCCTAATGTATCTAGTCTTTGATTTTTGATTGCTAAATGTTCTCTCAAATTTACACCACTTATTCGCTCTAACGCTTTCTCCTGAAGGTAAACAGACTCCATGATTACTTCTAATTGATACTACATAATCTAACTTATATTCACCTAATTTTCTAATGAATTGGCTACTTTCGCCATATCAGCTATCAGCTAGTACTAATTCAATATTTAACCCTGATTCCATTAATTCTGTCATTATCTCTGATGGGAACTCTATTTTAGTTTTATATTTATCTGACTCGTTTAGTGTTCCTTTTCCATTATCTACCTTTCCCACGCTTCCTAAATATTGTCTAGCTACATAATCAGTCTTTTTCCCTTTTTTTCTATCTCCGGTTTCATGTATTACTACTGTAATCGCCTGCTCATTCAATTCTTGCTTGAGTTTATTTAATCTTCGTTGTTTTAATTCATCTACTTACCAATCTGAATTAGCTAGAAAATGATGTAATGACTGGGCTGAGTTTATGCTCACTACCTTTGCTATCTCTGGTACCGATTTTCGTTTTATAGTTGATATTATCCCCATGTGTAAATAATACTTGAAGCACTCATAATTTTTTACTTCCTTAAACAGGTCTTTATACTTTGCACAATATTCATCTATCATGACAACTGTTGGGTGAGCATCTCTTGCTAAATGTTTCAGGATTTGTAACTCTACATCCATTACCCCACCTACCTTTCAGGGTTTCCTTTTTTTATTCTTTTATTCAGAAAACCCGGAAAGTGACAGAAGAGGGATATCAACTGTTAATGCTACTACATCTATTAATTTGGGTTGAATTTTACTCATTTTATATACTATTCAGTTAATTCATCTAAACGAGCAATACCTTAATAAACTAACTGGTAAGTTTCAAAGCAGCAGCTAAAATATAATCATCAGATTCCATCTCATCTAAATTATCCAGTTTCATCTGTTCCATAATTTGACGATGAGTAATTTCATATTGAGCATCTACTAAGATAGGTGCGATTTGATGGGTGACTTTTTGCCAATCTTCAGGTGAAGCTATTACCTCTCTATGTTACAATGCTGTATAAGCCTCTGCTGGAAGATTAGCTAAAAATTGCAAGTTTAAATTAATATTTCATACTTGTATTTGTTGGGCTATTTTAGACGAATCTTTCATCAAGCTATCGATTTCTTTATCGGTCTAAGTCAATCTAGTTTGTTCAAACATATAAATTCCTTGTGAACTTTGTGGTACAATAAAAACTGTATTTTATCTAAAGTTAGAAATGGCTACGATTAAATACACCTAATTATATATTCATTAATAAGTCAGTTTATCAAGTTAAATGTTATCTGAAAATGCTCCAACCACCAAATTTAATACAGTTATGTTTTGATCTTAACATCTGATGTGCATCTTTGCTGTCGGATAGGAAAGGAAAGCAGAATTCATCCAGTCAAAATTTAGTAAGAATCATCAGGCAAGGCTATTGTGAATTAGGGCTAGTACAGTTAATTATATCTTCGGGTATGATTAACCGTTTAGGTTCAGTCCTTGAGGAACAGCTAAGTATTCCCACAGCATTTATCGATTCTTATCTATCTGCAATTATTAGTTATACCCAACTCGGAGCAATTTATTTTTCTCCACAATTAACTTTAGGTGGGACTGGTATAGTTGCTATTCCTGATTAAGAAGATACCCATATTCTAGAAACGGTACTTGCAGGTAAGGCTGATATTTTGATTATAGTCAAGTTTAAAGATTTTATTTCTAATAAAACACGCATTATTAAGGCAGCTAAACACCTCTTTTATACTGCATCTAATCATGCTGTTCATATTATACATCATCATTTGAGGATGGAATAGTTACCTCAGGATAGTATCACAGAATTTGAGCATTTTAAATAAAAAAAATCGCTGAAACATGGTTTGGTCAATGCACCAAAAAATTGGGAATATTTGAGAGCATTTTTATAATTCTTGCTAATAAAACATCTACCAATATTGTGCTGTATATAAATTTCTTGCATCGTTATTGTTTGACTTGCAAATTCATCAAGCAGCATTTGTTATAATTCATCCAGAGGACGTGATAACTCAAACAAAAATGGTTGTCTAAGAATAGCTGCATTATATTCAACAGAAGGGACACCCTGATTGTACTTACAACTTTCTTTTGCCATTACCTCTTTCATAATTTCATAGCCTTTGAAGTGCTTGCTTACAAAAAATATTAAGTAATAACTAGTACATTTTCTGTTTTCATGTTTAAAGAAAGAGCTTTAAACATATTCAAACTGCATGTCTTGTAAAGCTTCACAAATTCTATAATTATTAAGTCTGTTTCTTGTAGTTTAGGTTTAACTCATTCTAAATAATTACCTAATTTATCTACTCTATTTCCCTCAAGAATTACATTATTATTTTATTCAAATACCTTATTACCTACATCCATATTAATGCGATTATAGTTAAAAAAGAATATACAATCACAGCCTTAATTTTCTCTAGAAACTGAGCAAATAAGATCCAAAGATAATCCATTAGAGACGTCCGAAAATTTACAAAGGAGTCTGTGTCTAGCTTTTCACAGTGTTAGGATTAGGAAAGAGCCAAGGAAAGAAGCAGGGTTGGGAATAGTTACGGATAGTTCCTATCCATGAAGATGTTGATGACAAATTCATAACTGACCTCATATCCATAACATTTATGAAATGGGCAACACTCATGAACCAATTCCTAATGTGAATAAACCAAAAATAGTAAGAATTACTTGTGACTAAATTGGGGAATCCAGGGGAAATCTTTCTTGAGGTACCCGGAATATTTTTACAAGTCTAATGACATGTGCAACAAAAATACCCTTGTTGGAAAACTCTTTGTTTCATGCCTTTTGTTCTGAGTGGCCATGGCATAATCCCTATCATGTTTTTCTACCTGTTCAAGGAGACTAGGAGGGAAAACATCTCGTAATATCTCTAGTCAGTAATGAAATGTGTCCTTTGCTTCCGTTTTCCATATACAGCAATGCAAACCTAAAACCTCAAATATTGGCATTGTCCTCCAATAGAATAAGCATAGACATACCTCTTCTTTTTTCTTTTATCTCTAGTTTCCCTTTCCCCCCTGCTCCTTTCTGATTTATACCTATCTTTTTACTTTCTATGTCACCTTGAAGTTTTTTATGCTACATTCCACATTGGGCTAACAAGTCTTGAAACTGATGGTTAGTTATTCCCAGTATTTATTTTGTACGATGTTGATATTCTTAAATATAGTTAATTTAGTGGATTTTTCCTTTTCCTACACCCTCAAAATTCCCTTCTACCATTTTTTTCACACCAAGTTAATTTTCCTGACAGGTCTTTTGTATCCACAGGGGTCTAGAAAAAATAATGTAGGAACAAAATTTAGCTGATTAAACGCTTTAACAAAATTTTCCCCTACCTCATGGTTTATCACTTCTGGGTTATATTTTAAATTATCAATACCAGGAATTTTACTTATAGCTTCTTGGAAAGAATTGGTATATTCAGGATTGGCATCCTTAAATAAGGTTTTCAGCATATTTCGCATATCTGGATCAGCAATTGCTGTTTCTAAAACTTTAATTGGTGTTGACTTTGCTCCATACTTATATATACCTAGACCGGAGAAAAGGTCTATGTAGGCAATCTTAGAACCTGCTTTTTTAGCAGTAGGCATAATTACTTTTACCCAAGCCCAAGAATATTTATCAAGAATTCTTGCTTCTACTAAAAATTGCTCTTTCTGTTCATCAAAAAAGGAATGGTTACTCATAGGTAATGTTTTTATCTATACTGGAACTATAGTAATTTCTAAATTACTCAATGTCTAGAACTGACACAGAAGGGTTTTAGACTTTCTACCTTGACTTATAATTGATCAAATAACTGCAAACATATCTTAGGCATGAAACTGTGACCGAAACTGGAAAATACAAAGATACCGTCAACTTACCCAAAACTAACTTCGATATGCGGGCTAACGCAATCAAGCGCGAACCCGAAATCCAAAAATTCTGGGAGGAAAACAACATTTATTCTCGCCTTTCTGAAGAAAACTCCGGCGAATTATTTATACTGCACGATGGTCCTCCCTATGCTAACGGTCAGTTGCATATTGGTCATGCCTTAAATAAGATTCTCAAAGATATTATTAACCGTTACCAATTGTTCAAAGGTAGTAAAATCTGCTATATCCCTGGATGGGATTGTCACGGACTGCCGATTGAGTTGAAAGTTCTGCAAAATATGAAACAGGCAGAACGGCAAAATCTCACACCTTTACAATTGCGACAAAAGGCGAAAGAGTTCGCACTGAAGACAGTGGATGAACAGCGGGAAAGCTTTAAACGGTACGGTGTTTGGGGTGATTGGGATCATCCTTATTTAACCCTGAAGCCAGAATATGAAGCCGCGCAAATTGGCGTTTTTGGGGAAATGTTCCTCAAAGGTTATATTTATCGCGGTTTAAAGCCTGTTCACTGGAGTCCTAGTTCTAAAACAGCTTTGGCTGAAGCGGAGTTAGAATATCCTGAAGGTCACGTTTCTCGTAGTATTTACACCGCTTTTCCGGTAACAAAGGTTGCCGAAGGGTTAAAATCTAGTTTGGATGGTCTCTTGCCTGATTTGGGCGTGGCTGTGTGGACTACTACTCCTTGGACTATTCCGGGTAATTTGGCTGTGGCTGTGAATGGTGCGTTGGAATATGCTGTGGTGGAGGTGTCACGCACAGACACAGCGATGCAGAGAGGATTTAAGTATCTGATTGTTGCGGCTGAGTTAGTGGAAAGGTTGGTTGCGATTTTGGATGCTGAGTTAACGGTAAAGGCAACTTTCCCTGGCAAAGATTTGGAACATACTACTTACCGTCATCCTTTGTTTGACCGTGAAAGTCAGGTGGTGGTTGGTGGTGATTATATCACTACTGATTCGGGTACAGGGTTGGTTCATACTGCTCCTGGTCATGGTCAAGAGGATTATATTGTCGGTCAGCGTTATGGTTTACCGATTCTTGCACCTGTCGATGGTAGTGGTAATTTCACTGATGATGCTGGTAAATTTTCTGGGTTAAATGTTTTGAGTGAGGGGAATCAAGCGATTATTGATGCTTTGACGGAAGTGGGTTCTCTGTTGAAGGAGGAAGCCTATCCTCACAAGTATCCTTATGATTGGAGAACGAAGAAACCAACTATTTTCCGGGCTACTGAACAATGGTTTGCTTCTGTGGCAGGATTTAGGGAAGATGCTTTAAAGGCTATTTCATCTGTGCGTTGGATTCCCCCACAAGGTGAGAATAGAATTACACCAATGGTTGCAGAACGTTCTGATTGGTGTATATCTCGTCAACGGACTTGGGGTGTTCCCATTCCCGTATTCTATGATGAGGAAACGGGGGAAGCTTTGCTAAATACGGAAACTATTAACTACGTTCAATCTATCTTTGCTGAAAAGGGTTCTGATGCTTGGTGGGATTTGTCGGTGGAGGAGTTGTTACCGGAAACATATCGTCACAATGGCAAAACTTACCGCAGAGGTACAGACACTATGGATGTCTGGTTTGATTCTGGTTCTTCTTGGGCAGCGGTGGCGAAACAAAGGCCAGAGTTAGGTTATCCTGTGGATATGTATTTAGAAGGTTCTGACCAACACCGAGGATGGTTTCAGTCAAGTTTGTTGACCAGTGTGGCAGTGAATGGTATTGCACCTTACAAAACAGTTTTAACTCATGGTTTCGTCTTGGATGAACAAGGACGGAAAATGAGTAAGTCTGTAGGAAATGTGGTTGATCCCCAAGTTATCATCAATGGTGGTAGTAACCAGAATCAACAACCAGCTTATGGTGCTGATGTTTTGCGGTTGTGGGTGTCATCGGTAGATTATTCTGGTGATGTGCGTTTGGGTAGTAAGATCATCAAGCAATTAGCTGATGTTAGGAATAAGATTCGCAATACTGCACGGTTTTTGTTGGGTAGTTTGCATGATTTTGACCCAAAACAGGATGGTGTAGCGTTTGATGATTTACCAGATTTGGATAAGTATATGCTGCACCGCATCCGTGAGGTGTTTAATGAGGTGACGGAAGCTTTTGACAGTTTCCAGTTTTTCCGCTTTTTCCAAACTGTGCAGAATTTCTGTGTTGTGGATTTGTCGAATTTTTATTTAGATGTTGCGAAGGATAGATTGTATATCAGTGCTGCTGATAGTTTCCGTCGTCGTAGTTGTCAAACGGTGTTGCAGATTGCTTTGGAGAATTTAGCGAGAGCGATCGCACCAGTTTTGTGTCATACTGCTGAAGATATTTGGCAGTTTATCCCCTACAAAACACCTTATAAATCAGTATTTGAGGCTGGTTGGGTGCAGGTAGATGATGAATGGGAAAATGAAGATTTAGCAGAATTTTGGGATACTCTGCGTTCACTCCGCACCGATGTTAACAAAGTGATTGAACAAGCGCGGGTAGAAAAATTAATCGGTTCTTCCCTGGAAGCAAAGGTTTTACTGCATATCCCTCACAAACAGTTGTGGGAAGCTATCAAAGCCTTTAACCCTGTGAAGGGTAACGGTATTGATAAACTGCGATATTTATTGCTGACTTCCCAAGTGGAAATTTTAGACTCTAATGAGAAAATGGCAGGATTGAAATATTCCACGCAAACAGAAGACTGGACTATAGGAATAGTAAACGCAGATGGACAGAAGTGCGATCGCTGTTGGAACTATTCTACCCATGTTGGTGAATCTGAAGAACATCCCTTATTGTGTGAACGCTGTATTCCCGCTTTAGCTGGTGAGTTTTAAAATACGTTAAAAATTAATGTAGAGATATTTCCTAAAACGTCTCTACATTAATTTAAAAGTTCATTGGCTTAACTAGTACCGCCGTGAATTCAAAATGCTTCTTTCAGAAGAGCTACCCTAATAAAATATCTCCTTCGGAGACGCTACGCAAACAAAATTCAAAATGAATACAGTGTAATCTTTTCAGAGATTTGGAATGGTTTATTTACGCTGTATTGTGCTAGCTATAAACACTATTTGGAATTGGTACCAATACTGCTCAATTAAAGTTGAATACCCCTTTGGAAGAATTAACATCTATCTAACTAGCTCTATCTAAAGATAGATACACTCTCAGTATTCAGAGTCTACATTAGCTAGTACTAGGAGGCTGGGAGATCAAAATATATTATATTATTATAATATCTGAAAAGCCAAAACTAGAGGATCAATTCTTATGTCAAGAAGCCGCCAGAAGTCTATCTGAACCACTAGAGGAAGTAGAACAAATAAATGTAGAAGTCCAAACGGATATTGGGAAAATATTTCAGGGAAGAGTAGATGGAGTTTCCCTTGCAGGTCAAGGATGGGTGGTACAAAAGAAAATCCGTATCCAAGAAATTAATCTGCAAACAGATAATATTATTGTTGATCCTTTAAGTGTTATTTTAGGTCAAATTAAACTCAATACCCCAGTAAATGCCAATATTCGTATTGTTCTCACGGAAGCAGATATTAACTACGCTTTGACCTCAGATATGATTAGCGGCTTAGTGAAAAAATTCAGGTTGAATGTAGATGGAGAGATTGTCAGTTTTGAACCATCAGAAATGCAAATATTGCTCACCGGTGATGGGAAACTTGAATTTCAAGGTTAAATCTGGATTAAAGAAAAGGAAGATACTCACATTTTAGGTTATCATGTGATCGCTCATCTACGCACTCAAACCAAACCTCCCATGCTGGAAAGTTTTCGCTGTACGGAAGGAGAAGGAACTAGAATGGAATTAATTGCCGCCGCCATAGAAAAAGTTAGAGAAATTATTAATTTACCATCTTTTGAGTGGGAAAACATGGTCTTTTATATTAAAGAGATGGAAATACAAAAGAGTAATTTAATACTCATACTTGAAGCGCACGTTAGGCAAATTCCCTCACGAGAAACAAAAGGTATACCCTGAATACTTCGGGGGAAGAAGCTATTCAGGCATCCATGAGCACCCAAAAGGATTGAGAGCAGATTTTTCGTCAAAAACAGTCGCCAAACAGGGAATATTCCCAACCTTAGAAATGCGGTCACGAATATATTCAGAAAAGCTAATTCCCAACTTACGAGTAGTAGGACCAAGAGACATAAAAGTATCCCAAGCCTGAGTCCCTTCGAGAGTCTGAGTGGCATCACTAATATTGCCTCGCTGCACCATAGTTCTAGCACCTAACTCAGCCGGGTTATTGTGCAAAGGTAATTCAGGATGCTCTAAAACATAAAGCAACTCAGAAATTTTGACCAGAGTTAATGGTTTTCGCTCATCTAATTGTCGATAACCACTGTCAGTGTGGAACAACTTCCAAAACTTATACCGGAGTTTATTTGCTGTTTGCTGACTGGGAGAATCTTGATCAGGGAGTAAGTCTCGGTAGTAATTCCAGAAATCATCCAGGAATTTATCTAAAACCTTTTGGTGACAAGCAATAAACGCACTTAACTTCTTATAATTTCTTCCTTCATCTACCCAATAGAAAACGATATTATCAGTCAGTAACTTCAATTGAGGAGCATCATCATAAACCAGACTTTGCACCACTCACTGGCCAATCAGTTTGTTGATGATAGAAAGCAATAGCTACTGCTTCCATAATCCGAGTCCGTTGTTGTGAACCCAGTTTAGGCAGATGTGTATCCAGTAGGGTATGAAACTCTGCCTCACTCAACACAGTTTCTTGAGGTAATACTTGGAGAGTATTTCTCCATTTAGTTGGTAGTTGAAAATGCTCCAGCAAGTCAAAATTCTCTAGGAACTCTAACAAGTTACCTTGGGTCATGTTACCCCCATAGTACAAGCTGATAATCAGGGTTTTTATTCCTAAACCGAATTCTCCCTCATAACCCCAAGGAGGTTCTACCAAATAGGTTTTTCCTTCTCATGGTGAGTAGTATTTCTCTTTCCGGAATAGTACGTTATCGGTTGCCAGGATGATGTCTTGGATGATTACTTCTTCATACCCTTTGAACTGCGCCTCTGCTGGCAGTAATTCTTGGGGATATTCTAGTATTTCTTCTCTGTCTATTTTAATCCGAGCCTTCTTACTGCCTTTGTTGTCCTTTTTTAGCGTTTGTCGCTCTTTCTCCGATGAGTGATTACTTGTGAAGCCTTTTTGATTCTTGGCTTTTATCTTTGCCTGACCCTTTTCTCCCTTCAATCGGTTGTTTTCATCTCTTAACCCTTGATTTTCTGCCCGTAATTCTTTAACTTCTAATTGTAACTGCTCTATTAGATTCAGTAATATCTCTACTTTCTGACCTATGGATTCCTCTGCAATTCCTTTTCGCTCAATGCTTTGGAGCAACTCTGTTTGTGATAAGTCTTTTGCTAAAATTTTTTGCCTCATGTCTCATATTTTATAACGCCCTGTGTCCCACCCTCAACTTTTTCTTTTTTTTCTCTTACCCCTACTTATTGCGCCGATACAACTAACTATACTTTATGACAATTAAGGCTTACTATAGTAAACAGTAAATGTTAATAAATTGAAAATGATGTAAATTAGTTAAAACTTTCTCACCTCTACAACCTAGTTTATTTGACAATGAAATTCATGCAAGAATATGATGTCGTAATTATCGGTGCAGGACACAATGGTTTAGTTTGTGCTGCTTATTTACTCAAAGCGGGTTATAGTGTCCTGCTACTAGAAAAGCGCCCTGTTCCTGGAGGTGCAGCCACAACCGAAGAATGTATACCAGACAAAGCACCGGGGTTTAAATTTAACTTGTGTGCTATTGACCATGAATTTATTCATTTGGGTCCAGTTGTTGAAGAGTTAGAACTAACGAAACACGGTTTAGAATATCTAGAATGTGACCCAGTTGTTTTCTGTCCCCATCCTGATGGTAAATATTTCTTAGCTCATAAATCTTTAGAAAAAACCTGTACAGAAATTGCTCGTTATAACGAACGAGACGCCAAAAAATATGCTGAATTTACAGACTATTGGCAACGGGCAATTAATGCCATGATTCCCATGTTTAATGCCCCACCAAAATCAATTATAGATATTTTTGGTAACTACAACATTCAAAAAGTCAAAGACTTATTTTCAGTCGTTGGTTCTCCATCCAAAAGCCTTGACTTTGTGCGTACCATGTTGAATAGTGCAGAAGATATTCTCAATGAGTGGTTTGATGAAGAATTTTTGAAAGCGCCACTGGCCAGATTAGCTTCAGAACTGGGTGCGCCACCTTCACAAAAAAACCTGGCAATTGGTGTCATGATGATGTCCATGCGTCATAATCCCGGTATGGCTAGACCACGGGGAGGCACAGGTGCATTGGTGCAAGCATTGGTGAATTTAGTCACAAGCAAAGGTGGCGTAATTCTTACAGACCAGCACGTGGAAAAAGTTTTAATTGATGATGCAAAAGCTGTGGGTGTGCGGGTGGCAGGTGGTCAAGAATATCGAGCTAAATATGGAGTAATTTCTAATATTGATGCTCAACGTTTGTTTTTACAAATGACTGATAAAAGTGATATTGATGCAGTTGATTCTGATTTATGGGAAAGATTAGAACGCCGCATCATTAACAACAATGAAACTATCATGAAGATAGATTTAGCTTTAGATGAACCTCTACATTTTCCCCACCATGATCATAAAGATGAATATCTCACTGGTTCGATCTTAATTGCTGATTCTATGAATCATGTAGAACAGGCTCATAGCAAATGTACATTAGGAGAAATTCCCGATTCTGACCCATCAATGTATGTGGTCATGCCCAGCTTCCTTGATCCCAGTTTAGCACCTCCAGGTAAACATACAGTGTGGATTGAATTTTTTGGACCTTATCAAATTGCAGGTGCAGAAGGTACAGGTTTAAAAGGTACAGGTTGGACTGATGAATTGAAAAATAAAGTTGCAGATAGGGTAGTAGACAAACTAGCAACTTATTCACCAAATTTGAAAACTTCAATTATAGCTAGAAGGGTAGAAAGTCCAGCAGAATTAGGAGAAAGATTAGGTGCTTACAAAGGAAATTATTATCATATTGATATGACTATGGATCAAATGATATTTTTCCGACCTTTGCCAGAATTAGCTAACTACAAAACCCCCATTGACAATCTCTTTTTAACTGGTGCAGGTACACACCCCGGTGGTTCAATTTCAGGAATGCCAGGACGCAATTGTGCGAGGGTATTTTTGCAGAATAAGCACCCAATTACTCAGACTTTGAAGGATGCGGGTAATTCGATAAAGTCTACTGTAGAGTCGGTATTTGGTATTAGATAGTTATAACTGAGATATAGGGTGCGTTACATAACGTTAACGCACCTATTTTTATAGGTTATAGGTTTGTAAATTTGTAAGGATTCAGGGCAGATTGGATTTTTGTCATGGATAAAGGCCCACCAGCCGATAAAATTACCCTGTCTGAGTACCAAAAAATTAGAGTAGATACTAATTAAGATATTGATTCGGCAGAGAAATTCATTTTCTCTTAAAAGCTGTCTGCCGATTTATTCACGTTAATTTTATACATTGAAGATATTAACTCCAAAACTTTATGTACTGTATTTTTACTAATGTCGGTAAGCCTAACACATAACAAATAAAGATATTATTAAGTTGAGATAAAAACTTGCTGAAGTTTTGGTAATATGTGTTTGCTTTTGCTTTTAAAGGAAAAATCAAACTTTTTCCCTAAACCAATCTACACTACATAATAAATTAAAAATCACAAAGTAATCAGTATTGATTCCTATGTAGTACCGAGTTAAAAAATAATTTTGAGAGGATGTTTATGGAAAACTCGGATACCGAAGGGTATTCTCAATCCCAGATCTAAAATTGTATGACTTGTTACCGATGACAAAAGGGACATAAATCTGATGAAATAAAGATAATGTTGTCCACACTGTAATCATGACAGACCGTGTTTTAATTATTGGAGGACGGGGACGCATTGGTAGCGCAGTTGCTAATGATATCCTCAATCACACACAGACAGATATTACTATCACTGGACGTTCCCCAGAGGGGAGTTTATCTTTAGGTGAGAGAGTGCAGTTTTTGCAGTTAGATTTGAGGGAATTTGACAAATTGAGGGATGCGATCACACAATCAAATCTAGTCATCCACTGTGCTGGGCCATTTCACTATCGAGATACACAAGTTCTAGAAACTTGCATTGAGCAAGGTACAAATTACTTAGATGTCAGTGATCACCGTTCCTATACCCAAAAGGCGTTAAATTTACATCAAAAAGCTGTTGATGCGGGAGTAACGGCAATTATTAATACCGGTATTTTCCCTGGTATTTCTAACAGTTTAGTACTTCAGGGAATCGAGCAATTTGAAAAACCAGAAAAAATACATTTAAGTTATTTAGTCTCCGGTTCTGGTGGCGCTGGAGTTACCGTGATGCGAACTACATTTCTCGGTTTACAGCATTCTTTTGAAGCTTGGATAAATGGTGAATGGCACTTAGTTGCACCTTATTCTGACCGGGAAAATATTAACTTTCCTCATCCATATCAAAGCAGAGCAGTTTATTGGTTTGATATGCCAGAAACTATCACACTACCTCATTCTTTTCCCACAGTAAAAACCGTAATTACTAAATTTGGTTCAATTCCTGATGTTTACAACCATCTAACTTGGATAGCTGCCCATATTTTCCCAAAATGGTTAATCCAGCGCCGTTATATGATCGAATTTTTGTCTCATGTGAGTCATAGCATGACTAATTTTACAAATATCTTTACTGGAATTGGAGTAGTAGTACGCGCAGAAGTGACAGGAGAAAAAGATGGTCAAACAATTGTTTATGCTGCAACTTTAGTCCATGAAAATACTGCTGTTGCTTCTAGTATGGGTACTGGTAGTATCGCCAAATTAATCCTAGAAGGTAAACTCAAACACCCTGGAGTTTCACCTGTAGAAGCAGCATTACCTACCAGTTTATTTACAGAAATTATCCAAGAACGGGAAATACAAATTAATTCTCATTGGGCTCCTAATAGAGAGGTCTGAAAATTTAGGAAGGAGTCTTTGTCTGGCTTTCCATATTGTTAAGATTAGGAAAGAGCTAAGGAAAGAATCAGGGTTGGGAATAGTAACTGATAGTTCCTATCCATGAAGATGTTGATGACAAATTCATAACTGACGTCATATCCATAACATATCCATAACATTTATGAAATGGGCAAAACTAATGAACCGATTCCTAATGTGACTAAACCACAAATCCTAAGAATTACTTGTAACTAAATTGGGGAATCCAGGGTAAATCTTTGTTGAGGTACCCGGAATGTTTTTACAAATCTAATGACCTGTTCAACAAAAATACCCTTGGTGGAAAACTCTTTGTTTCCTGCCTTTTGTTCTGAGTCGCCATGGCATAATCGCTATAATCTTTTTCTACCTGTTCAAGGAGACTAACAGGGAAAACATTTGGTAATATCTCTAGTCAGTAATGAAATGTGTCCTTTGCTTCCCTTTTCCATATACCGAAATGCAAACCTAAAACCTCAAATATTGGCATTTCCCTCCACTAGAACAAGCATAGAGATACCTGTTCTTTTATCTCTATTTTCCCTTTCCCCCCTCCTCCTTTCTGATTTATACCTATCTTTTTACTTTCTATGTCACCTTGAAGTTTTTTATGCTGCATTTCACCTTGGGCTAACAAGTCTTGAAACTGATGGTTAGTTATTCCCAGTATTTGTTTTCTACGATGTGGATATTCTTGAATATAGTTAATTTAGTGGATTTTTCCTTGTGGTACACCCTCAAAATTCCCTTCTACCATTTTTTTCACACTAAGTTAATTTTCCTGACAGGTCTAAGGAACAATCAGCCCCATAACTATCCCAGATGCGCTCAGCCATATTACATTTACTATAAACCATGTTCCCAACCAGTTATGCCAATTACTCTCTTTAAGGACATAAATGCCAAAATAAACAAACGGAAAAGCTAAAGCGTCATTTAAGCCTCCCTCAGAAGTTAAATCAAAGCGTAACTCATCATCGTCATTTGTATCTGTCAGTTGCACCTCCGAGCTTAATACAGGGTCAGTTGGTACCAGAATTGCACGTAATAAAATTGCCTATCCTCAATTCATCCCTAACCATAATTTCCCTACAGCAGCCAGGGAAAAGATGGAAATTGGCATTAACAATCCAATCAGTCGTGCTCTAATATTCCACAACTTCCACTGGAAAAGTGGAACTATTTTTAAGCCACAACTAAACACAGAAATAATCACAACAAATTGAGTTAATCTTTCCAGCAATTCGGCATTTAATAATTTATGACGACGTCATTGAATCAAACCTGTACCATAAGGTCCTAAAAAAAACCCTCCCAACCATTAGGTAGATCATGGCAAAAGAAAGAGGCAGACGGGAAATCCAACCTGATCCTAAAGTAACAATCAGTAAAACTAGACCATTCACCAACAAATCCAAAATATAAACATCTATCGTAGATTTATGTATACACTTGTATAGAAAGTAATTGCTCCTTTACAAACTTAATGGAGTCTACATTTAAGTAGAAATCACCTCAAGGTAGATTTTTGAGAAATATTTGGCATTTATTGGTAGATTTGTTAGCCTAGTCAGAAAATAAATTGATAGTAATTTTCGTCATGCAACTCCCACCTAGCTCAGAAATTCCCAGATTTATTCAGCGTCTGCAATGGGTTTTTAATCCTTTGAAACTCTTGGAAACATCTGCCAAGACCTACGGAGATTTTTTTACACTTCAGCTAACAAATGCAGAACCAATAGTATTTATTAGCAACCCCCAAGGGATTCAAGAAATTTTTACAACTCCTCCTGATTATTTTGATGCAGGAAGATCAAATAAACTGATTAAACCTTTAGTTGGAGATAACTCTTTACTATTAATAGATGGAGCAACTCACCAACATCAAAGGAGATTATTAACTCCTCCATTTCATGGAGAACGAATGAAAGCCTACGCACAAATTATCACTAACATTACAAAACAAGTAATTAGTGATTGGCAACTTGGGCAACCTTTTTCTGTGCGGGATTCCATGCAAGAAATTTCTCTGCGGGTAATTTTACAAGCTGTATTTGGCTTGTGTGAAGGACAAGGTTTGACAAAGTTACAAAAACTCGTAGCTTCTTTACTGGATTTATCAGGTTCTCCTTTGCGTTCTGCTGTCACTTTCTTTCCTGCATTACAAGTAGATTTAGGGGCTTGGAGTCCTTGGGGAAAATTCCTGCGTGAAAGAGAAAAAATTCATCAAATTCTGTACACTGAAATTCAGGAACGCAGAAATAATCCTGATTCATCTCGCACTGATATCCTTTCCTTAATGATGTCAGCCAAGGATGAAAATGGAGAAGGAATGACAGATATAGAATTGTGTGATGAATTAATGACTTTGTTATTAGCTGGTCATGAAACTACGGCTTCAGCTTTAACATGGGCATTATATTGGGTTCATAATTTACCCATAGTTCGAGAAAAGCTGATTAATGAATTAAATAGTATTACTGAAAATACAGAATTAAATGAAATTTATCGTTTGCCTTATCTGACTGCCGTTTGCCAAGAAACATTACGCATTTATCCGATTGCGATGATTACTTTACCTCGCATAGTTAAAACACCAACAAAAATTATGGGTTATGAATTTGTACCAGGTACTTTACTTGCACCTTGCATATATTTAACTCATCGTCGTCCTGATTTATATCCAGAACCGAAAAAATTTAAACCAGAACGCTTTTTAGAACGTCAATATTCACAATATGAATATCTTCCTTTTGGTGGTGGGAATCGTATCTGTATTGGTATGGCGTTCGCTATGTTTGAAATGAAGTTGGTTCTAGCCACAGTTTTATCGCAGCTATATTTGGAATTAGTTGATAATATTCCTGTCCAACCTATCCGTCGGGGTGTGACTTTAGCCCCTTCTGGTGGTAAATGGTTGGTTGCAACTGGTAAACGGGAAAAGGTGAAGATTGCAGTGGGAGTATAAGTAAGAGCTACCATGTACACACAAGTGCTCGAATATAGCCAAGCCCTCACCGAACCTCCCCCTCACTCCCAATCCTGGGGTGACAAGAATTTTCAAAGTCGCCCATCATTGGGGGATTTAGAGGGCGAAATAAGCTGAAATGAAGACAGGTAGGACTTGTGTGTACACGGTAGGTATGAAGCAGGAAGAAAATGCGGACAATTTTCAGCAATTGTTAGCACTTTTGTATCAGGATCTACACAGTCAAAGCAGCAGATGTTTTTTCATGTTTCTGGAATGGTGGACGCATTTCTAAACCCAGTAAATTCAGCATTTCCCGGTCTGCATCATAATGAGGACAAGGAGTTGTCAGCGTCAACATTTTGTTGTCATCGCTGGAGAAAATCGAATTAGCCCCCGCCATAAAACATAAAGCTTGTTCAACTTGGGAAAGTTTTGCTCTACCTGCGCTTAAGCGGACATCGGAAGTAGGGATGACAATTCTAGCGGTAGCAATCATCCGCACTACATCCCAAATTTTTACTTCCGGTTGATCTGCCAACGGTGTACCAGGAACTTGTGAGAGAATATTAATCGGTACAGACTCTGGATGGGGCTGTAAATTGGATAGCGTGTACAACATTCCTACACGATCTTCCACTCTTTCACCCAAGCCGAGAATGCCACCAGAACAGACAGTAACATTAGTTTGGCGGACATTTTCAATTGTATTCAAGCGATCACCATAAGTGCGCGTAGTAATCACTGTACTATAATATTCCTGGGAAGTGTCCAAGTTATGATTATAAGCATAAAGTCCCGCATCCTCTAACCGCTTGGCCTGATTCGCATTTAGCATCCCCAAAGTACAGCATACCTCCAAACCAATGGAAGTAACATCCTTTACCATATCCAGCACTTCCTCAAACTGGGAATTATCCCGCACTTCCCGCCACGCAGCACCCATACAGACGCGACTTACACCAGTTTCTTTCGCTTTTTGAGCGATGCTAATCACCGTTTCTTTTTCTAACAGTGCTTCCGGCTTTACCTCTGTTTTATAGCGGGAAGATTGAGCGCAGTAACCACAATCTTCGGGGCAACCACCTGTTTTAATAGAGATAAGCTTACAAACTTGTATTTGTTTTGGGTCATGAAATTGGCGATGCACACTAGCAGCTTGATAAATAAGCTCTAGAAATGGTGTATTATATATTGCCAAAATCTCATGTTGCTGCCAATCGTAGCGTATTCCCACCTTCACTATCCTTTTGTAGATTGTTACTTAAATACACAGAATTAATAATTCTAGTGTATGAAATCAGAACTGCCACTAATCACATAACCAATCGTCTGTTATTAAGAGTCAGGATTCCCGAAGATATACCACAAATTATCCAATATTTTACTATTAATAAAGCCTATCTTACACCATTTTCACCCACTTGGGTTGATGGTTTTTCACAGCAGAATATTGGCAATATCAAATCGAACAATATCATCTGGAATTAATTCACGGCTGCGCCTTAAGATTATTTATATATCACTAAATCAACCGCACGAAAATTATTGGCGTTGTCAATTTTAGTAGTTTTGTGCGGGGAGCAGCTAATTTTTGTAATGTTGGATATAGTCTAGCAGAAACAGCACAAAGTCATGGCTACATGACAGAACCATTCAAAGCCAGCACAGAATATATCTTTCAAGAATTAAATTTCCATCGCATCATGGCAAATTATATGCCACACAATCGCCGTAGTGGTAACATGCTAAAAAAAATAGGTTTTGTAATTGAAGGATATGCTAGAGACTATATATTAATTAATAGTAAATGGGAAGATCATGTTCTCACCAGTTTGACTAATTATAACTGGAAACCATAATTAGAGAAATTGTAAGAATTCAGGAGTCAGGAGTCAGGAGTCAGAATGTTTGAGAAATTGGTTAATTATCAAATAGGTATTTTTGGCGTTAGCCTGAAAAAACTGACTGCTGTTCGCGTAGCGTGCCGTTAGGCATTAGCTGAATGCTTACGAGAAATTCAGGAGTATGGCTATAGCTTCCCCTAGGTTACACTATCAGGAGTCAGGAGTATACTTAACAACAAGATCCCCGACTCCTTAAAGAATTGGGGGATCTGAATCCTGATAATTACGAATTACGAATTACTAGTCCCTAATCATATCAGATGTAAGATAAAGATAAGAACAATTAAGAATGGCTGATAATGACACTGGCTGAAACTCGAAATTACAAAGATTCTAGTAATCCTTTACTATCTCTCAACTACGAAAGCGCCTTAGAATCTCTAGGTAATGATTACTACGATGAAGTTGCTGCAGAGGAATTTCCTCAACATATTCTGCGTTGGCGCAATAATGCATTATTACCCCGTTTAGGACTTGATCCACAACTAGTAAAAAATGAAGATTTTATTACCGCTTTTGGTAAATTTCAACAACGAAAACCCTTTTTAGCATTGCGTTATCACGGTTATCAATTTGGTGAATATAACCCACATTTGGGTGATGGTAGAGGGTTTCTCTATGGACAAATACGGGGAAGCGATCACGAATTATACGACTTTAGTACAAAAGGTTCTGGGAGAACACCTTACTCCCGTGCTGGTGACGGTATGCTCACACTCAAAGGTGGAGTCAGGGAAGTTCTTGCAGCCGAAGCACTTAACCGTTTAGGGGTCAGAACCTCCCGCTGTTTAAGCATGATTGAAACCGGACTAGGTTTATGGCGTGGAGATGAACCTTCCCCTACTCGTTCATCAGTAATGATACGCATGAGCAAATCTCATATCCGGTTTGGAACTTTTGAAAGACTGCACTATTTAAAACGTCCTGATTTAACTAAGAAATTGTTAGATCATGTGATTGAGCAATATTACCAGAACCTCATTAATGAACATGATAAATATGCCCTCTTTTATGCAGAATTAGTGCAGCGAGTAGCAGAGTTAGTAGCACAGTGGATGGCGGCAGGTTTTTGTCATGGAGTCTTGAATACTGATAATATGTCAATTACAGGGGAGAGTTTTGACTATGGACCTTATGCCTTTATTCCTACTTATGATTTATACTTCACCGCTGCATACTTTGATTATTATCGACGCTATTGTTACGGTCAGCAACCGAGTATTTGTCATTTGAATTTAGAAATGCTGCAAGAACCGCTAAAGGCAGTAATTGATATAGCTGATTTACAAAATGGTCTATCTAAATTTGCCGAATATTATCAGGTTGAATATCGAAATCTAATTTTGAAAAAATTAGGGCTTGGCAATTTGCATTTTGTAGAAGCTGATGATTTATTGGAATTGACAATTACCTTATTAAAAGATAGTCAAGTTAGTTATCATCAATTCTTCGCGGATATGACTCTTACTTTTTCAAGTCAATGGCGAGATGAGCCAGCTTTTGTGATGAATGATTCTGAAATTTTTCCAGCTTTAGGAGCATCTGCAGTTTTCCATAATTGGTGTGTACTTTATCATAAAATTCTCAATAACTTTGACCCTGAAAAAATGGTAATAATTGCAAAAAATTTAACTAAATATAATCCACGAGCTAATTTATTAAGACCTGTAATTGAATCAATTTGGGAACCGATAATAGAAGCAGATAATTGGCAACCTTTCTATGATTTAGTTCAACAGTTTCAGTAACATAACCACCCCACTAATTAATGTACGCCTTTTTAATGTAGTAGTCTGGCAATACTATTCATCCCCTGGGGCTAAAATACCTCTATTATCCCATTTTTTTAGAGGGAATAAGGGATATCTTCAGAAAATGTGCATCTTAACTGAGTAGTATTGCTTAGAGGAAATTCTTTATACTTTTATAGTATCAATAGCCTTTTCTAGCATATCAACTAAAGAGTTTGGGAGCATTTTAACATTGGGAAAAATTGTTTCTAAATTGACAGTGATTTATTTTTAAAAAATCTAGTTCTTCTTGGATTAACGTGCCTACATAAACAGATATTGAGAATCAGTATTAGCGAGAATTACAGCAAATTTTTTATTTTCATAACGGGCTACTAAATCAGTTGAACGTTTAACTACTGATTTAATTTCTGTAGCTAATAGCTGTAAGCATTTGTCTGTTTTTAAATGATCATCAGCATGAAGAAAGTTTTTGAAAAAATCCACATTGCATAATAATAGAGAAATGGGTGATTTTTCACGAGAAAGTTTTTGCCATTGCAAATTTAAATATTCATCAAACTTTTTCCGATTGGCCAATCTCGTCAGAGGGTCTAAGAGATCACCGTATTGTCAATCCTGATTAGCCGTAACCAAGATTTTGGATTTTGGATTTCGGATTAATTCCACGAATAAATAAATCTAGGGGTTTGTATCATCAAGGAATTATTGTCAGTTCTATAGAGGTTAAAAACTTGACACTCATGCGGTTCTTTATTCCCACTTCCCCAGAGTTAAATTAAATTTTTAATTCTTAATTTTTAATTCTCCTCTATCTTCATGACATCAAATTTTTAGATACAATCCTGTTTCTACCTTGCGCTTTGGCAGTATAGAGTGCTTGATCTCCAACTTCAATTAAAGTATTGGGAGCAATTTGCATATTAGGGAAAATAGTTGCAACTCCTATACTCAAAGTAACATAATTATCAACTTTAGATTGAGCGTGGGGAATCTTGAGATTATATACTTTTTGTCGAATGTCTTCAGCTAAGTAAATAGCTACTTTATCATTGGTATTGGAAAGAATTACTGCAAATTCTTCTCCACCATAACGAGCTAATAAATCAGATGGCCGCCTAACTGATAATTTAAGTGTTTTAGCAATTTGCTTTAAACAATCATCTCCGGTTAAATGACCATAAGTATCATTATAATTTTTAAAAAAATCTACATCACATAATAATAAAGACAGAGGCAATTTTTCACGAGCGAGTCTTTGCCATTCTGAATTTAAATATTCATCAAATTTTCTACGGTTGGCAACTCCTGTTAATCCATCGAGAAAAACAAAAAGTTGTAATTGCTGATTTGCTGCCAGCAACGCTGCTTCAAATCGTTGACGTTCTTTGATTTCTTGTTGTAAGAGTTTGTTTTGTTGAATAAGTTGCTGATTTTGCTGGTAAATAACAACTTGATTCCTCACTCTTGCTAATACTTCTAATTCTTGAAAAGGTTTAGTAATGTAGTCTCCTCCACCAATTTCAAAGGCTATAATTTTATCAGTAGTCTGATCTAAAGCACTAATAAAAATTATAGGTATATTGGCAGTTTTTTCTTGAGACTTTAATTGTCTACACACTTCATAGCCATTCATATCTGGCATATTAATATCCAGTAAAATCAAATCAGGAGGTTCTATCTTTGCTGCTTGTATGGCAATTTCTCCACTAACTGTTTTTTTTACTTTAAATCCTTTTGATTCTAACATTTTGGATAATAAACGGAGATTGTCTGGATTATCATCAACAATTAAAATTTGTCCGAAATTGTGTTCGTAATCAGATGAGAACATAATTCAATTTAATTTAATTTGATTTTAGTCAGGAGCAGTGAGGTTAATAATTGTTTCTATATGGAAGTTATAAACTAAATTTTTTAAACCATCAGCTAGTTGTCTGTGTTCCGCGGGTATTTGTTCAAACAGTTCATAAAGTTGTGCATCGTCAATCACTATTGCTGCTGCATGAACCTGAGCAATCCAAAATGGTGCCATAACCTGTAAATCAGAGTTACTCAATTTTATTAATCTATGATCAGTTTTCAGCTTATTTTGTTTTTGTTGCTGATGAATCTCTGCATAGAGATAGCGTAAATTTAGATACTGAGCCATTTTTTCAAAGAGCATCTTTTCTTCAAAAGGCTTAGAAATAATATCGTCACAACCGACTTGTAAAATAGCTTGTTTATCTTCTTCAAAAGCACTTGCAGTTAGAGCAATCATGATGATATTTTTTCCTTGATTCATGGCTCTAATTTGCTTGGTTGCTTCATACCCGTTCATCACTGGCATTTGTATATCCATCCAAATCAGATGGGGTTCCCACTCTTGGCAAATATCAATTGCTTGTAAACCATTTTCTACTGCACGTACATCTAACCCAACAGATTCTAGTAGTTTAACTAGTAAAAGACGATTTTCTAAAATGTCTTCAACAATTAAGATTCTGTATCTAGGTTGTCCTGGTTCTAGACCAACAACTCTTTTGGTATTTTTAATAGGAGAAATGATATCTCCCTTATTAGCAAGACTGAGTTGAACACGACAAGTAAAGGTTGTACCCTCACCTAAAATACTCTTAACTGTTATGTCACCTCCCATGAGTCTAGCAAATTGACGGCTAATAGCTAATCCCAGTCCAGTCCCTTGCATAAACTGTCTTCCACCTTTGGACTGGAGGAATGCTTCAAAAATTAATTCTTGGTCTTCAAGAGCAATACCGGCACCTGTATCTTCCACTTCTAATTCAATTAGAACTTTGCCATTTGTTACAGCTAAAGGTGCATAATTTGGAGGACAGGATACCCTGATAGCGACATGACCAACAACGGTAAATTTTATAGCATTACCTATTAAATTAATTAGTATTTGTTTGAGTTTGCCTTCATCTCCAAAAACATATTTATTCACCTCGACACCAAATTCAGTAATTAAATTTATTCCCTTATCTGCAGCTTTGAGAGCAAACATTTCTTGAATTGAGTAAATGAGACGATACAAGTCAAAATAGGTTTCATTTAGGGTTGGTTTACCAGCTTCAATCTTAGACATTTCCAATACATCATTAATTAATGAGAGCAAATGCTCACCACTGCGACTAATGATGTCTAAATTTTCTTGATCTTCTTGAGATAATGAGCTATTACGGGTTAATATTTGAGTGAAACCCAAGATGGCATTGAGTGGAGTTCGTAATTCATGACTCATCTTGGCCAAGAATTGACTTTTAGCACGGTTGGCAATTTCTGCCTGTTCAGCTGCTTGTTGTAATGCTACTTGGGAAAACTCTAGTGCAGCAAGCATGAGGCTATTTCTCATCTCTTGTGCCACTTCAATTTCAAATATTTGCCAAGGAAGTGATTTGTGTTTAACTGTCTGTTTCCATAGTTCAAATGATTTACGTGGGGTGAGGTAATATTCTTGCTGTGAGTTCACAGCTATTGCTTCATGGGGATTACCTGCCCAATTTACAGTTTGAACTTGCTCTGGTCTGAACCAGATAATATGATAAGACTGCTGATGGAGAAATATTGAAATTGCTAAAATACCAGTTGCTATATCTTGAAACTTGCTAGCGTTTGGATATAGTGGTGGGAGCGAATCTGTGTAAAAAATTTCTTGTTGATTTTTTTGATTTAATATCCACTCTACTAGATCCCGCGTATCTTCTGCTGATGGGGTATTACCAATTAATATTAATTGTCCTTGTAATAAAACAGCAGTGCCATTCGCTTTTAATAATTTTAATAAATTTGTTTTATTCCGCTGGAAGACCTTACCGATGTGATCTAATTCATTGGTTAAATTGTGATTTAGTTCTTGTTGAATTAATTTGACTTTTTGACGGTAGAAATTTAAGGCTCGTTCGCGATGATTAACTAATTCAATAGATGAGAATTGACCGATTACTTCACAAATTTTCCGAATCTCATAATCAATATATCTGGGGGAGTAATGGTGACAAGCAATTAAACCCCAAAGCTTATTTTCATGAATGAGTGAAATGCACATTGAAGCAGTCACACCCATATTTTGTAAGTATTCTACATGACAGGATGAGATATTTCTTAATATTGCACAACTTAAATCAAGGGGTTCATTGCTAAGAGGATGATTGCTGGGAATAATTTTTACAGGTTGATAATTAACATCTGGAATGATTCGCAGCCGATTTTTGTAGTAAAGTTGTCTGGCTTGATTAGGAACGTCAAAAGCAGGATAATGTAATCCTAAATAACTTTCTAAATTACTTTGTTTATCTTCGGCAATAACAACTCCACTGTAGTCTGGGGTAAAGCTGTATATCATTACCCTATCAAACTGAGTTATTTTTCTCACTTCTTGGGCAATTATTTGATGAATATCCGATAAATGGAAGGCGTTACGTATGTTGAAAATTGCTGTTTCTAAAAGATAAGTATATCCTACTAATGCATTTGTTGTGATAGCTGCATGAGGTTCTAACTCTAGGATTAGAACTCCATTAGAACGATGCAGGATTCCTAATAATCTTGAAGACTTTTTTTGGTTGTAAATTGTAATTTCTAATGAATGGATAACTACGGGTTTATCCTCTTGTAACGAATGAGTAATTGATTCTATTTGTTCTGAAGATAAGAGGCAGTTTAAGTTTTGCCCCAGTAAAGACTCTGGGGGAATCCCAAAAAAATGATTTGTATTTTCACTAATTTGTAAGATTGTTAAATCTGGTTCTTGTAAAGCTAGGAGTACACCATGTGCCTGTATATAACCAGGGATGTGAATTGGTTGTTGTTCATATTTACTATAATCGAGACTTTCCGGTATGTTAAAGTATTTATTTTTCATATATAATTCATTTATGTTTTTTATATATTTTCTAGTTGGTGGGTGAAAATAAATGTAATACCCAATATATAGAACTCCTATATATACCCGGCTTTTTTTAGAATTCAGTGAGCTATATTGTGAGCGCTTTACAGCTAATTCGGTTGATATATTTAGCAATATCAAGAGTAATGACTATATATTGCACCAAAAGAGTGGTTAGTATCAACTTTCACGATTAAATCAACTTTGGCAGATTTCAGTAACGGCTTGATCAATAATTCTGGGTGTAATGAGCGCCAAAAGTAATTGACAAATTTTTCTATTTCTGCATCGTTCATACCTGATTTGCCAGTAGTAATCATTTTCTTTTCTGCTTGTTTACGCCATTGTAAAGAACAATGATAATCGTTGGGCTCAAGTGCTATTAAGCTATCTAAGCGTGACCATAATGGTAAATAAGCTTGGAGTTGATGATTCATGTCACGAGCAAAAGCGCGGTCTTCATGTGTGACGATGGGTGGCGGTGCAGTATCAAAAGTTTGGGGCTCAATGGGTTGCACACCAACAAACCAGCCTTCAAATAGGACTATATCAACGTGGGTAAAAATTTCTGGGGTGGTGCGATCACCTGCACCGGAGTAAGCTGATTTATCAAAGCGGGGAACGCTTATAGGACTCTTGCCTTCATGAATCTGATCGAGTAAAATTAAACCTAAGTCGATATCGTGGGTTCCTGGTGGGCCGCGCCAAATTAAACGGGGATCTTGCTGAGTTAAAGCCAAGCGATCGCTATAAGTTTTGTACAAGTCATCCAAAGATAAACACAAAGTACAGTATCCCAACTGCTGGATAATCAAACTCAGAATCTGGCACATTGTGGTTTTACCAGTACCTTGTCCACCTAAAATCCCCTGGATAAAAGGTCTACCCAAATTTTGACGACTTGAAACAATTTTGATCGCCAGCGGTAGCCATAAATCCCACAAAACCTGTAACATGGCTTGAGACAGCATTTCCAGGTTAGTTTGGCAAAATTGGCTAAAAGTGGGTAAAACAGATTTAAGTAGCTGTGATCGCTCTAAAATAACTTGAGCTACATTCTCCGGGGTAATGCCAAAAATCTTTGCCCTCACAGAATCCGTCAATGCTTCTTCTTGTGCAGAAACTTGCCAATAGGCATCCGTAATACCTTTAGTAAAAAATTTATTTAGCCACTCATCGGTCATAATCAGCACCCCCAAACAAATCAAGAACCTAATTTGAAAGCTTCTAAAAATAGACTGTAGATAAAACCAATCTTGAGTAAATTGAGTGATTCTACCCAAATTGCTTGTCTAGCAAAAAAGTTGCGACTATAAAATATTCTGCTGGTAATCTCCGTCAGTAAGACTAAAAAAGCAGCTACAACAATATCCAACTCTGCCTTTTGTCCAGCAGTAGTAGACACTGCCGAACCCATAAAAAAACCAAACAACCAAGAAATTAACAGCAGCGAAAATCGCCGCCAAGGATTAACAAACCATTGCCCCAAACTCCTAGCAATAGTATCTAATAGGTTATTAAGACGAGTATTTTGCATGAAGGTGACTGGAGACTGGAGACTGGAGACTGGGGACTGGAGAGAAATTTCTTCTCTTGCCTTCTTCCTTGTATCTATATCCCTTAAAACTGACAACTAAGAAAAATCTTATCTCTAAAAAGTATGATTATGAAATCTTCCATGTATCGCAACTTGGCAGTTATAACTTGTGCATTGGGACTACTAGGACTGATAGCCGGATGCTTAGGACTGAGTGTATCCTTTGAGCCAGACCAGCCAGACCTTTTATCAACACTTACTGATCAAACTCCTGCATTAGAAGAAAAGATAGCCCCACCAACTGGCTCACAAAAAGTCATATCTGCTAGTGCAGATAATGTCACAAGTGCAACACATAAACAATTAGAAAAACCCACTTCAGAAAACCCAGCTAATAAAAGCAAAGGCTTAGGCAGTTTGCGAATGAGTAATCAAACAAATCAACCTGTACGTCTAGCCCTATTAGCCCGACATTCATCCGTAAAAAACTCCGCAGCCAGCAAAAATAAATATAATTTTCCAGCCCATTGGGATTTTGCTCCCCAAGAAGGTAGTCAAAAAGGTTTAATTTTATCCCTCCCAGAGGGTAATTTAAAACTAGAAAAAGGAGATATTTTAGTAGCCTTTGCCCAAGATGGCACCCGACGCTATTGGGGACCCTATATTGTTGGAGAAACCTCCTCACCAGAATGGAATTCCCAAACCAAAGAATGGCAATTGCTACTAACTCCTTAAAAGGTGTAGGGTTAAAGGTGCTGGGAAAAATTAAATTGATCAAACCTATGGCAGATTCAAACGTTCAACTGTCCGGTCGAGAAATTTATCGAACAATTGGTAACAACATTCAAAAAGTGATGAAAGAGCAATCAGCAGCAATTAGAAAATTGTTAGCTGCCTTTGCTAGTGGTGGACAGATCTTGTGAGAAGATTCTCCCGGAACTGGTGAAACCAGTTTAGCTAAAGCCTTAGCATTTTCTGTTGATGTCAGCTTGAAACGAATTTAATTTACACCTCACTTATTACCATCAGATATCTTAGGTGTTTCGATTTTAAACCCCAACGCACAAACCTTTAATTTCCATGAAGGTGCGATTTTTGCTCACATAGTTTTAGCTGATGAAATCAACCGTGCTTCACCCCGCACCCAATCAGCACTATTAGAAGCAACGGCAGAATTTCAAGTTACTGTGGATGGAAACTTGCGAAAACTAAAATATCCACTTTTTGTAATTGCCACACAAAACCCAGTTGAATCTCTTGGAACTTACCCCCTCCCAGAAGCCCAAATGGATCGGTTTGCACTGCAATTTAGCTTAGCATATATCTCAGCAGCAGAATAAGTTAACCTGTTATCAGATCAAATTCAACAACATTCCATAGATACAATTCAACCATAGTTAATGATATCGCTTACAAAGTTAAACCTATCATCATTGATTGAACTTCATTATCGCTATCGTTTTGATCCCCAAGGTCTTCAAGATGCGGAAAGAGATGGTTAAATAAATATCGCTCCTCAGATCCCCGACTTCTGTCAGAATAAAATCTGACCAAAGAACGACTTTTGAATTATTGTGTTTAAGGGAAAGACACCATTTACCGTGTCTGTAAGTATGGATTTATGAGGCTAAAATTGAGCAATCGCTCCTCTGTTGACCAATGGATTAATAAGATAGAACAGCGTCCAGCCCTTGCTGTGACTATTTCAATAGTGTGGTTGCTGTTGATTAATTACATCGCCTTTGTCTGGAATTTGGGCAATATTGGCTTAATTGACGAAACTGAGCCGCTGTTTGCAGAAGCTTCCCGGCAAATGCTAGTTACAGGTGATTGGATTACACCCTTTTTTAATGGTGAAACTCGTTTTGACAAACCAGCGTTAATTTACTGGTGTCAAGCGCTCGCCTACTCTATTATGGGGGTGAATGAATGGGCAGCACGCATACCCTCGGCATTAGCAGCAACGGGTGTGACAGCTTTGGCATTCTACGGTATACACTGGCATTTTGCCAAAAAAGATCAATTAGAGCAAGTTGCAAATCCTAATCGTCGTTACTTAACAGCAGCTATTGCATCAGCTTTAATGGCACTCAATCCCGAAATGATTGTTTGGGGGAGAGTTGGTGTTTCCGATATGTTACTCACCGGTTGTATAGCCTCAGCTTTGCTTTGCTTCTTTTTGGGATACGCTCAAAATTCTTCCCCTTCTCCCTTCCCCAATAAATGGTATCTGGCTTGTTATGTATTGATGACCGGAGCAATTTTAACCAAAGGACCAGTGGGAATAGTTTTACCAGGATTAATTATGATTGCCTTTGCCCTATACTTAGGCAAATTCTGCGAACTGTGGCGAGAAATGCGCCCGATTTTGGGCATGGGAATAGTCTTCGCTTTATCTGCTCCCTGGTACATCTTGGTGACTTGGCGCAACGGCTGGAATTTTATTAATACCTTTTTTGTTTATCACAACATAGAACGCTTTACAGAGGTTGTGAATGGTCACTCAGCCCCTTGGTATTTTTATTTTTTGGTAGTATTGTTGGGTTTTGCACCATATTCAGTTTTTATACCTATGTCCATAGCCAGGTTAAAATTTTGGCAGCGCTCGCACTGGAAAAATCAGGAACGTTCTCAACAATTGGGTTTATTTGCCTGTTTCTGGTTTTTGGGTGTATTTTGCTTTTTCACCATCTCCGTCACCAAACTCCCCAGTTACGTATTACCTTTAATGCCAGCAGCAGCCATTCTTGTAGCCTTATCTTGGAGTAACCTGTACCCAAACACACAAACTCCTCAAGCTTTCCACATCAGTAGTTGGGTGAATGTGGCTTTTCTCTCAACACTTGGAGTGGCATTATTCAACATATCCCACATTATCGGCAAAGACCCCGCTGCACCTGAATTGTACGAACAAATACAAAATTCAGGAATGGCTAATGTGGGTGGTATAATTTGGCTGACTGGTGCTGTAATTATCGCTATTTTGATCCTCTCTTACCGTTGGCGTGCCATCATTACTATTAATTTGGTGGGTTTCGTAGCATTTTTATCATTGGTTTTAATGCCTGCTTTATTCTTGATGGATCAAGAGCGTCAGGAACCTTTAAGACAATTATCTGCGCTCGCAGTCAAAGAAAAACAACCCAATGAAGAATTAGTCATGGTCGGTTTCAAAAAACCGACCGTCACTTTCTACACTCAAAACAAAGTTAATTACCTGGAATTTTCCCAACAAGCTTTAGACCATATTTACAATCAAGCAGCCAACAAAACACATCCAGCATCACTGCTACTTCTGACCGAGCAGAAAAAGTTAATTGATATGAACTTACCACCAGATATTTATAAAAATATCGCCACCAAAGGAGCTTATAATCTCATTCGTATTCCCTTGCAGAGAATTAAACAAAACAAAAAGGAAAAAACAGACATTTCGTAATTCGTAATTTACTCCCCTACCCAATGCGCAATCAACAATTTTTACCATTTAGCAAAGCCTGATTAATTTGTTTTAATAAATCTTCCATGGAGATAGAGCGAGGTAATATCTGGGTAGCAATATTACCAGCAATATCTGCTAAACCACCAACCACATTATTATTTTTTAATAGCTGATATCCTTCCTTGTTTGGTTGTGAAACTTCTGCATTTTTCACCTGATTCAATCTTTGAGCAATCACCAAAATAGGTGGTAAGTTCAACTGTAAATCTGGCAGAGCTTTTAATGCTTTCTGCACTTCTTTATGAATAGCAGATTCACCCAAACAAATTAGGATTAAATCAACACTTTGATGGCGAATTTGTTGCAGCATCTCTGCCCAGCAGTTTCCCATAGCCGCTTTAAAGCCAGCAGTTTGTAAGTACTGAATTAAAGCTTGAAACCATTCTGATCCCCGTTCTGTATTTGCAGAAGATTCACCCTGTGCAAACTCACTTTTGAGAGCAGATTTCTTTTCTAGTTGTTCACCCTTAACCTGCTTGGATTTTACCTGTGGCAAATCACGTAACATGGTCACATCTACTACTAGAATATTGGGAGGGCAGCAAATACCAGAAGCAATTTGCAGCACTGACAATAAAGCATCTGGTTTTCCTTTGGAATTAGCATTTTCTTTGCCCAAAGGAGTTAAGTAAGGAAACACAGATAATTCTGGTATTTGGGAAGCACTTAAAGTAGTAGCAACATCGCAAGTCACCAAAGGTATAGCCGCTAAACGTGGATACTTAGTCAACTTTTGGAGATAATTTTGGGCTGTAGAAGCTTCCACATCTAATAAAATGACATCAAACTGCCAAACCCTTGCTAAAAGTTCTGCTTGATCTAAATCATCTACTTCAATGACTCGATGTTCTCGCAAAGAAGGTTGGGGATTAACAAATTCTAATTCGGAATTCACCAACCTCAGAATCCGCAAAGGCGTTTTTATTGGGGTGTTGTTGTTATTTTCTAAACCTATTTGTTCACCTTCTGGTGTATTAGACAATCTTTCCAAAATCGGTACTAAAGCCTGATGTTCAACTGGTAAACTCAAGAAACTATCAGCACGGTGAGCATAAGCGTGTTCTTTTTCTGCTCCCGTTGCTGTGACAATCACAGGAATATGGCGAGTTACACTATCCGATTTTAGTAAAGTCAGCACATCCCAACCGGAAAGTAGGGGTAGTAAGGGGTTCAAAAATATAGTTTTTGGTTGCAAACGACGGGCTTTTTCCAGTGCTTCTGTTCCCGATCGCGCAATCACCACGCGATAGCCTAAACTTTTAAGATGTTGGGTTAAGTCTTCAATATATCGAGCTACTGCTTCAACCACTAACACTAATCGTTGAGAAGAAATGGGTTGATGTGATTCCGAATTTCCCCCTTCTGATTCCCCAAAGCTGGTTCTGGGAGGAGTGGGTGGTAATAGCAGAGTAAACTGGCTACCTTTACCTTCCTGAGACAAAAAGCTGACATCTCCCCCATGTAGACGAGCCAAAGCCCTTGTTAATACTAGTCCTAAACCAGTGCCTTCAAACTGTCGAGTCAGGGGATTTTCCAATTGTTGGAATTTTTGAAAGATTAAATGTTGTTGATGTTCAGGAATACCAATACCTGTATCCCAAACTGTAAAAGCAATCCAACCTTCCCAACGATTCACCCGCAACCCAATTTCTCCAGAGGTTTCGGTGAACTTAAAGGCATTAGAAAGCAAGTGTACCAACATTTGACGCAATCGTAATTCATCTGCAACTATCTGCTCTAAGCCCGGTTCAATACTTAAGCTGAATTGATGATCCTGTGAATGCTTGCTTTCAGATCGAGAGGAATGAATAAATTTGCTAGGTTGATTGTGGAGTGTTTTAACTTCTGATAAAGCGTGATCGCACACTTCCCGAATTTGCACTGGGGAGGGAGTAAGTTCCATCTGTCCAGTTTCCATCCGAGTCAAATCCAAAATATCATTAATCACACTCATCAAATGGCGGCCACTTTGATGAATTAAACTCGCATAACGGGCTTGTCGCTCGTTTAATTCTCCTAATTGTTGATCTACCAACAAACGTGACAAACCCAAAACTGCTGTCAGTGGTGTTTTCAGTTCATGACTAATACAAGCTAAAAACTCATCTTTTAACCGATTCAGTTGAATCAGATCGGCATTTTTTGCTGCTAATTCTTTGAAAAGTTGTTGCTGTTCAGTCACATCAGTGGCTAAAACCAACCAGAGATCCTCAGTTAAGAGTTCTGAATTTTCAGTGGTGAGCGTAAATTCTGAATCACCACTCAAAACTTTTAATTCATGACTATCTAAAGGAATTTTAGCAAACTGCCAAATTCGCTCCTGACCATTCTGCACTTCCACAACACAAGTACAAGTACCCTGTTGAGCATCTAAATAGCAGTGACTACCAGAAGTAGTATTTGCAGGTACTTGTAGCTCGTCGATAATTGGTAAAACCGATGGTGAGTGAAGAGCTTCATTTCTTCTAGAAAAGTGATTACTATCAGCAGGCCATTTCATCTCCGTGGCTCTTTCTTCGGTTTCGCTGACTCTGTTATGGGGATGAATCTTCACCGCTTGTTGATTAGTGTATTCTAGGTCTTGAGGGCGGACAGGAGCAAGAATAGTTTCTACTTGTTGTCTAATTCCTTCTGGATCTTTCAGGACTCCTAATTGTTGCCACCAAGCAGGGTTTTGCGTTAAAACCTCACCATTACCAGTTTGTAACATCAAAGGCCAAGGTAGTCTTTCCAGCAACTTAACCAAAGGCTTGTGCTTGAATGGTTGATGCTCATTTTGGTCGTATGAGCGAGTTTTGTCCACACCCTGATTTTCTGTTCCCATGCCTGGGAGGCCCAGACCTATTGTTGATCTCTTCCTAGTCAAAAAACTTAGTAAGCGTGAGTTATCCACCAGACCCACAAATTTACCATCTGAATCAGTCAACGCCCAATCTAAAATTTTATTTTTTTGGTTTTGTTGATAACGCAAAAACAAATTAAATTTGTCCAGATGCTCAGAAGCTGATATTGTCTGTATTGGTGAAATCAGACTGGGACTTAAATTACAGATTGACTGGTGTAGAGTTAAAAACGTTTCGCCACTAGCTGCTGCTAATAAATTCGGGATTAAACGGGCAGAGTACAACAATCCTATAGGGTATTGTTGTTGATTCACCACTACCAAGCGATCGCACTGCTCTTTCTCCAAAATCTCCAGCACCACTCCCAAAGTGCTTGTTTCCGGGCAGCTGGGTACGGTTGATAGAAAGTCATAAAGCGGGTAATGTAACATTAACATAAGACTTAAGGGGTCATTCTTCCTCTGTCCGCCTTTGGCATCCATTATCTGCCAAAGTGCTGAGGGTTTTCATGCATGAAAAAATCTCCTCCAAGAAAATTCATACAAGCGTTCTTGGTGGCAATTTAAATTTTATAGAAGCAATTAAATCGACTCTCCTTGACAATTGCTTGCCTCCCACAATTTCCAGAGCAGCTGTGGTTCCGGTTGCCACTCTCGCCAACAACGCGCTATCCTTACCCGTATCTTGTTGGTATTGAAACTCCTTATCTATAGTTACAGCTAAAACAATTATCGCTCCAAAGATTCGCTTTAGAACCTTGAGGAATTATAATGATTTAGAATGAGATAATACTTTAACTGCGTTTATGTATCTTAATCAAGGAGTGAAATGGATAAATCTATCTATATTCAGATAGATATACATAACCCAGCTCATAAAATTTGGTTACTATATCCTCCTCTATTGAACTCTTGAACAACTGGATATTAACTTATATTACACATCTGCAAAAATAGGTATTTATTATAAAATACATAATTCCTCAACAATTGGCCGACATAAAGCGTTCTTTACTCAAAGTTTACCGAAAAGGTTTTACCTCGCTCAATCAAATTGAATTCAGCCTTAATATCATAATTGAGGCGCTCATCTAAGATTTATAAAAAATAAATGATACTACCCATATTATTGATTTGGCTACTAGGTGTTAAAAAATATTTATATAACATTGCTATTCCCAATCAGCAGGAAGGTTTCATAGAGGCGTTAAATAATGTCATAGATGACATTGTGAACCTATTTTTTGGTTCACAATTGACTCCTACTAGTGCTGCAAAAATCCACCAACTACATAACACGAGACAGTTAAATACCAATCAAACAGGAGATAACAATACTCAATATACCTACGTCTTAGCCTGTAATTACCAAAAAAACCAGCAATGGTTTCAGAAAATGAGTGCAGATGAAAGGCAGGAACTATTAGCACAACTTAAATCAGATTACCGACACATTTTGATAGATTACTTCACAACAGACAAAACATTGAAAATAGCGATTGATAAATTCATCAACGCCTTATTTTATGCTAATATTCCTGTGCCACAAATTATAGAAATCCACATGGAACTGATTGACGAATTTTCCAAACAACTAAAATTAGAAGGGAGGAGCGATGAAACATTATTAGATTACAGGCTGACATTGATAGATATTTTGGCACATCTGTGTGAAGTCTATAGAGTTTCCAGTTCTAAAATAAATTGAACTTGTTTAATTGGTATGATTTTCTCTACACCCTACACCCCACACTCTGTTTTCGCCCAGTAGGTATTTAGCACTGCGTTTTAACCGGACAGCAGCAAAAACCCCTTGTACATAGCAAAGGTAAGTAAATACACATCATGTATTTAGTAATACTCTGTATATTGTATTCCTAATACTCAGAGTCTATCTAGTAGAGTACGGCGTAAATAAACCAACTATTCCAAATCTCTGAAAAGCTCACGCCGTATACATTTTGAATTTTGTTAGCGCAGCCTGCTGGAAGCACTATTTTGTTAGCGTAGCCCTTCTGAAAGAAGCATTTTAAATTCACGGCGGTACTAGTAAATTTATGAATAAAGCCAGAAAAACCTATGTTCTCAAGCTTTATGTAGCAGGGAACACACCCAACTCTGTGCGAGCATTAAGCACACTTAAAAACATCCTAGAACAGGAGTTTCAAGGAGTATATGCCCTAAAAGTAATCGACGTTCTTAAAAATCCACAATTAGCGGAAGAAGACAAAATACTAGCCACACCGACATTATCCAAGATTTTGCCACCCCCAGTTCGCAAAATCATCGGCGATCTTTCAGATAGAGAAAGAGTTTTGATAGGATTAGACTTACTTTATGAAGAATTGAGTGAAGAAGACTGGGAATAGTTAAGATATTAATTCATAAAATTCCTAAAAACTGAGTACCCAAGTAATTTAAAAAGCCGGGTTAAATACCCATATTTGATCAGCAATGAGTGACAAAGCGCAACAAGAGCAACAAAATCCACCAATTGGGGGTGTAGAGAAAATCCGCACAATGATCGAGGGTTTTGACGATATTAGTCATGGCGGTTTACCAGTCGGGAGAACAACCTTAGTCAGCGGTACTTCTGGTACAGGTAAAACCTTATTATCCCTACAATTTTTGTATAATGGCATCACTTACTTTGATGAACCAGGAGTATTTGTTACCTTTGAAGAATCACCAAGCGACATTATTAAAAATGCCCATATTTTTGGGTGGAATTTGCAAAAACTGATTGAAGAAGGAAAGTTATTTATTCTCGATGCATCTCCGGATCCTGAAGGTCAAGATATTGTCGGCAACTTTGACCTATCAGCCTTAATTGAACGCTTACAGTATGCCATTCGCAAATACAAAGCTCATCGGGTTTCCATTGATTCAATCACAGCAGTATTCCAACAATATGAAGCAGTGGGAGTAGTGCGACGAGAAATATTTCGCCTAGTAGCACGTCTCAAACAATTATATGTCACTACTATCATTACCACAGAACGTGGAGAAGAATATGGACCTGTAGCTTCTTTTGGAGTAGAAGAATTTGTTTCCGACAATGTAGTCATTGTTCGCAACGTTTTAGAAGGAGAACGCCGACGACGGACAATTGAAATTCTCAAATTACGTGGAACAACTCACATGAAAGGTGAATATCCATTCACCATTACTAATGCAGGAGTTAACATTTTCCCATTAGGAGCAATGCGGCTAACACAAAGGTCTTCAAATGTCCGCGTATCTTCGGGAGTCAAAACTCTAGATGAAATGTGTGGTGGTGGTTTCTTTAAAGATTCGATTATTTTAGCCACAGGAGCCACAGGTACTGGTAAGACTCTGTTAGTCAGTAAATTTATTCAAGATGGCTGTGTGAGCGGTGAGAGAGCAATTTTATTTGCTTATGAAGAATCCCGCGCTCAACTGTCTCGAAATGCCTATTCTTGGGGAATTGATTTTGAAGAATTAGAACACCAAGGCTTATTAAAAATAATTTGTACCTATCCCGAATCAACTGGGTTAGAAGACCACTTGCAAATTATTAAATCAGAAATTGCTGATTTTAAGCCAGCTAGAATTGCCATTGATTCTCTCTCAGCCCTGGCTAGAGGCGTAAGCAATAATGCTTTTCGTCAGTTTGTAATTGGTGTTACAGGCTATGCCAAACAAGAAGAGATAACAGGGTTCTTTACGAACACAAGCGACCAATTTATGGGGTCACATTCAATCACTGATTCTCATATTTCCACGATTACTGATACAATTCTCATGTTGCAGTATGTGGAAATACATGGTGAAATGTCACGGGCAATCAACGTATTCAAGATGAGGGGTTCGTGGCACGATAAGGGGATTAGGGAGTACAATATTACGGCTGATGGGCCGAATATCAAAGATTCATTCCGTAATTATGAACGAATTGTTAGTGGAGCGCCTACCCGCGTTATCATGGACGAAAAGGCGGAACTTTCTCGCATTGTCAAACGTTTTGAAGAGAAGTAGATTTCTGATTTTTAAATTCGGTATAGTAGTATATTATTTGCTTCATTTAGTATCGTGCTATATTCTATGTGAAGACAAGTTTTCTGCCGCTACATAGATTGATTTTCGTGTGAGGGGATGCGGTGAAAGGACAGCACTTATTTCATAGTTTCTTGCCTGGTGTAACAGCAGCAGTATTAACGACTCAATCGGCTTGGGCTAATACCCATAAAGTTGGTGACGTCAAAGTGGTGTCTTCTCCTAGTATCTTGACTGCAACCAATGGGAAACCCTCAGTTGTGGACGACATCAACAGACAGCAGCGCAATACCGCAGTTGATAATTCTCCAGCTTTAGTAGCTACTCTGGATTTTAGTAACCTGAGTGTGACGTCTGTGGCTAGTCACGATGTTAGAGAAGCCTCTTTGGTTCATAATGGCAGCGTGACAAAAGAAAACAGCCCGAAAACACTTTTGCCAAATGCAGTGACTAGTGCAAAATTAGCACAGTTACGGGAAGGGGAAAAATGTTTACAGGCAAGGCAAAAAAGCCAAGCTGCTATGCTTCTGGCTTTAAAGGCTTGTTCACAAAAAAATGGGGCGTCCAAGAAGGTAGCTCAAGTTACTAATCCTGGTGATTCACAAACGCCTAATACTTCAGAGCCATCTGTTCCAAACGTAGAAACTGCCACACCTGCACCGACAGACTCTAAAGGGTCACCTCTGGAAAACCTGAATTCTAATCCTAATCCTCTGCTATTTCCCACAAAACCAGAGGAAGTCAGGCTTCAGAAAAATCAGCCCATTACTTTGGCCGAGGCGCTGGAACTGGCAAAGCAGAATAACAACGAATTACAAGTGTCGATATTGCAGTTAGAGCGCAGTAAATCTGCTCTCCGAGAAGCCCAGGCTGCCTTGTTGCCTACTTTGGGGGTGAATGGTAATGTCACTAATAGCCGTAGTTCTAGCAACACACTGCAAGCTAAACAGCAAGAGAGGTTAAATCCTCTGTCACCTGATGCTGAATCGAATACTAGCTTTGGTGGTCAAGCAGAACTTACGTATAATCTTTATACGTCTGGGAGACGAAATGCAGCAATTACAGAGGCTGAGGAACAGGTACGATTTCAGGAATTAGATGTAGAAAGACAATCTGAAGAAATTCGCCTGAATGTTGCCACAGATTACTATAATCTGCAACAGGCAGATGAAAATGTACGTATTTCTCAGTCGGCGGTACAGAATTCTGAGGCTAGTTTGCGAGATGCACAGGCTTTGGAAAGGGCTGGAGTGGGTACAAGATTTGATATGTTGCGATCGCAGGTGAATTTAGCCAATGCCGAACAAGAGTTAACTGATGCTCGTTCTCAGCAAGCCATCGCTCAGCGGCGGTTAGCTACTCGCCTAAATCTGCCACAGTCGATAAATATCACTGCTGCTGACCCTGTGCAGTTAGCTGGTCTTTGGGAACGTGGTTTAGAAGATAGCATTATCTTAGCTTATCAAAACCGCCCCGAACTACAACAGCAGTTGGCACAGCGGAATATTAGCGAACAACAAAGAAGACAAGCTCTAGCATCTTTAGGACCGCAAATTAGTTTAGTTGCCAGCTATGACCTGCTAGATGTGTTTAATGATAGTATCAACGTTAGCGATGGTTATTCTGTGGGAGTGCGAGCCACCCTGAATTTATATGATGGTGGTGCAGCAAAAGCAAGAGCAGCCCAGGCTAAAACTAATATTGCGATCGCTGAAACTAATTTTGCAGAACAACGTAACCAAATCCGTTTTCAAGTAGAACAGGCTTATTCTACCCAGATCGCTAACTTGGAAAACGTCCAAACTTCCAACGCGGCTCTAGAGCAAGCCAAAGAGTCCCTACGGTTAGCTCGTTTGCGATTCCAAGCTGGTGTAGGTACTCAAACAGATGTGATTAACGCGGAAAATGAACTTACCAGATCCGAAGGTAATCGCGTTCGCGCCATCTTGAACTACAACCGTGCTTTAACCGAGTTACAACGCTATGTAACATCTAGGGCTTTTAAGAAGTAAATCAACTTTTTAAAAGAGCCAAAAGCCTCATTTAGCAGTGTAATTACTAGCAAATGAGGCTTTTATCAGTTATCAGTTAAATAACTAAATTTTCAATGCCCAATGACTAAAATCACATCCAAAGAAATTGCCCAGTTCCGCTCTCAACTAGCAGATGATCTTCAAGCAATGGAAGCATTAGACTTGATTGAGGATTGTGATGGAGACTTAGAAGATGCAGCTATGACCCTTGCTATCAAAGCTGGACAAGAACCAGGACGAACAAATTCTGAGTGGTTAGACGCTTTAGCAAAAAAATGGCGTGCAGTCCTGTGTGAACAAGAATATCGGGAAGATTTGCTCAATGACTCAGTTGCTGGCATGATGTCACACCTGAAAAGTATCCCAGAGTTTCCCAATATTTTGGTAACCCCAGTTTTAATATATGTCCTCAAGCAAGGCGTGAATAATTTTTGTGAGCCTTTGGATTCTTTAAAATAATATTTAGTGCTGACTGTGGGGTGGAGCTAGTAGCACAAGGCGAAAGTCAAAAGTCAAAAGTCAAAAGTCAAAAGTCAGAAATATTATGGAGTAGGCTTTTTCTCTATTTTAAATGGTTGCTCTATTGATGTGATGCCGTAGTATACTACTGCTGATACCCTGTTAATTAAGGACAATTTTTTCCAGATAACAATTTTTAGATCAATGAATTACCTTGTTGCCGTATTATCCGATCGCATCCAAGCTGAAGCTGCTTACTTAGACCTAGAAAAAGTAGGTATAAATAGCTCTATCCTGGGTAGAGGATACAAAACCGCTGATGAGTTTGGTTTGATTGATCCCAAGGAAGAAGCTAAAAAACAAGCAAGATTGATGGCATTCTGGCTGCTACCATTTGGCTTTTTTGCTGGTTTTACCTTCAGTTTCATCACTGCCTTAGATACCTTTGCTTGGGCTGGAGAAATTGGCAATCATGTAATTGGCGGGCTACTTGGTGCTGGTAGCGGCGCTATGGGTAGCGTATTTGTTGGTGGTGGTGTAGGTTTAGTTTCAGGTGGTGGAGATGCTTTACCCTACCGCAATCGCTTGGATGCTGGAAAATACATAATTGTCGTTCAGGGTTCAGAAACTCTGACTCGCCAAGCTACTCGCATATTACGCCAGTTTGACCCAGAAAATATCCAAGGTTATGCAGAAATAAATTAATTCGTAATTCGTAATTCGTAATTATTCAATTACTAGCGAGTCCCCAGTCCCCATGTTACCCAGAAAAGAACTTTTAAGAGGTGTTGAAAATCGTGATAGTATAGCTCGGGTGATTGACCAGGCAGAGCAAGCTATAAAGACCTGGGAAGTGGTTTTAACTGATTTTTTGTCTCCGCCAGAGTTAGCAGAAATTCAACGGGTGTTTAGTCGATTAACAGATGTGCATTTGGTAGCTTGGGGTGGATATCCTCAAGCTGAACGTCAAAGAGTGACGATCGCACGTTCTGAATTACCCTTAGATCAATCTCAAGTTGCAATCACCGCTTTAGAAATTGTCGGTAACTTTCTGTTTGATACTGCAACTCACCGCGATTTTTTAGGGGCGATCTTGGGGACGGGAATTGTTCGAGAAAAGACTGGAGATATTATGGTTTTGGGAGAAAGGGGAGCGCAAGTAATTGTAGTCCCGGAACTAACAGAATTTTTGGAGATGAGTTTGAAACAGGTGCGTTCTGTTCCAGTAAAAACTCAACCCATTGATATCAATGAGTTAAAAATCCGCGAACCGAAAAAGAAAGAATTGACGACTGTAGAAGCTTCTTTAAGATTAGATGCGATCGCATCAGCCGGTTTTGGGATGTCTCGTAGCAAAATGGTTGATTTAATCGACTCCGGTGATGTGCGTGTGAATTGGAAAGAAATCACTCAAGCTAGTTCCCAACTGAAAACCGGAGATTTAATTGCCATTCCCGGTAAAGGACGTTTAGAAGTTGGTGAAATTACCGTTACTAAAAAAGACCGTTACCGCATGCAATTAACTAGATATATGTAGGTGACTGGGGACTGGGGACTGGGTAGTAATTGATAATGTAAGGATTGAGGTGGTGGGGTATTGACAAGTGTGATAGGTGAGGCAGAATATAGCAGTTATGGAAAAGAGGCTGCCACCAAAACTAGACAGAGAGATATTGAAGCAGTTGGCAACAGAGGAACTGGTAGAAATCATTATTGACTAGGGGAAAAGTATAGAGAACCTAAGAAATAGAGTAGTAGAACTGGAAAAACAAATAGAGAAACTCAAAGTCAGTAGAGATTTAGAGACCATAAGATTATCCAAAGCACCCTTGGGAGACATCCTCAAAAAAACCGAGAACAAACAACAAGAGAAACCAGAAGAAAACCAGACACGAAACCGGAAACCAGGAGGACAACCAGGGCATAGGGGAAAAAGGAGAAAGGTGTTTGGTGGAGTAGATAGAATAGATTTGAGATAGTGAGACGGCAAGTGTGTGGATCGTGAGGTCAGGGGCAATTGTTTGGCGAAGTAATAAAAATCCAAACACAATAACTAGGGGAGTTGGTGGACAGGCCAATCCAAATAGTAGAAAATCAAAGATATACGTGGATTTGCAGTGTGTGTGGGGAAACACAAAGGGCACACACACTGGTCACCAGAGATAGTACTGGGACAAGATATAGGAATCACAGGACAAGCTTTTTTGGGATGGATCAATAACTAGGGCCATTGACCCTATGAAAAAGAATACTTCTTGTTGTGGGAACTGGGTCAAATAGAAATTGGAGTGGGAACATTAGTAGGTACCAATGAAGGAATAGATGGTCCAGTGGCTCAAAGTATTCATAGCCTCAAACAGTGGATAAAACAAACCCAGCCTCATATCCCTGGGGATGAAACACCCTGGGTAGTCAAAGGAGTGAAAAGATGGTTATGGATTTTTGCCAATAGTGACTTCCCTTTATTTGATGGGTCTGATACTCCTTGTCCTGGCGAATTAGAATCTATTGTGGGTTCAAGTTACTCTGGTGTACTCAGTTCTGATGACTTTACTGCCTATAAGGGTTATCCGGTCACAGCTCAACAGAAATGTCAGGCACATCTACCCTACCCCGTCACTTCAAGACACTAATCAAGATTCCTGGCTTCAATCACCAAAAAATCGGCACAAAATTCATCGACCTCATAGATGAAGGTTTTAAACCCACCTTCCGCACCCTAACTGTCACAGATAGTAGTACACAATAACTAAAACTCCTGCAAGGAAGAAAAGGCTTAATGAGAACAAGGATGATTAAAATGGCAATAGAGTGAGAGAATAAAGTTTTGTAAAGAAGATAAAAGAAAAGAAAATTTAATGATTCAAAAATTAAATTATAACAGAAGAAGAAATGATTGAATCACAACAGGAGTTGTGGATAATTCTGTTGTGAAATCAAAGCTTCAAAAAATGGAAATTCAAAACCTATACCATTGAGGCATAGTAGCAGGAATAATAGACGCCATAGGAGTAGTAGAAATAATCCTTGAAATTGGAGAGAAAGTAAGTCCGGGTCATGTAGTAAAAGCCATGATAATCAACGGGTTAGGATTTGTATAAAAACCCTTATATATGTTTCCCCAAGATTTTGAAACAATCCCCTGTGACCATCTAATAGGAGCAGGAGTCAAACCAGAATATCTCAAGGACGATAAACTGGGGAGAGTCATGGATAAACTATTTATAAAAGGATTGGATAGAATATTTTTTATTGTCGCCTTAAAAGCAGCCCAAAAATTTGGAGTATCCCTATGAGCAGGGCATCTAGACTCATCATAAATGCAGATACATGGGCAATATAACACCAGCTTACCAGAAGTAATATTTGAGAGTCAAAAAGTAGGAAATAATCAAGAAATAGAAGAATTAGCAGTAAAATCACCAAAAGAAATAACCATCACCTACGGTTATTCTGGTCACCATAGACTGGAGTTAAAACAGTTCATCATAGAAATGATATGTTCAGGAGATGGAGACATACCAATATATATTTTTAAAACTAGCATCGGGACACCAAGCAGATTCATCATGCTTTGGTAAAATAGCAGTAGAGTACCAAAAACAATTAAAAGTTAACAGTCTCATAGTAGCAGACTGGGCCTTATATACAGAATCAAATCTGAAAATGATGTCAGATTTAAGCTGGTTATGTCCAGTGCCATTAAGCGTAGAATCAGCACAATGATTAATATCAACATTACCAGAACCAGAATTTATTGATAGTAACTTACCCGGATATAAACTAGCTTCAAAAACAGTAAATTATGCAGGCATAGAACAAAGATGGTTAGTAGTGTAAAGTCAAGAAAGAAGAGAATTAGACCTGGGTAAACTCTCACAAAAAATTACCAAGGCACAATCAAAAGCTGTGCAAGATATCACCAGAAAAATTTGCTTGTGAAGGTGATGCTATCAAGGGGTTATCTAAACTATTCAAACAATTCAAATATCACCGAATTAACCAGAGTAACGTTACTCAAATCAAATCTAAGAAAAAAGATAGTTCAGGAGAGATATCCTAATGAAATATCAGCTAAATTCTCCCAGAATGAAAGTAAAATTAATACAGAATTTCTAAGGGCAGGGCGTTTTATTTTTGCTACAAACTTTTTGGATTCCAATGAACTTACCCATGACTCCATCTTGAATGAATATAAAGCTCAACAGTCTTGTGAGAGAGGGTTTGCTTTTCTCAAAGACCCATTATTTTTTGCAGACAGTATTTTCCTAAAAAGTCCAGAGAGAATAGAGTCCCTGGGAATGATTATGGGTTTATGTCTGCTGGTTTATACTTTAGGGCAACGACAAATTAGAACCCCTTTGAGAGAGTCTCAATCAACCTTAAAAAATCAATTGGGCAAACCAACTGACCGCCCCACTTTACGCTGGATTTTTCCATGCTTTCAGTCTATTCATTTAGTTACAGTTAACCAAGAAAAACACATCTGTTACTGGACTCAAGAGAGATATTTCATTATGAATCTTTTACCAGAGCATTGTTTTCCCTACTATCAATTACTTACCTAATTTTCCTCTCTATTAATTTAATTTTTATCAGAAAATAACCTAATGTCGTTGATTTATAGCTCTATTTTACTATGTCCATAATTTCTTTTTTTACTTCAATCTATTAGTCTAAGTTATGATTTATCTCTTGAATATCTTCATTTATCTGTTGACTCCTCTGGGCGGTGTTCTTTCTTATTGCTCCTTATTGAGAATAGCTTTTGATCCTATTTTTGGTGCTTTACTGTTTCTCCAATGCCTTTTTTCACTGCATATGTTTGTTTTTATGCTCCCTTGCATTTTTTGTCTCCGTAATTTCCCTCTGTAGCAGTTTAGGGTGCGGAATGTGGGTTTAAAAACTACCCTTTATTGCAACAAACCCAAAACCTTCATGAATTCTTGACTTGGCCATCCTAGTTTCAACCAAAAGTTGAATCTTCCATTCATTCATTGATAAAGCCCCAGGGGAACCTGGGAAACTTTTACTTTCCTTAGGCAATAGACCTTGATCATAATTTAGCTGAACCAAGGTTAGGTTTAGCACTGACACATCGAAAAGTCTGTGGTGATTCTCTTTCTCTGGAGCTATTCCAACATCCTGCCAATTTATTGACGGTTATACAAACTTGTCCCCGTCAAGCACTTCCTCTAATTGAGTTTTTTGACCAACCTATGAAAGCCATGGTTCACTCTGCTTTCCATACACCTTTTTTAATCCCTCTTCCTTAGACCTAAATCCTTACGAAAGAATGATAAAAGTGGGACCATCGAGTTTTGGCAGAAAGACTCAAATAGGAAGTAAACCATTGAGATAAGCACAAGGAAGGGAAAGGATTTGGTAGACACTTTCAACATTCCACTGTGGGCCAGAAATTTTAATCCTTGCTCCAATCTGTTGAATAGCAGATTCGACAGATCCAGAACCAATAGAACACAGTTATTTAGCTTGGTAGTAGGTGTAGTTAATAATGCCAGTGGGATGTTTTTCGCCTATGTCGAAAAACTTCTTAACTTGTTTGCCTCGACAATTATTAAATAAAGGTTGAATCGGCTCTATCTGACCTTACCACAATAAACTCCCAACAGCTTGGAGACGCTTTAAATAACCACTAATTTGATAAAGATTCTCTTTGAGGTGATACCAATCTACAATTTCCAAAGGTTTGAATTTTTCAGTTCCAAACTCTTTAACTAAATTCCAAACTCCATCATGACCATCCCCCAAACACACAAGGGGTTAACCAAAGACTGGCTATTAACATAACCAACTAATGAATGACTGGTTGTTATCAAAAAATGCGCCATCATAAATTCCTTGTAGACGAAGGGTTTTATAGTCTCGCCAGTACCAGCCTGCTTGTGGTGTTTGCCCCCTATTTGTACTTTTCCACCATCCACCCTCACTTCACAGACAGCTTGTTTTCCTTGTGGTAGCTCCCAATCTTGTTCCACAACTATTTTTTGTTGCCTCCTATGGCCAACTTTTACTCCTGTTAATGCCTCAATTTCAACTTCTGCTTTTTGATATGATTCCTTAGCTGATAGCCTCAAGCAGCACTTTTGAAGTAATGGACCTAATCGACTTCTTGGCTTCAAACCCAGTCTCTGCAACTATTTAGCTTTTAGTTTTAGTTCTCCTCTCCTACCAAGGTTTTGACTTTCCTGGTTTTACCTACTTTCCTTCCGCTTGTTCCTTCAATAAAAAAAGGGCTATTTCTGGACTTACCACTTCTAATATTTGACTCCTTACTGTTTTTTCTATGCCTTCCAAGTCTGTTATCTGACTTTTGTCTGCTTCTTCATATAACAATGTTGCCTATTCTTCTAAGCAGGCTTTGAGCCGTTCTTTTTTATCCTGGTTCATGGTTGCTAATCCACACTTGTTTATCCTTATATTCTCCTATCACTTGTGTATCTTCCAATAGTGGATCCTCCCGCTTTGTAGACACCTTCTTTAATCCCTCTAGCTTAGACCTGAATCCTTACTTGATAATTGCGAATTACGAATTATCCTTAAACTGTTTTGCGAGCGCACTTACTAAGGATTCTCGTGGTAACAATCAGTACATATTAACAATGACTTTATTTTCTAATTCATCGCTTTGTCATGCATGAGCGTATCCTGCTAAATCTTGTAAAGCATCGTGTACAACTTCTTCTGGAGTCCCTATTTTATTATTTGCACCTGCTAAAATTTCAGGAAACTTCGCTTCTGTAAAAAAGTCACTTTCTGTAGGACCTGGACAAACCACTAAAACTTTCACACCATAGTCTTGATTCTCTGCCTATAATGCTTCACTAAAACTGAGAATAAAGGCTTTAGTTGCAGCATAAACAAGAATATACGGCATTGCTTGAAAGCCAGCAATTGAAGAAACATTAATAATTTTGCCTGAACGACGCTGACGCATTAAAGCTAGAAATTTGTGGGTTAGATCTCCCAATGGCATAATATTTAATTGAATCCTTTTTAATTGCTGTTCTCCGTCCCGTTCAGCAAAATCTCCATAATCACCAAAACCAGCATTATTGATTAATAAATAAATTGTTTTACCCTGGTTTTCAATGAGATAAGATACCTCATCTTTGGCATTGTTTTCTGTGAAATATTTGGCTATAATATCGACTTGTAGTTGATGTTTTTGTTGTCATTCTGTGGCTATTTATTTGGTTGAGTTTTTCAGATGAACGTGCAACGAGAACAAGATTTGTTTTGGATGCTGCTAATTCCTCTGCAAAAGCTTTGCCAATTCCACCTGACGCACCGGTAATTAAAGCTGTTGACATTTTAAAAATTATCTGATTGATTCCATAGTATTTATTTATGGTGGTAACGCTGCCTAGAGGTTGTGTGCAGACGAAAAAATTTTTCGGGAGCATCCCAATTTTGCAAAAATATCATACATAAATTGTCATTCTGTTAGCGAAGCGTGGCGTAAGCCATAGGGAACGGAGTGAAGTGAAGAATCTGCGAGATGCTAGAGCCTCCAACACCCTTCGCTAACATTCCGCTGCGCTTCACACCCTGCGGGAAGCAAGCTACAGCATGACAATAAACTTACACATTTGGGATGCTCCCAATTTTTCTGGATAATTTATCAGTCTGGTTTTTGGGTTACTATCCTCAGCGTTATTGTAGTTTGTTTAGTTGTAGGTGGCAGTTTACTTTAGATGAATTTGAGCAGGCCAGAGAACGAGTAGCGCGGCTAGAAGCTGTTGTTTTCCAGGCTCAAAATGCTTTAGTGCCCTTGAATGAAGCTAAAAAGGCTCTATTGACAGCAAAACAGCAATATGAACAGGCTAAAAATACAAAAGATCGAGAAACTGCGTTCGCATTATGGCAAGCTGCTATAGATCAATTAGATCAAATCTCTGAAAAAATATTAGCAGGTAAAACAGCCCAAACTCAACTTGTAGCCTTCAAACGCGATTTTGAATATGGGCGAATTAGTAGTTTTATTGCTGCTGCACAATAATCTGATCTAGAAGCCCAGAAAATTCAACCAAAAAATTCTCAGGTAGCATCGGAATTATGGGAACAGGTAATTGACAGACTTGAAAGAGTGCCAAATAAAAATCCCCAATATGTGGATGCACAAAAATTAATTACCTCCTATCAAGTTAAACAAGAAACTGTGATTAATCCCCGCATTATCATTTACATTGCGGCTGCAGAACAATATGCTTTCGCAGCAGCGAAAGCTTCCCAGAATCCACCTCATACTGTGCAGAAATGGTAACAAATTGGTGATTTATGGGAAAAGCAATTCAAGAATTAGAAAATCTTCAAGTTCGAGAACCCAGTTATGTAGAAGCCAAGAAGTTAATAGCAGAGTATCAAACTAATTCGGGAACTGTTAAAAATCGTCGTCAAGCGGAAAATGATGCTAAGAAAACTCTCAGTAAAGCTAATTGCGAAAGGAAAATTCAACATTTGATTGCTTCACAATCAAGTAATAGAAATGAAATCAAAGCCGAAATTATCGGAACTATGAATCAACTTAGTAATGTTAAATCAGGAACAACTTCCTATTCTGAGGCACAGCAGTTATTGAAATTGGCAGATAATAAACTTAAACAACTGAAGTGATTAATAATATATGAAGATGCGGCTTTAGACTCGATAAAAAAAGAGTGAGCGCTCACCGTTTCAATACTACCCCACCAACTCTAAACTCTCTACTCGAGCTTATTGAAGTTATACCAAGTCTAAATGAGTGTAGATAGAACTGTAGAATAAAGATTATGGAAGATAAAGACTCATGAGGAAGCAATGGCACGCCCTTTCAATCTAGAAGTTCAAGAAAGTGCTGAGTATTTGTCAAAAAGCCTGAAAAATGCGCGGACAGCATTAGACAAAGAACGTTTACAAATGCTGTGGTGGATAAAAACAGAACAAGTAACCCAGCATCAAGAAGTGAGCCGAAGATTGGGCAGAGATGGGTCAACAATAACAGGATGGTTACAAAGGTATGGAAAAGGAGGACTATCTTCTCTTTGAGAGGTAAAAACTGCGCCTGGGGCAACTCCTTTAATACAAGGTGAAATGCTATCACAACTAATATCAAAGTTAGAATCCCCCCAAGGGTTTAGTAGTTATAGGCAAATTGTGGAATGGCTAGAGCAAGAATGGCACGTCCAAGTCAAATACAAGACAGTTTACAGTTTAGTGTCCTACAAACTAGGGGCAAAATTGAAAGTACCTCGACCCATCAGCTCATCACAAGATGAGCAAGCTATAAACCTTTTTAAGAAAACATCCCCCTTGCCTTGGTAGCTTTAGAGAAACTATTGGGTGGGGGAAAACGACTGAGTTACCTGTGCCAGGACGAAACCAGATTAGGTTTGAAGACCGAAACTGGAGGAGTGAGTGATTACGGCTCGTGGTGTTAAACCTGTAGTGAGGGTGCAGTGGCCACGAAAAGCATTTTGGCTTTATGGAGTTGTTGAACCCACCTCTGGATGGCATTTTTGTCAGGAATATCCTCATCTAAACAGTGAGAATTTTCAGAAATTCTTGGATGTCCTATCTCAAGAATTAGGTTCTGATATGGCATTAATGCAGATGGATCAAGCTTCTGCACACCAAGCTTTGGCACTGTCTTGCCCTAAAAATATTATTCCCATTTTTCAACTATCTCACTCTCCTCAACTTAACCCTATGGAGCGATTATGGGAGTTTATTAAACGTCAGTTCAAAGGTGAAAGTTTCTCACATCTCGACCAATTGCGTCAAGGAGTTCAACATGAATTAGCTCAATTATCTTCTGAGGTCATCTCCTCTTTGACCAGTTATGATTTCATCCTTGAAGCTCTGTTTCACCAAGCTTTATTCTGTGCAGCCTCATAGAGAATTGGTATTACAAAATATTTATTAGATAGGCTGAATTTTGATAGCGAGGCATAAGGGATAATATCAATTTTGGATTCTGAATTTTGATTTCTTAATACTGACATCAATCTCTATGAATTTCAGGTGCTTACCTACCTAACAAAAGCAATATGTTGAAAAACATATTTCGATTCTTTCTCCTGACTCCTGTACTCGCCTCTTGTTATAAAAGTTAATCTTGTCCACTAGAACCTAAATACAACCTAAATAAATGCGGTCTTTGTCTTTTGACAAGGAATAATGGAATGGGTAACTGGCTAAGGTATTACCGTGGTTGGCATTGTTATTGTTTCGCACAGTAAACAATTAGTTCTAGGAGTACAAGAACTAGCTGCACAGATGGTTCAAGGACAAGTTCCCCTTGCTGTGGCAGCAGGCATTGATGATCCAGAAAATCCACTAGGTACAGATGCGATTAAGGTTTATGAAGCGATTGCCTCTGTATTCTCTGATCATGGTGTTCTCGTATTGATGGATTTAGGTAGTGCTTTAATAAGTGCGGAAATGGCACTGGAGTTTCTACCCCCTGAACAACGAGATCACGTATATCTGTGTGCAGCACCGTTAGTAGAAGGTGCTATTGCTGCGACTATCGCTGCTGCTACGGGTGTAAGTATCCAGCAAGTTATGGCGGAAGCACAAGGAGCATTAGTAGCAAAAGAAACACAACTAGGTTTAATTAGTAGTCCATTATCAACGGTCAGTCGCCAACCTACAAATAATTCCGAAATTCCCACCAACGAAATACGGTTAAAAGTCCGTAACCGCTTGGGTTTACACGCCCGTCTATCAGCCCAGTTTGTTGCCACTGCATCCAAATTTCAAGCGCAAATCAGGGTACAGAATCTAACTAGAAATACAGAACCTGTCCGGGGTGACAGTATTAACCAAGTTGCTACCTTGGGAGTACGTCAAGGACATGAATTGCTGATTACTGCCACTGGAGTTGATGCCCAGGAGGCGCTAAAAGCTTTACAGAAATTGATTATCAACAATTTTGGGGAAGATGATAGCATTGTCGGATTAACACCACCACCTCAAGAATTTACCCCACCGACCCAGGGTGAACTGTGGGGAATTGCGGCTTCTCCAGGAATTGTGATCGCCCCATTAGTTCATTATCAATCTACCGCTGTAGCTTGTACGGAATATCACATAGAAAATGTGAATGTAGAGTGGCAACGATTACAAACAGCTATTCAAATTGCTAAACAGGAAATTGCAACTTTACTCTCCCACACATCTATTCAAATTGGTGATGCGGAAGCGGCAATTTTTGATGCTCATCTCCTATTTTTAGCAGATCCTGTGATGCTAGAAGCCGTACGTCAGCATATTGTGGAAGAACGTCTCAACGGAGAAGTAGCTTGGCAAGCTGTAGTGGATGAAGTAGCAAATTCCTACCGCAAACTAGAGGATTCTTATTTACAAGAACGAGTTGACGATGTGGTTGATGTGGGACAGAGGGTATTAAGAATATTACTAGGTAATGCTCCCACTGACTTGGAACTTACAGAACCATCTATTGTAGTAGGGATAGATTTAAGTCCTTCAGATACTGTTAAGCTTGATCCAAGCAAAGTGATGGGTATTTGCATGACCTCCGGAAGTGCAACTTCCCATAGTGCTATTATCGCTCGAACCCTTGGTATTCCTGCTGTTTTGGGTATAGATGCCCAGGTCTTAAACTTGCAAAGTGGTACATTGATGGCGCTTGATGGTGAAAGTGGCAAGGTTTGGGTGGCACCAGCAACTGAGACATTAGATAGACTAGAAGCCAAGCGAGAGACTTGGAAAATTGCCCAAGCAGAAGCACGAAAGCTGGCACATCAACCAGCAGTTACTCGTGATGGTTGCTACATTAAAGTATTGGCAAATATTGGTAGTATTACGGATGCAGAATTAGCTGTAAATCATGGTGCAGAAGGTGTGGGATTACTTCGTACAGAGTTTTTGTACTTGGACAGAACAAGCGCACCTACAGAAGAGGAACAACTGAAAGTTTATCAAGCGATTACGCAAGTTTTAGATAAGCAACCGTTAATTATTCGCACTTTGGATATAGGTGGAGATAAACAACTTCCTTATTTGAGTTTGTCTGTTACAGAAGCTAACCCGTTTTTAGGTGTGCGCGGGATTCGGTTCTGTTTAGAAAATCCTCAGTTGTTGAAAACTCAGTTACGGGCGATTTTACGCGCTAGTGTAGGGCATAATATCAAAATTATGTGGCCGATGATTGCTACTTTAACAGAATTACGAGCAGCTAAGGCAATTTTCAATCAGGTACAGGAGGAACTGCGACAAGCTGGTATCCCTTTTGATGAAAATATGAATGTGGGGATGATGATAGAAACACCCGCAGCAGTAGCTATAGCTGATCAGTTAGCCAGAGCAGTTGACTTTTTCAGTATTGGTACAAATGATTTGAGTCAGTATGTTATGGCTGGCGATCGCACAAATCCTAGAGTAGCAACTTTAGCGGATGCTTTACAACCAGCGGTATTAAGAATGATTCAGCGAACTGTCCATGCTGCCCATGCTGCTAATATTTGGGTAGGACTATGTGGAGAAGTAGCAGCAGAAACCTTAGTTGCACCCATTTTATTAGGTTTGGGATTAGATGAATTGAGTGTCAATCCTCAAGCAATCGCCCCGCTAAAACGGGCAATATCACAGCTAACAATCACAGAAGCACAAGCTATAGCCAATATAGCATTAGAACAAGATTCTGCAACTAGTGTCAGAGAGTTAGTTTATCCTATTGGGTAATATCAATTCAGAATTAAGATACAAGCAACTGTCTTGATTGTCAAGCGATACCTGTTCTAAAATTGTGTTAGTTTTGTCTAGGATTTGGAGAGTCATCGTTAATTTACAGCAGGAGTCAGGAGTCAGGAGTAAAACTCTCTTGCTGTCTAGGTTTCAATTTAGATTCTTTACCTCATTTATCTGTAATCTGCTGTATGTTTATGACTTTATTTTGATTAAAACTCATTGTCAATGATGCCCGATTTATGAGTTCTTTTTAATTGCAAACATCACTGTTAAATTTTACCTTAACGTTTCCCAATCTTGAGCAGTCATTTCTGTCTCAACTGAGTAAAATTTTTCGGTATTATTATATTAATATAATCTATGCAAGTCAAAGATTCCCTATTTATGATATCAATTCTTAATTGCAAACATTATGGATAAATTGTAGCTTGACGTTTGTTAATTCTTCCACGCACTGCTTGACGAATATCTTCCCAATTTTGAGCAGTCATTTCTGATGTGTTTTTGGTATTGTCGTACTAATCCCGAAAATATTCACGCTTCGCTGCTGTAAACACTTTGAGCTACTATTCTATATAAGTTCCGATATGTGTCAGGTAAGGAAATATTGATTCTTTTCATGAGTGTTATTTCCGTCCCAAATATCCCCAAATTCTTTTTAAGATTTTTCGCTAATACAAATAATCAATCTTAGAAGTCGGGGAGCTCGATTATTATATTGTTGGGTTTCGTTCCTCAACCCAACCTAAGAACTATATTTTGGTAGTTTTTGTCATTTTGTGCTATCTATGTAGGTTAACTAATTGCAACAGAAGACTCCATAAGTGATGATAAGAAACCCTTGATTTCTCGTATTAATGGATGTTGTTGCAATCTTTTAATTTCTTCATCATTTATATTTCTAAGTAAGTAGGGAGGCACAAATAAATATAAGTATGTTACAAAATGTAAGTTACTTGAAACCCTTGGCATTGCTTGATTCCCCTTTGCTGCATTAGCCATGACATAGTTATAAATTTTTCCGCCCACCTACTTATTTTGTCATTGAGCGACTGTTTCTTATCTAAGACTGTCTCTAAAAAATCTTTAGGTTTACTTTGAGCTAATTGCCATTCTAAATCATTAAAGTGACGTTTTGCTATTTTTTCAATTAATGATTTATCTTGTAAAAATATGGATTCTATTTCTGGAACTGCCAGAGAAACTTGAAAAGGAATTCCAGATGGTGCTTGACTTAATACATAATTCATCAAGTCTTTCTTTTCAAATATTTGAGATTCGTTGTATCTGCATCTATGACAAGAGCAATTGGTATTTTTCGAGTAGCAAGCAGTGCTGAACCCAGGGCGAACGCATGTATATATGGTACATATATACTAATAAATGAGAAAGGTAGTGAGGGCTGATGATATGGAGGTTGACCAATGAGGCTCTGATGGTAAAGTCATTGTAAAAGTAGAAGAAGAAAGTCCCAAAAAGTGTGAAGCTCAAGCCCAAAATCACGATTACTAGCCCAAAATCACGATTACTGACCACGTTGCACAGATGGAAGATCCAAGAGTAGAGGGGAGGAAACGACACAAGTTAATTGACATTCTTACCATTGGAATTTGTGCAGTAATTTGTGAAGCAGATAGTTGGGTGGCAATTGAACTGTATGGCTGCACAAAATATAAGTGGTTAAAAACCTTTTTAGAACTAGGAAATGGGCTCCGGTCCCAGGACACATTTGGAAGGGTATTTGCACAATTGAACCCGCAAAAATTTCAAAATTGTTTCTTGAACTGGATGAAATCAGTACATAAGATAAGGGATGGTGAAGTTGTGGCAATTGACGGGAAAACTTTATGTAGTTCTCATGGTAAAAATAGTGACTAGAGTGCAATCCAAATGGTAAGTGCATGGGCAACTACAAATAAATTAGTGTTGGGACAGGTGAAGGTGCATGAGAAATCAAATGAAATTACAGCAATTCCCGAATTATTAAAGGTTTTAGAATTAGCTGGATGTATTGTCAGGATTGATGCCATCGGGTGTCACAAAGACATAGTAAAGTTAATTACGCAAGAAAATGCAGATTATGTAATTACTTTAAAAAAGAACCAAGGTAATCTGTATGAGTCAGTAGAACAGCTATTTAAGTCAGGGATAAGTACAGGTTTTCAAGAGCTTCAACATAGCACATATAAACCCGAAGAAACAGGGCATGGTCTTCATGAAATCCGCAACTTTGGGTTTCAGCTTGATCCTGATTCAGTTTGGTCAAATCTAAAAAGTGTTGGGATGGTAGAATCTATCGGATAAGTGGATGATAAAACAACAGTAGAGACTCGTTATTTTATTAGTAGTCTTGAGTCAAATGGAGAACGATTGGCTAATTCTGTCCGCAGCCATTGGGCAACAGAAAATTCATTGCATTGGGTATTAGATGTAGCTTTAAAACAAGATGACTGCCGGATTAGGAAAGATAATGCTCCACAAAACTTTGCAGTAATGCGCCAGATAGCAGTCAATCTTTTGGGTAAAGAGAACCCCGTGAAGCGGGGGATAAAAAATAAACAGTTTTTGGCAGAAATGGATAATAACTCTTGAGAAAGAGTTTTAGCTTTAGCCTCAACTAACTTGTCAACAATTTACTTAATATTTTCTTCTGCTTATTTTTACAGATAAGTTTACTTATTTATGGATGAATAGTTAGCTCATTTATCCTTAGCTAAGAGTTATTCAATTGGAGATAAGCTAATTCATCGCTTAATAAAAAAGTGATTGATTTTGTTTATATATCCATCAAGCTTTGCACTTATATATATAGATGATTTTAAAATCCTCATTAGTTTTTATTAGGAAATAAGGTGCATTTCCCCTGGTGAACTAGCTAAAGAACGAGCTCTGTAAGAGCTTAGAGTCGGTATAATTTGAATGTCTTGACTCAGCTTTTTTGGCAGTAATATCCGTACAACTTCTATATCTCTATCACTTTCTGTAAGAATGTATGCTAGTATCATGATAAAATCTCCGTTGTAATGTCGTAATTAGGGATACCTTTATAGACACAAACACGATATTTTTTGACTAGATATTTACATATACATTTATTTTCTAGTGAATTAGGAGTTACGCATTGATAAAAAAACTCATCCATGATTATTAAGCAGTACCAGCATTGGTAAGATTTTCCACGATGTAGTCGCCCACAACTAAAGTGAATAAGTTCCTTTACAATTCATAGCAATTAGAAATACTGAACAAAATATCTGTGTTTTAATTCCTTGGCTATCTCTAACCATAAATTGATAAATTCCACATACTTGTTTGATGGCTCTATGAAAACTTTCAATCCCCCAATGAGTATCATGAATTGTCACGGGACCATGGAGTTTTGGCAGAAAGACTCAAATAGGAAGTAAACCATTGAGATAAGCACAAGGAAGGGAAAGGATTTGGTAGACACTTTCAACATTCCACTGTGGGCCAGAAATTTTAATCCTTGCTCCAATCTGTTGAATAGCAGATTCGACAGATCCAGAACCAATAGAACACAGTTGTTTAGCTTGGTAGTAGGTGTAGTTAATAATGCCAGTGGGATGTTTTTCGCCTATGTCGAAACACTTCTTAACTTGTTTGCCTCGACAATTATTAAATAAAGGTTGAATCGGCTCTATCTGACCTTACCACAATAAACTCCCAACAGCTTGGAGACGCTTTAAAGAACCACTAATTTGATAAAGATTCTCTTTGAGGTGATACCAATCTAAAATTTCCAAAGGTTTGAATTTTTCAGTTCCAAACTCTTTAACTAAATTCCAAACTCCATCATGACCATCCCCCAAACACACAAGGGGTTAACCAAAGACTGGCTATTAACATAATCAACTAATGAATGATTGGTTGTTATCAAAAAATGCGCCATCATAAATTCCTTGTAGACGAAGGGTTTTATAGTCTCGCCAGTACCAGCCTGCTTGTGGTGTTTGCCCCCTATTTGTACTTTTCCACCATCCACCCTCACTTCACAGACAGCTTGTTTTCCTTGTGGTAGCTCCCAATCTTGTTCCACAACTAGTTTTTGTTGCCTCCTATGGCCAACTTTTACTCCTGTTAATGCCTCAATTTCAACTTCTTCTTTTTGATATGATTCCTTAGCTGATAGCCTCAAGCAGCACTTTTGAAGTAATGGACCTAATCGACTTCTTGGCTTCAAACCCAGTCTCTGCAACTATTTAGCTTTTAGTTTTAGTTCTCCTCTCCTACCAAGGTTTTGACTTTCCTGGTTTTACCTACTTTCCTTCCGCTTGTTCCTTCAATAAAAAAAGGGCTATTTCTGGACTTACCACTTCTAATATTTGACTCCTTACTGTTTTTTCTATGCCTTCCAAGTCTGTTATCTGACTTTTGTCTGCTTCTTCATATAACAATGTTGCCTATTCTTCTAAGCAGGCTTTGAGCCGTTCTTTTTTATCCTGGTTCATGGTTGCTAATCCACACTTGTTTATCCTTATATTCTCCTATCACTTGTGTATCTTCCAATAGTGGATCCTCCCATTGTCACAAATTCACTTTTGGTGATTTGATTGAGAGCTTCTTGATCTGGTAGATACACTATATAGTCTCTAGAGTCTTCTTTGTTGAACTCTTGCCTAAACAATTTGATCAATCGAAATGCTCTCAAATGACTTATCAAACCTTCATCGATAATTTCTAAACTCCTTAAGAGACAATACTTTTCTAGTTTATTCGATACGGTTCTATTTTTCTCAATCCCAAATAGAAAACCCAATTTCTGGTTTTCTAAAAATTTTAAGCTTTCTACCCCTGAATAGCAACTGTCTCCTGTAACTATTCTTGGTTTTACACCCCAATCAATCACTTCCTTGAGCATTTCCTGAAAATAATCGTTCTTCGTATTTCCCTCCTTTTTGTCGTATATAATGCTATCTGTAATTTCTTGGTACTAAATTGCCATACATATCACTGTAGTACAGTGTGATTAAATTTATTCCTTCGATGCTCTTATGATATTTCCCAGACTAAAAATAACTGATTAATTCTGCATGTTTTGGGTCACGATACAATTTTTATACTACTGTGTCATCTACAGTTAAAATCCCTCCTACTATATTTATGATTTTCTTTACTGTATCGAATAAATGCTTCGGTTCCTATCTCTCTCTGAGCAATAATCTATTCACACTATCATGTGAAACGTTTTCCAATATCTCTGCCAATCTATAACATCCCCCATGCTTTAGTTCTGATAGCAACAACAGAGTCTAATCTTCTAGATTGCATTCTGCTGTAGAAGGTTTAGTTATTTCTCTAATTCTCCCATACCTCCTAAGTAGATGACATTTTTTATCACTACACTATTTTGCTACTTTGTGAGCACGTAATCACTAGGAGTATTAGATAATACATTATTATGATCTAACAGTATCAATGATTATGAGGTTGTGAATTTTTGCAAAGTTAAAGATCCCCGACTTCTTTTCAGGATTTTTCTATCAGGTAAATAATTAATTATAGAAGTCGGAGATCTAAATCATTTAATTAGTGGGTTTCCTTTGTCAAATCACCCTAAGAAACCAACCCATTATTAATTACGCTAAGATTTGCTTGCTTCTAATATTTCACGCCAAAAATCGAGTGCTGAGAGATGATTTATAAAGTAAATGTTGAGGAGACAAGAGGAAGTAGCATAATTCTAGTCATAAGAGCATATATAGCCCCTTCCCTCATTTGTGTTAAACGCTCATAATCCTTGCTTAGACGATGATATTAGTTAAACCACCCAAATGTTCTTTCTACTACCCAGGGTTGTGGTAAAACTTTAAATTCTTGCTCAGTAGGTCCTATGACTTCAACATGAGCTTGAATCATGAACCAAACTGCAAGTGCAAATTTATCACCGTCATAACCGGAATCAACCCATAAAACTTGGACTTTTTCCAATAATTCTGTGGGTTCCTCTAGCAGTTCCATTAGTGCATAGGCAGCAAGTATTCGTTCTGGGGCATTCGCTTCACTAACAACAACTTTCAACACAAGTCCCAGGCTATCAACTAAAGTTTGCCCCTTTCTTGCTTTTACCTTTTTACATCCGTCAAAACTATACACATCCCCTTTTTTTGGTCAGTGTTGACCGACTGACTGTCTACGGCGAGCGCGGTAGGTTGTGTTGATTTACCTAATTTCGAGCGAACTTGACCACCCAATGTATGGTTGAATTTTTCCCAAACCCCCTGGCCATGCCATTTCCTGTAATAGCTATATACCGTTGACTTTGGCGGGAAGTCACCTGGAAGCATATTCCATTGACATCCAGTTTTCAAATGATAATAGATGGCATTACATATTTCACCCATATCTGTTGTGGGTGGATGCCCTCCTTCTTTGGCTGGTGGAATCAATGGGGCCAGGATTTCCCAGTCCATATCAGTTAAGTCTGTGGGGTAAGACTTTCGTGCCATGATTAGCTATGTAAATACACTATATCTGATGTATCCTATCCTTCCAACATTCCTTTTCTACTCCCCTTTACATTTACTTTATCAATATCCTCTTATTCGGTTCTGTTAGCAACGTGCCTACATAATGCTCTCGCTATTGCGCCACTATATGGCGAAGAAAGATTCTCTGCTATTTGGCGTGGCTTTCGATCTAAAATTCCTTGTTGCGTGAATTGTGGAACGTATGGAGGAAGCAGACTTCATAGTAATAATCCAGTATGGTATATATCTACCTGACGCTGAATTTTTCCAAATTATATTTGGTTAAAATGCTCTGGAGGTAGCATCCATTTTGCCATTGTATTATAAACACTCAAATATTTTTCCGATCTACTTATTCCCAAATCAGCTATTTTAAACTTGTAAATAGGATCTTTCTCTGGAACAATTATATCTTTTACTTCAAATACAAAAATATTACGAGGATGTATATCTAGATGAACATAGCCTTCCTTATTATATTATTGTGAATAAAGTCAAGTGCTTGCAAAATATCTATTACAATGTATGCTAGTAAAGCTTCACGTATATCATATTGTTGTATTTGTATCACATCCTTGAGTCGAGAATGACAACGTTCAAGAATGACATAAAGAGTATTTTCACATTCAAAGGAAGTATGAATATAGGTTATATTTGGATGCCGCAGATTTATTAAAATATTTCTCTCTCTTAGCCACCGTTGTCAAACATCTTCATAAGTCTGATTTTGGGGTTCAATAACTTTAGCTGCAAGTTCGCTAAGTTCGCTGCCCCATTCATCCTCGCCTTTAAATACCTGACCTAAATACCCTTGATTAATACTTTTACCGATAAAATATTGCCTACCATTAAAATTTACCATTAAAATTAATAATCTCACCATTTTGAGGAGGACAAAAAAATATTGGAGTTTGGAAATTGATTGGATTAATCATTGTGGTTTTATCCATCGAATCCTTACGAATAGTAAACCCCATCTAGAAGTTTACCTACATGGGGTTTACTACATTGTACTGCCTGTATTATTTAATGCGCTAACTCAATAGCCCGCTTAGTCAATGCTTCCGCAGTCAACCCATTAAACGCCATCAACTCACCGGCACTCGCGGTAGTTTCCCCACGTTTCCAGGCGAAAGTATCACGTTTAGAATTACTGCGTAACATGATTGGTTCTAACATCGCTGCAGCACCACCTGTCACACCAATTAAGGCATCTCCACCAAACAATTGCTCAAAATCGGCATCACTTAAAAAACCACCATCTGGTTCAGAACAAGTCTCCCAAGCAGTATCATAAGGACGATATAAACGGCGGGGATTGATAATAGAAACAATCTTCACACCAATACCTTCAGTTTCTAAAAATGCCGCCGCTTCAAAAGCAGGAATTAATGTCATATCGCCAATTACAGCAAATACAACTGTCTTACCACCAGGGACTTCATGTAATAATACTGCACCATCAATTAAGCCTTTTTCAGTTTGGGCAAAGGTGCTACGAACTGGCAAAGGAGATTTACTGGCAGTTATGACAATGCCCTTATTTTTTGTTCTCAAAGCCCAGTCATAACAAGCTTGAATACTGTTAGCATCTGGAGGAAATAATAGGAATATATTTCCTGTTCTCATCAAAGAGGCAAAATAAGCTTCAATTTCTGGTCTTTGGTGAGTCCAACCGTTACGTCCTTGTTCTAACGCCCCGGCTGTAAATAATGTAATGGTCGAGGGAGTTTGTCGGCGTAATTCTGCCATCGCTTGAGTAACTGTTTGCCAAATTGGTAAACCATTGATGGCAAAAGATTCGTAAGAACACCACAGAGTTCTCGCACCCATTAAGGATAAACCAGCGGCTAAACCTGCACAAGCATCTTCGCTCAAAGGTTCGTAAACTTGACCACCTGGGGCTTGATTATATAAATCATCGGTGGTGGGGTGATTGATTTTTAAAGCTTGGTTAATGTTAGCAATTCCTGATGCTTCGTTTCCATCAGCATTAGTAACTAGGAAATTTTTATCCTTATTTCCAACTATTCCTACTAACCTGCCCATTGCGGTTGTCGCAACTTTTGGTTTTCCGCCAACTGTATATTCTTCTAATGGTAATTCCCCTAAATCTGCTAAGGGTAATTCAAATTCTGTCACTGCGGTTTTTGCTGCTGGACCACCTCCCGCACGTTCGGCATTTGTTCGCACTGTTTCCCATGCTTCCACAGGTAATGCCCGTTTTTGTAAAGCGGTAACGATATGGGGCGCGTCTAAAGTATCTTTAGGATAGAGGTTGTGTGATTTTGCACCCAAGGCGTGAACCCCTGCACCTTTGAGTTGTTTGATAATAAATACTGTCAATTTACCGCTAAGTGCAGAACGTTCAGCTTTATCCATTCCTACTAATACCGCTTTGGTAAAATCTAGGCGGTTATCAAAAGAAAATGCGGTACTATCAACATAGTCACCGTCTTGATTTTGGTCGTCAAAATCTTTGGCATTTACTAACACGACTTCGCTAAAACCGTTACCTTGCCAGTAGGCTATCATCTCTTCGTTGGTTTTCTGAGATACCATGCTGTGGTGTTCTTGGCTATAACCGTTCCACACTAACACCGGTAAGAAGTTGGTGACACTGGGGTAAGCAGTGTTAAAATGCGCCATTGAACTCATGATATAGGGTTCACCCAGTCCCCCGTCTCCCACGGTGAAGGGGAAGAGTTTCTCACGGTGCAGGAGTGCAGCAGACATAGCGAAATGTTGTCCTTGTCCCAAGGGGCCTGCTGGTGCAAGGATACCGGGAATGTAGCCGGAAAGGTGTCCTAATAATCCATGCTTTTCTCGAAAGCGATCACGCAATTGTTGTACTGTAAAAATGCCCATGTCTTCTAAAGACCTGTCTAAGAACATGGCACTATAGAAACCAGGGGCGTGATGTCCCACTTCGGTGATAATATTTTTATGTCCCAGCATGACCAAAGCTGCATAAGCTTCCGCTTGGCTGGCAAAACCGCCGGGATGTCCAGAAGCCTTACTACCAGTGATTTGAAGAGTTAAGTACCGCAGGGCATCGGCAGCGAGTAAGGTTTGATAAACTGCATTTGTATCGGTAGGATTTAATATAGCTACTTTACCAGATGCGATCGCCGGCGTTGTCCCATAAGTGTCAAAATCTGGCAGTGCTTCCCTAAAATATTGTATCCCTTCACAAAAATTTGGAACTGCGGAAGATGCCTTTGTCGTAGTAGCTGTCATGCTGAGTACCTTAATAAAAAGCTAATAAACTGGATAAGCTCGTTTAATGTCACCAAAATTTTACAACTTTCAGGTTGTAACAGTAGATTCCTTTTTTCCCACATCAGGATAAGTAATTTAAATACTCAACCTAGAAAAACTAATTATTTCCAGTTAACTTAATTTTTAAGAAAAGACGTACATCTAGTAAAAAAATTTTTATGCCTCTACCAAAAGAACCCAAAACCCCAGCCACCTTGCAAATGCTACGCTGGGTATTTGGTCCCATGCCCTACATGGAAGAATGTGCTAAAATTGACAGTCATGTTTTCACTCTCAAGTTGCAAAACAATTTACTTCCTTTAGTGTTTATCCATACTCCTGAAGTGATGCAGCACTTTTTAAGCAAGGATACTAAAGAGTTAGGAGCACCAGGAGAATTGAATAACATTTTTGAAATTTACTAGGTAAAAATTCAGTCATCTCCCAAAGTGGTAAAGAACAACAGCGTCAACGGCAGTTAATGATGCCTCCCTTACATGAGGAAAGAATGCGAACTTATGCTGACGTAATTAACTATATCACCGAGAAAGTCATGAATAAACAGCCAATAGACTTCTTGCAGAATTAATTTTATTTTATAATGGGGATTTATCTTTGTTCTAGCCACAAGTTAGAGTTACAGGGTTATATTTAAATTGGCGAGCGCAAAGAACAGCAAAAATACATAAAATCTAAAACTCTCTATCATACCACAGAAACAATTTTGCAAGAGGTCTAATAAATAAATCCTTGAACGTGCGAACAGTAACCCAAGATATTACCCTGCGGATGATGATGCAAGCTGTATTTGGACTATATGAAGGAGAACGTGCCGAAAAACTACAGCACCTACTATGTGAAACTATGTGAAATTTTAGAGTTAGCTAGTGGGGTATGGAGAGTGGCCTTACTTTATTTTCCCGCCCTACAAAATTTGATTGGTATGTTCCAATTTTGGGAAAAACAGCAACAGCGCCAAAATAAAGCCGACCAACTCCTGTATGAAGAAGTTCAGCAACGACGCGAAAATCCTGACCCATCCTGCACAGATATCCTTAGCTTACTCATGGCCGCAAGGGCTGGCAACTGATGAAGCTGGTGAACCTATGAGTGATCTAGAATTACGTGATGAGTTAATGACCTTATTAGTAGCTGGTCATGAAACCACAGCAACTGCGATAGTTACTAGCAGAACTGGATAGTTTAACTGAAAATCCAGACTCCAGCGCCATCTTTCAATTACCTTATCTCACCGCCGTTTGTAAAGAAACCTAGCCAGTTACCCAGTGGGGATGTTAACTTTTCCTAGACGAGTCAAAACACCTATTTCTGTAGATGGTCATGAATTAGAACCAGGTACAGTCATCATGGGTTCAATTTATTTAACCCACCAACGGGAAGATATTTATCCCAACCCTAAATAATTTAACACAGAACGCTTTTTAGAAAAACAATTTTCACTATTTGCGGCTAGTGCAGGACGTTGTATTGGTCTAGCACTTGCTCAATTTGAAATGGGATTAGCACTAGCTAAAATTCTTCAAGGTTGGGAAATGGAACTAGTTAATACTCTTGAAGTTAAACCAAAAGGTTGTGGTTTGGTGACAGGTCCAAATAAACCTATTAAAATGATTTGTCTAGGTCCTCGTCAGCAACAATCTTGAACTTTAGAGACAATAGCAGTTTAATTACTAAGGGGTTAAGATTTGGTATAAACTAACTTTTAACCTCCGCAAATTATTATACTACTAAATAGACATCAATTTGCGAGAAATCGACGGCGAAAAGCTTGTTATAGCAGTTTAATTACTAAGGGGTTAAGATTTGGTGTTAACTAACCTTTAACCCCTAGAAATTAGTATACTAGTAAATAGACATCAATTTGCGAGAAATCGACGGCGAAAAGCTTGTTATTGTAAACAGTTAATGGTTTTTAATATGCACTTTGCAAACAATTTCACTTATCAGTAATCTTACCAAGATAGAGATTACTTAAACCACTATTCCATAAATGAATAAGAGTATTACCTCCTGATATTAACTCTATTTCTTCTAAAGTTAATTGATGAAAAAGTCCATTGACTTCAACAGAAGATAACTCAGTATTCATCATTGCAGCTATTGTCTTAATTTAACAATCCAGAAATGAGCAGGTGTAAAAATTTATGGTGGGTAAAATCTCTGACAACAAATGCCATAAAAAAACAGTATTTTGCCCCAAAAATAGCAGAAGGCAGAACGCAAGAGGCAAAAGTAAAAACCGTATCATCAGCTTTCAAGAATGTCCTAACCGCCTTGTCTGTTCCTATAACTAAAACTTTTGTAGTTTCATCACTTTAATAAAATAATTAATTACCAAGAATTTATCCAAATATTTGTTGATCTGGACATATATACAGTGCTAATCTTAATTACCATGGATAGTACCTGTTTCAATAGTAGGCGATGCTCCAACTGTTGTGTCTCCACTATTACTAGTGAGTTAATAATTATTAATACTCCCACCACTACCACCATATACAGTCTCTATTTCAGCCTGAGATAGCTCACAAAAAAGGCTGTTCACATGATTAATATTTAAGTCTGCAATTAATATTTTCTCATTGTTTGATCTTCTCAGCTAAATGTGAATTCCACCTTATTTGGATTAGGCAACTAAATTAAAAATAATATAATTAATATTCCCATATAAATAAAGCTTTGTGCATATACTTACAGGACATAAATACAATAATTATGTCTCAAAAATCAATACCTTAGCCAAAAAAAAGAGTATGAAGAGAGAGGGCTGATGTAGTAGAGTTATAGTCTTCCAAAACAACAACTCGAAAGCCACACACAGCCCATGTTCGACATACTATCACTATTGCAATGCCTGCTACCAGAGATAAAAGTGACGACGATGCGGCAGTTGAGCAGGATCATGGTGGCCATGTGAGCCATGAACGGACGAGTAACGATGTTGGGAATCTCCCGTTGGGCAGCTATGGGAGGTAGTTATCGCACAGTGAGGAGATTCTTTCACACAGTCATACCTTGGGCAACAGTGTTTTGGGTATTTTTTCCTCGGCATTTGTTTTGCCCAAATGATGTTTATTTGCTGGCAGGAGACGAGGTAGTAATCACTAAAGCAGGTAAAAAAACATATGGGTTAGATAGATTCTAATCTAGTCTATTAAGCAACCCAGTATCAGGAGTATGTTTCTTTACGTTCTCATTAGTAAGTGTGGAAAAAAGACAGTCATTTTCAATTCAGATAGAACAGATAATCAAGAGCGATTTAGAAAAAAGTAGTGGCTTACCAAGCCCAGGAAAAAACCTCAAGATAAACGGGGAAGAGGACGACCAAAAGGAAGTAAAAATCAAAATCAAACAGAAGTGATTTTCACATCAGAATTACTCAGAATAGAGAAGATGATTAAAGAGCTATTTCAGTTAATAGCTAACTTTATTTCCCTCACATACTTAGTTTTGGACGGTCACTTTGGAAATAATAATGCTTTGCAGATGGCTCGGCAGGTAAACTTGCACATAATTTCAAACTTACGCCACGATTCAGCGTTATATATAACTTAATCACAATGCTGATCCTCATCATCGTTCGCGTCGTAAATACGGAGAGAAGTTGGACTGGCGTAATATTCCTGGGGCATATTTGCGTCACACTAGTATTGAAGAGGATATCCAAACCGATACTTAGCAAGCCACCTTATGCCACAAAGAATTTGCCCAATCCCTGAATGTAGTTATTTTGGTGAAAACAAATCTGAAAACTAATGCTCGCAGTCACATAATTCTGTTTTCTAGTGACCATTATTTATCATATGAGAAAATAATCGACTACTACGAACTTCGTTTCCAAATCGAATTTAATTTTCGGGATGCCAAGGAGTTTTGGGGATTGGAAGATTTTATGAATCTGGGTCAAACTGCGGTGAGTAATCCTGCTAATCTTTCTTTTTTCATAGTCAATTTGTCCCATTATCTTCTAGCTTAGTTTCGTCAAGATAATTCTGGTGCAGACATTGTTAATCTGAAGGCTTACTGTCGTGGTTTTCAATATGTTCGTGAAATGTTAAAAATGCTTCCGCAACCGCCAGACCCTATTTTATTAGCCCAGATTTTTGCCAAACTTACCTCTCTTGGTCGTATTCATAATATTTCTACAGCCGTTTAATCCTCGTAATTTGGCGAAGGTATTGATAAATTAAACTTCCATGTTTATATATTTTTATATTAATAAACTCCTATCATAGAAAATTCCAATATCAAAAATACTGTTCTCCTAAGTATAGAAATACTAAATATAGGACTCCTATTTGATTTTTGATAGCTTGGGTGGCGTAGCCATACAAAACTCCGTACACCTTAATATTCTGGAATCCTCTTGCCTTTTGCCTCTTGCCTGCCTAAACAAGTATTTATGCCTAGGGCACGCTGTGGTATCAGTAATCAAACCAGAGTCCTATATCAGGAATAAAATCACAGAATTTTGTCTAAATTTTTCACATTCGTCTATTGAAATAACCAAATTAAATTGATACATGATTTTTATACAATTAGGTTTTAAACATCACCTTTTAAGACATAAATCCAATGATTTTGTCTAGAAATTTAATTCGTTAATACTAATACTGAGGATAGATTTTCATGCTCACATCTTACACAAATCAGTAATACACCCTACATTGTTCGGTGAAGCCTAAGTCGAGCTGCTAACGCTTACAGAAGACCCACACACTGCACCCCATCCCCAAAAGTTCATTCCAGTGCTCCATCATCCCCGCACACGGTTATCAATGAGTACATTTTTCATATACTACTATATAGTAAGCATAAAGTTTTATGAAGCGAGGGCTAGGAATGTACATTGTACAGATTACCTCAGAATGCGCTCCTGTGATTAAAGCCGGAGGGTTAGGGGATGTTATGTTGTTTACCAACTCAGGAGGGAATTAGAAGGTTGGGGAAATAGAGTCGAACTGATATTATCCGTGTACGATTGTATGCGATACGACCATATTTGGGGGCTCCATGATGCCTACCTCAACCTGTGGGTACCCTGGTATGGCGGAGCAGTCCACTGTTCTATATACTGCGGTTGGGTACATGGTCGGGTTTGTTTCTTTATTCAACCACACACACAGTCAGGACAACTTCTTTCATCGCGGTTGTTATTACGGTTGTGATGATGACAATATGCGGTTTGCATTCTTCAGTAAAGCAGCTTTAGAATTTCTGCTCAGAAGCAATAAAAAACCAGATATCATCCATTGTCATGACTGGCAAACCGGTTTAATTCCCATCATGCTGTATGAAATTTACAAATATCATGGCATGGAATATCAACGAGTTTGTTACACCATTCACAATTTTAAACATCAAGGTATGGGTGGTGTGGGAACTCTCCAAGCAACTGCTTTAAATGAAGCATCTTATTACTTCCAATATAATAAGCTGCGTGATAACTTTAATCCCTTTGCTTTGAACCTTATGAAAGGGGGAATTATTTACTCTAATGCAGTCACCACAGTTTCACCACATCATGCTGTAGAAGCCCAAACTAGTGAATGAAGTCGGTTGCGGTTTAGGTTATAAATTGCATTTACAAAAAGAGAAATTCACTGGAGTTCTCAACGGGATTGACTATGATTTTTGGAATCCTGAAATTGACCGTTACATCCCCCATAACTATAATTGGGATTTTTTTGAACAAAAAGCATATAACAAGAAAGCTTTACGAGAAAAACTGATGTTATATCATGGTGATAAACCCGGCTTATATTGGTCGATTAGATAATCAAAAAGGCGTACACCTTGTACATCATGCTATGTATTACGCCTTGAGCAAAGGAGCGCAGTTTGTATTACTAGGTTCAGCCAGATAACCAGCAATAAATGCTCATTTCCAACATGAGAAAAAATTTTTGAAATTTAACCCAGATGTCCATTTAGAACTGGGTTTTAATGAAGAATTATCCCACCTCATTTATGCTGGTGCAGACATGATTGTTGTTCCCAGTAATTATGAAGCCTGTGGGTTAACTCAAATGATCGGTTTCAAATAGGTAACAGTACCCATTGTGCGTGGTATTGGGGGTTAGTAAATACAGTTTTTGACCGAGATTACGATCAAAATTTACCGCCAGAAAAACCCAGTGGTTATGTATTTCATCAAATGGATAACCAAGCACTGGAATCAGCAATGGGACGAGCTATTGATTTGTGATATCAGCAACCTGAACAGTTCCAAAAACTAGCTACTGAGGGTATGCAATACGACTATTGTTAGAATATACCCGGAGCAGAATATTTAGAAATTTACGACTGGATTAGACATAAGTGGTAATTCTGGCAGAGTTATCGATTATGTCACAACTTACACCACTGGCATATTAGTAGTATTGGGAGGATCCCAAATGTGTAAGTTTATTGTCATGCTGTAGCTTGCTTCCCGCAGGGTATGAAGCGCAGCGCAATGTTCATGAAGCGTGCCGGAGGCTCTAGCATTTCGGAGATTCTTCACTTCACTCCGTTCCCTATCGGTTACGCCACGCTTCGCTAACAGAATGACGATTTATGATATTTTTGCAAAATTGGGATGCTCCCGTAGTATTGGCGTGCATCAGACTCCATAGTTCATTTACAATCGACAGAATTTTGACATTTAACGCACCCTACAAGAGAAGGGTTTAGCATTGCGGTTTCCCCCTACTAATTCAGAAATAATTTCCAATTCTCTCCAATTATCTAACAGAAAAAGCATCACTAAACCTGCGGGTAATTGGCTCAACTATGAAGGTCAGAATTGATTTCTCACGAGTGATAATCTCTGCATTCGCAGCCATTCCTGGAGTAAATTCCACTTCTTGTCCTCGGAGATTCATTGAATGTTGAGTCAATTTAATTCTGGTTGAGAAAACTAAACCCAAGTCTTTATCAACTACTGCATTGGGACTAATTTGTAAAACCTCACCATCAACAACTCCAAATTCTTGAAAAGGAAAAGCTTCTAATTTAACTTTTGCTTTCATATTCTGACGAATAAAGCCAATATCGCGGTTAAGAACTTTTACTTCTAAAAGCATTTCTTCACCTTCTGGTGCAATTGATAGCAATTCTTCACCAGATTGAATGGGACCTTTAGTAGCTTTAATTTTGTAAATTGTTCCCGCGACAGGTGCTTTAATAGTTTCCCTATCTTTCTGCATTTTTGCTTGTTCTAATTGACCCGCAACATTAGTTAATTCTTCTTTGCGTTTATTGATTTGGGTTAAAATTTCACTTTGGCGTTCTGATGCTAAACGTAAGCCTTGATTACGTGCTGCTTGATAAGCTTGTTCTGCTTGGCGAATTTCTTGGTCTTGAGCAGCAATATCTTTTTCTAAAGATCTAACTTTATCTTTTGCTTCTGTCAGTCTATTTTTGGTATTAGTTACTTCATCTGAGCTTTTAATAATGTCTGTACTGGCACGATTTAATCTTTCCTGTGCTTCTAAATAATCAACTCTGGGAACTGCACCGGGATTTAATAAAGCGCGGAGATTTTCTTCTCTTTTTTGAGCTATGGTTAAATTATTATCAACTTTAGCACGGATGCCTTCAGCATTCACTAGGTTAGTTTGAGCATTAGTAAAGCTGGTTTGGGCGTTGGCTAAATTTTCTTGTAAGCGACTTAAACGAACTTTTGCTTGATTGATAATTGAAAGTTGGCGTTGTGCTTCTGCTTCTGCTGCTGCTTGTTTGGCTTTGTAGTCTAATAAACGAGAATTTAAAAGTTCGTCTTGCAGTTTTGTTCCGGCAGTTTTTTCGCGGATACGTTCTGCTTCTAAACGCTGCAAGTCATCCTCAATTAATTTAATAGCTTTAGCCAGTCGGTTAACATCGGTTTGTTGTAAGTTGGGGTCACGTTCTATTAAAATTTGATCTTTGGTAACGTGATCGCCCTCTTTGACTTTCACTGCTAAAATATATCCACTACCCAAAGATGTCACTGGTCTAACTTGAGTAGAAGCAATTAATTCTCCTGGTGCTGTCGCTACTTCATCAATTTCTGAAAAATGCGCCCAGGAAATTGTGCCAAATATAATCACGCTAATTGTTCCCGCTAATAATCTTGCATATAGCGGTGGTAATTCCTGTACAGCTTTACCTAATTCATAAGATAATTGTTCCTCTGGTTTTGCGAATCTCTCTTTTGTTTGACGTGCTTGAACAGCATTTGCAGCGAGGGAATATTTCATATATTTGGTAATGGGTAATGGGTAATGGGTAATGGGTAATGGGTAATGGGTAATGGCTTATTTCTTAATAACCAATAACCAATTACCCATTACCAAATTCAAATTGCTAAATAACGGCACAAAAACTTTTCTACAGTTTCCAACTGAAAGTTATAAATCCTTTCTAAATTGGCAATTTCTCCTGATGTACAGAAAAATTCATTAGCTAGTAAAGTGCGAAAAGTTCCTAAAGTTGTTTGTGCTGAGGAGTTGAATAAACCTAATGCACCCCGGAAGCTATCAACAGCGAATAAGGGGACATTAATGATTATGGGTTCTTTGTTAAAAATGCGACTAAAAATTTTAGGAATATCCTCACGTAATAAAATCTCTGGGCCTCCTACTGGTAAAATCTGATTACGAGCATCTGGAAGTGTTAGAGAATCTACAACTATCCTGGCTAAATCATCGGTACTAACAATAGATGTACGATTTTTTGGTTCACCTATGAGCAGATACAAACCCGTTCCTCGAAACTGTTCCGCCAGTGGTAGCAGGTTTGATGCTAATCCAGATGGGCGTAAAATAGTGTAATTTAAGCCACTACTTTGCAGATATCTTTCTACTGCTAGTTTGGCTTTGAACACAGGTGTATCTTCATATCCTCTTTCTGCACCTAAAACGGATATAAAGACAAAATGTTCAACACCGTGGACTTTAGCCTGGTCAATGAGTTCAATATTAGCGCGATAATCTAAAGATAGAACATCATTACCTGAACCGTGGGCGCTAATGATATATTTTGCACCCTGACAAGCTTTCTGAATATCCTGTTCTCGTCGCAAATCACCAATGAAGATATCTGAGTCCCGGTGTTCTAACTCGCTGTAATGGGAAGTGAGACGAACAAATGACCGCACAGACTTCTGTTGTTGGCGTAATAAGCGCACGACGCGGCGACCAATTCCGACCGTTGCTCCAGTGACTAGAATCATAGGTTTTGGATTTGAGTATGGGGCTGTTGATGTAGTTAAGTTTAATCACTATTTTGAAATCAGCAAATTCCTAAAAACCGAAGTTATACTATTTTGCATACAATGGAAATGTTGGGGTTAAACAAAACTGATGCAGATACCAGAAACAAATCCAAAGATCACAATAGCTATATCCAGCCTCTACACAAGAGACTTTTATGCTTGGACACAGGAACAAGTTTCTCTACTACGGAACCATCAATGGAATAAATTGACTTGTAAAATGTGATTAAAGAAATTAAATCTTTGAGAAAATACCAATGCCAAGAACCGCGAAATCGTTTAAGTATTTTAATTGTAAATTAACTAAAATAGCAATTTCAACCACAACACCCCAATCCTAGTTCGTTAGCAACCCTTCCTATTAAACGCTTAGATACTATTGAATTACTAGAAGAAAATCCTCACTTGAAATCTTATTTCGAAGAGGTGGTTGGTAAAACTTATTTAAAAGGTATGGAATTAGCTGTTAGGGAAACAGATTTACCTAGTCGCACTTTTCCTTCTGATTCTCATTATAGTTTGACGGAAATATTGGATGCTCGCTTTTATCCTGGTGAAACAAGTGAGTTAGCGGGAGTTAAACAAAAATCAAGCCCAAATGTAGCCCAAACTGGCTTGATCAGAAGGAAACACGTCCGGATTCCAGTTGAACCAATCAATAAATAGAAAAGATATGGCTGTTCTAAACGCTTCTAAAGCTGCAGTAAAAGTATTCAAAGGTTTCTTAGCCCACCTTGGTCTTAATCCTCCAGTCCACTGATGGCAAAGAATAAAAGTGTAGGCACAGAAAACCAAAATAAAATGGCCCAGTCAACTGCTATTATCTCCAACTTGATGTTCTTTGAGTCCTAACCATCCCTTGGCTTCCCTCTAAACAAGTTCTACCCGATTTCTTTGAGAATATGTATCAACTATCCATTGGGGTATGAGAATTGATGAAGAAATATTGGTCATAAAGTAGTCAATATCAGTGGCTTGAGAGAAAGTCGAAGCCTTGATGAAGATAGCAATATTGCCCTTTCCACTTAAGGCTGATATTTCTACTTCTTTAGTTACTACCCATAATGTTTTGGGTTGATCTAACTCCAGTTGAATTTCTGTAAAAGCCTCTTGGGGTAAACTTTGTGCTAATTCATCTAACCTAATTATTTGTGGACTATCCTCTTGGTCACTGGCAAGGACTTTGGGATTTTTAGCTAATCCTCCTAAATACTTTAAATGCCGATTTTCTATCTTTAATAAGAAAGATGTATTGTGGCCATATCCAGCATCTATAATTACTATTCCTGGTTGATTACCACGGCTTAAGGTCAGATCTATTAATTTAATTCCTAACTCAGGTTTATTCTCAAATAGAGGGTCTTGTTTCCCTTTGGGTAAATAATCGCCGTGGTGATATAACTCTATATCTAGTGGTAAGCTTTTACTGCCATCATATAGATGTGTTGTTACTACTACTATTCCATTATCCCTTTTCCCAATTTCTCCAATATATTGTCTTCCTACTCCATCCCTAAAATTCCCGCTTTTTCTATGGCCAGAATCATCAATTATTAAGCTAAGTTCTCTGGTGATTCTCCTCTGACTATACTTGTTCATAATCTCTAACCGACGGTCATTGACTTGGGAAATGGACCAAGGTGCTTCAGTTCAAACGTGGTGTAATCGGTGGTAGGTCACCCCTAGGGCATTCTCTGCCATTTCAAATAGGTTTTTTCTCTCACTTTCACCCAATTATCCCCCTAAATCATGTCTAAACTCTCTTTTTTGGGCTTGATGAGTAAATACACCATCAAACCTTTAACACCATTTTTCAAACCATGGTGCCATTGCTGGGGCAGTGGTTTCTTTCATCAGATTCTTTTAACGTGAAAGCTACACCGAAACCGCACTATACTCCTTTTTACTCTTAACTTTTGTTTAAGTCCCCATAAAAGCAGTGAGAATTGATATACTTGTAAAATTTACAATATCTACTTAGAAGTATGGGATAAATGAATCACAAAACTACCCTTAGAGAAATTGCTTCCCAAGTGCAATTATTCCAAAACATAGAACAAAAAGAAACATTTATATTTCTACTTGGCGTTTGAACATCTTGATTAATTAGTTTGCATAAAGCAGCAGAAATAATGGAAATGGATACAGAAATGTTTTTGAAAGAAGTTTTGGAAGTAATGGGGATCGATTTTTCATATCTTAGAGTTGAAGATATCGCTACAGGAAAAACCTGGTAAGCATTATGAAAATAATATTTAATTCTTCCACTTTAATTTTTTGATCTCGTTTAGATTTTCTTGATTTATTTCCGACACTAGAATCTCAATTCTCCTGACCAGAAAGTGTTATACAAGAAATCAGTGCTAAACAAGATAAATCATCTAAACATATTTATTCACTAATCAGTGAGGATAAATTATTAATACAGAAAGTACAATTAGCTGCTTTAGCTAATCGGTTAAATGAGCGTTTAGGAATAGGAGAATCTGAGGCAATTATTTTAGGTGTACAATTACAACCCAACTATATATATTATTCTTGATGACTTTGCAGCTAGAAAAGAAGCAGTAAGGTTAGGATTAAATCTTAAAGGAACTTTAGCAGTAATTCATAAATTACAGCTAGATGGTAAAATTAGTATCTATGATTTAGATAGATTAAACCAACAAATTAGGGATGTTAATTTCAGGGTAAAGCGAGAAATTTTTGATAGTATCTTTGAAGATTAATGAAAACAGGCCATCTCTTTATCGTTGATGGGTGGATGCCATTGCTGCCGTAGGCAATCGCATTAGCAAATTTACAGACTTAAAAATTTTACTTTGGTGCTTTTACTTTGGTGCTTTACGCTAACCATTTGCAACGGCTTCTGACTCTGTACAAAACCATTTTTCTCCTTTTGTTGGATCAATGACTGTTGAATCATAATCCTCTGCACCAGGAACATGATAAAACCTTCTCCCGGTGTTAATGGAAATATTACCTTTGATTTTGCATCCTGGTTTGGTGAAAGATGTGATTAGAGATGGAGAACGGCCACCTTGCAACTCCATTGCCAAAATCATAAAACCAAGAGCAACAGAAATACCGATAATTTTTTTATTAAACTCTATACCCAACTAAAACTCTACAACCACCGGCGTATGATCACTAGGCTGTTCTAACTTCCTTGGTGCAACATCAATAATACAACTTTGAGCGCGAGCGCACAAAACAGGTGTTACATAATGATGGTCTATTCTCCATCCTAAATTCCTTCTAAAAGCCGCAGTCCGATAATCCCACCAGCTATAATTTCCCCCTTCATTATTGAACTTACGAAAAGCATCAGCAAAACCCAGTGAAAGAATATCTCTTAAAGCTTGGCGTTCTCGTTCAGATGCCATAATATGATCTTCTATCTTCACTTTATCATGAATATCTATATCTTCCAAAGCAATATTAAAATCACCACACATAGAAATAGCCGGGTCTGATAACAACAGCACCTGCAAATATTTCCGCAACACCGTTAACCAACCAAGTTTATATTCATATTTCTCACTTCCCACCGCCGAACCATTGGGAACGTAAGTATTTACAATCCTCACTCCATCAATAACACCAGTGATGACCCGCTTCTGCTCGTCCCATTGTGGCTCTAACTCTGGTAAAATTGCACAGAAACCCATACTCACATTTTCCAGCGGTTGACGGCTAATGAGCGCAACGCCGTTATAAGCTTTCTGTCCGTAAATATAAGGATGATAGCCTACGTTTTCAAAGGAAATTAGGGGAAAATCCTTATCTACAACCTTCGTTTCCTGCAAACACAGGACATCAACAGGACTTTCACTTAACCAATTGATAACCTGTTCTAAGCGTGTACGAATTGAGTTGACATTCCAAGTAGCGATTTTCATTAGTTACTTATCAGTATGACGACCAATCAAGAAATATAAAAACTGTAAATTTTTTGTCATCATTTCCTATTGTTAATTTTTTTGTTTGTGGTGCCATTCACCCCAAAGTAGGCTATAACTAATTGATCCCTGAAGTAAATTCGTATTCAGCAATACAAAATAGTAAAAATTGTCAGTTAGACTACAGAATATTTTAATTAATTATGATCCCCAAGATAGATGATAATACTAAATGTCCACTTGTAATTTAGAAGGGACGTTAATTATTACCTATTACTGCTCCTCTGACATATCTGTTAGTGAATTGATGGTAGAGTTAACCAAAATTACATGCAGTTTACACTTTTGGAACTCAAAAAAGTTAATTTAAATTTCCAAACAGTAAGTACAAATGTTTTATCCCCATAAAATGATCTCAGGATTAGTAAGAAGTTATGTCAACCTAATTAATCAAGATGCAGAAAAGATCAGCAGTAAAATCTGATTGCTGTCAGGCATAGCATCCCAGTTTCTATCACCAAGCAGAGTAGTTGGTACTTAAACCAACAGATCCAGTCGACTTTAATCAAAATTTTTTTCTCTGAATTACAACAACAAACTTTTTTAGGAGGACATTGGTATGAGTAATAGAGCGAATACTTGCCCATGCTGCGGTGGTTCAATCCTGCGTCATGTTCGTCATGGTGAACTATATTGGTTTTGCCTGTCGTGCCGACAAGAAGTACCGCTATTGACCATGAGTCGCTTATCGAATAATTTAGAATCCCGTAACACAGGAGTAGTTACTTCATCTGTAGTTACTTCTGTAGATTAATATCTAATAGCCTACGTAGGTTAGGACATAAAGTCTAAAGCATCTGGAATCTAAGTAGGAAGGCAGAAAAAAACCGTAGATACGCAGCGGCTTCTTGGAGAGTAGTATGTAACGAAAAGTAAAACTGACCAAAACCTCTTCCCTATTGCATGAGTGCCTCTTGCCCTTAGGGTTCTCCAGTCGGACCCTGAGGGAAGGCGAAGCGCCTACATGGGGAAAACCACGCCACCCCGCTTTTGCCGGGAAATCCTTCCACTGCAGTGGCTTCCCAAGACCGCTCTGGTTCACCTCTTGCCTTGTCATAACGACAATTTTTAACACCCACCTACTTACAGCAGATTGCAGCTCCATGAGGTACAGAATCTAAATTGAAACCTAGAGAGCAAGAGAGTTTTAGTCCTGACTCCTGACTCCTGACTCCTGCTGTATAGGTATTGGCAAAACCCAGATACAAATAGACCTTGAATTCTGTGACATGTTATGGTGCTGACCGTTCTGAATATCAGCAGAGTGGGACACAACAAATGCATATTAGACCTATTGCAAAATTGTTTCTGTGGTATGATAGAGGGTTTTAGATTCTATGTATTTTTGGTGTTCTTTGCGATCACTAATTCAAACATAACCCTGTAACTCTAAACTTTTGACTAAAACAAAGATATACGCCCATTATAACATAAAATTAATTGTGCAAGAGGTCTATTAATTGAAGGCAAGCATCAAACTACAGATGACGCTTGCTCTTTGGTTTAAATAACTAATGGGTTTTTATTTATAGAAAAAACTGATAAGTGTCAACTTCATCCCTATCCAGATATGATAAAAAAGTAGATAATACTTAAAGAATATTTATCAAATGCTGATTCACTCCTCTGGCTTGTCCAAGGTCAAAGACTCAGTAATCAAAAAAATTCTCTTGGGTAATGAACCTAAGCCAGAATTAATGGCGATTCTTGTAGTCTACTTTGTCCAAGGCATATTAGGGTTAGCGCGTCTAGCCATCAGTTTCTTCCTCAAAGATGAATTGCATCTGAGTCCAGTTGAGGTATCAGTATTATTGGGCATAGTTGCCCTACCGTGGATGATTAAGCCATTATTTGGCTTTATTTCCGATGGGTTGCCAATCTTTGGCTACCGTCGCCGCCCCTATCTAGTATTATCTGGAATACTGGGGGCTGCTGCTTGGGTGAGTTTGTCTACTTTAGCTTATAGTACCTGGGTTGCAACAATTGCGATCGCACTATCTTCCCTCTCCGTCGCTTTCAGTGATGTAATAGTTGACTCCCTAGTTGTAGAACGTGCCAGAGTAGAATCCCAAGCACAAGTAGGTTCTCTCCAATCCCTTTGTTGGGGTACTACCGCCCTTGGTGGTTTAATTACAGCCTATTTTAGCGGTTTACTTTTAGAATATTTCAGCACTCGCACAGTATTTTTGGTGACTGCAATATTTCCGTTAATTATCTCACTAGTAGCTTGGTTCATTCATGAAACACCAGTTAACAAAGATATCCAACAACAGCCTGATCAAACTCATCCCCTCACCATCACAACTCAAATAAAACAATTAGGTCAAGCCTTTACCCAAAAAGCAATTTGGATACCCACAGCATTTATATTTATCTGGCAATCTACCCCTAGTGGAGAAGCAGCTTTTTTCTACTTCTTCACCAACGAACTGCACTTTGCACCAGAATTCTTAGGCAGAGTACATTTAGTCACAAACTTAGCCTCATTAATTGGTATTTGGATTTTTCAAAGCTATTTTAAAAGTGTTTCTTTTCGCATCATTTGTGGTTGGAGTATCGTGATTTCCGCAGCATTGAGAATGACAATGTTAGTGTTAGTTACACATACAAATAGAGCATTAGGAATAGATGACCACTGGTTTAGTTTAGGAGATAGCTTAATTCTTGCCATCATGGGACAAATTGCATTTATGCCCATCATGGTCTTAGCAGCAAGAATTTGTCCCTTGGGAATAGAAGCAACATTATTTTCACTCTTAATGTCAATATTCAATTTAGGAGGAGCTATTTCCAAAGAAATTGGAGCGATAATTATGCACTGGTTAGGAATTACAGATACTAACTTTGATACCCTATGGATATTGGTGATAATAACTAATGTACTTGCCCTTTTACCGTTACTATTTCTCAACTTTTTGTCAGATACAGAAGAAACCAACATCAAAACGTTTCCAGCTAATTCAGTTAATAATTAATTAATTGCCCACAAAAACCCAACCTAATTTTTGGTTTTAACACCTAGCAAAGCAAAATCATGCATACTTCTATGCAAGCAAAATACTGGAGTGTACTAAATGCACCTGAGGAAATTATCAGCAAACAAAAGCATAAAGTTCCTGGTTTTTGCTTCATTCATGATTCTGTAATTACTGAAAATTACTGTATTTTCTTCCAAAAGCCTGTTAATTTTAATCCCATGTCCTTTACTTTAGGAATAGCCAGCGCCGGACAATGTATTAAATTCAAGAAAAATCAACCTACAAAAATCATAGTTATTCCTCGCACGCCAGAAACACAACCTCAAGGAATCAAAGTTTTAGAAACCAAAGCAGGATTTATTTCCCATCATGTCAATGCTTTTGAAATTGGGAACGAAATTGTAATTGATTCTATTTGCTATGAATCATGAACAGATTCGGAAGCAAATAGTGATTATCGACAAACCAATTTTGAAGCTAATGCACCAGGACAACTATGGCGTTTTAATCTCTATTTACAAAAAAATCAAGTGCAAAGCAACTTAATAGATAGTCGGGCTTCTGAGTTTCCCATTATTCACCCGAATCATGTGTGGGTAGACCCTACCGTTATTAATATACTGCTTCTGCTCATCAGTTAACAGGAAATGCGCCTTTACAAGCAATTTTAAGACTTGATTTAGAGTCGGGGTAACAGGAAATATGGAGTAGTGCACCATGCGGTTTTACAGGTAAACCTATTTTTATTTCTCGTCCAAACTCTCAATCAGAAGATGATGGTTGGGTAATATCTTTAGTCTATGATACAGAACATCATCGTTCAGATGTAATCATCTTAGATGCTCAAAATTTTCAAAAAGGTGCAGTTGCAAAACTACATCTAAAACATCATATTCCTTATGGTTTAGATGGGAAGTTTACGCCAGACATATTCATTCAATTAACTTAAGGCAACCCAACAAACTCCTAAATAAGATCCCCAACTCCTCCAAGAAGTCGGGGATTCGATACGGAAGCATCCCAAATGTGTAACTTGAAGTAAAATCACCAAAACCCTCTTCATTGTTGCCTTTTGCCTTTGATAACGATAGTTTTTAACGCCAACCTACTTATTTTTATCTGACCTAACAACTTATCCAAGGCATGAAATAAACAAACGGCAAAGGACGCAAAGAACGCAAAGGAAAGAGAGCTTCAAAGGGTTTTTGAATTAATTCCGTGATTTTCGCTTTCAAAAGAGACGTCCGAAAATTTACAAAGGAGTCTGTCTGTGTCTAGCTTTCCATAGTGTTAAGATGAGGAAAGAGCCAAGGAAAGAATCAGGGTTGGGAATAGTTACGGATAGTTCCTATCCATGAAGATGTTGATGACAAATTCATAACTGACCTCATATCCATAACATTTACGAAATGGGCAAAACTAATGAACTAATTCCTAATGTGACTAAACCATAAATAGTAAGAATTACTTGTGAGTAAATTGGGGAATTCAGGGGAAATCGTTGTTGAGGTACCCGGAATATTTTTACAAGTCTAATGACCTGTTCAACAAAAATCCCCTTGGTGGAAAACTCTTTGTTTCCTGCCTTTTGTTCTGAGTCGCCATGGCATAATCCCTATCATGTTTTTCTACCTGTTCAAGGAGACTAGCAGGGAAACATCTCATAATATCTCTAGCCAGTCATGAAATGTGTCCTATGCTTCCGTTTTGGATATACCGAAGTGCAAAAACCTCAAATGTTGGCATTTTCCTCAAATAGAACAAGGATAGACATACCTGTTCTTTGATCTCTAGTTTCCCTTTCCCCCCTGCTCCTTTCTGATTTATACCTATCTTTTTACTTTCTATGTCACCTTGAAGTTTTTTATGCTGCATTTCACCTTGGGCTAACAAGTTTTGAAACTGATGGTTAGTTATTCCCAGTATTTGTTTTCTACCATGTGGATATTCTTGAATATAGTTAATTTAGTGGATTTTTCCTTTTGCTACACCCTCAAAATTCCCTTCTACCATTTTTTCCACACCAACTTAATTTTCCTGACAGGTCTCTTGTGATGTTTTGATTCCCGCAGCTTTGGAAAATCAAATCACTGAGGAAAATATTGAGCAGATACAAGCGCAGTTTGTTGCTGAAGCTGCTAATGGCCCTGTAACTTTAGAGGCTAACGGAGTTCTAGAAGCTCGTGGTGTGAAGGTTTCACCGGATATTTTAGCCAATGCTGGGGGTGTGGTGGTGAGTTATTTGGAATGGGTACAAGGTCTTTCTTACCTGTTCTGGGATGAAGAGCGAGTGAACCGGGAAATGAAACACTTAATGGTGAATGCTTATCGTCAAGTAATTCAAGGGTCACAGATGAGAGGAGTAAATCGACGGTTAGCTGCTTATACACTGGGTGTGGGTAGATTCGCGCAAGCTTTGACTGATAGGGGTTTGTATCCTTAATTATGAGGCTGCCAAATCAAAAAATCCCGATTTTTGGGTATGTTCCCATGTAAAGACGTTCACCGGAACGTCTTTACACCTATAAGTAAGTTGGCGTTAAAAATTGTTGTTATAAAAGACAATAGGGAAGAGGTTTTTGGTGATTTTACTTTATGTTACATACTTCTGTTTTTTCCCGCCGACTTACTTACTTGTTATTTAATTAAGCAAAATTTCCGCATTTATTAAAAAGTGACAAAATCCATCTGATTGATACTATTAATTACGGTACTAGAATTGTAGTTCTTGAAATCCTTTTCTGACTTGATGGGTCAAATAAGTTACTTGATTTTGATGTCCTATATGACTTTATGCCTAGCTGCAAGTTCCCAAGTCCATGAGATTTCATACACCTTTCGGCGTTTGCAAATATACAATGAGTTGTTTGATATATCTTTGTGTGCGATCGCTCTACTCATTGAGTTAATCTACAGAGGGGGAGTAAGACCAAGAAACTGCAAGGTGGAAAGGCAATGGAAAAATATTATAGTTTCCATTGAATAGAACACATATTGTCAGCAAGTTTGTATAAGATGGACTGATTAACACCAATTGATATGAATAAGTGAATTGGTTTGGTTCCCTAGTGACAAAGTTGTTTAAAGAAAATGAACAGAAAATTTATCTTGGCCTTGCTTTCTAGCCCACCTTCGGCACCCTAACTGTACCCTAACTGTCACAGATAGTAGTACATATGAACTAAGGCTCCTGCAAGGAAGAAAAGGCTTAATGAGAATAGTATCATTAAAATGGCAATAGAGTGAGAGAATAAAGTTTTGTAAACAAGATAAAAGAAAAGAAAATTTAATGATTTAAAAATTAAATTAGAACAGAAGAAGAAATGATTTAATCACAACAGGAGTTGTGGATAATTCTGTTGTGAAATCAAAGCTTCAAAAAATGGAAATTCAAAACCTATACCATTGAGGCATAGTAGCAGGAATAATAGACGCCATAGGAGTAGTAGAAATAATCCTTGAAATTGGAGAGAACGTAAGTCCGGGTCATGTAGTAAAACCCATGATAATCAACGGGTTAGGATTTGTATAAAAACCCTTATATATGTTTCCCCAAGATTTTGAAACAATCCCCTGTGACCATCTAATAGGAGCAGGAGTAACACCAGAACATCTCAAGGACGATAAACTGGGGAGAGTCATGGATAAACTATTTATAAAAGGATTGGATAGAATATTTTTTGTTGTCGCCTTAAAAGCAGCCCCAAAATTTGGAGTATCCCTATGAGCAGGGCATCTAGACTCATCATAAATGCACATACATTGGCAATATAATACCAGCTTACCAGAAGTAATATTTGAGAGTCAAAAAGTAGGAAATAATCAAGAAATAGAAGAATTAGCAGTAAAATCACCAAAAGAAATAACCATCACCTACGGTTATTCTGGTGACCATAGACCGGAGTTAAAACAGTTCATCATAGAAATGATATGTTCATGAGATGGAGACATACCAATATATATTTTTAAAACTAGCATCGGGAAACCAAGCAGATTCATCATGCTTTGGTAAAATAGCAGTAGAGTACCAAAAACAATTAAAAGTTAACTAAAAGTTAACAGTCTCATAGTAGCAGACTGGGCCTTATATACAGAATCAAGTCTAAAAATGATGAATGATGTCATATTTAAGCTGGTTATATCCAGTGCCATTAAGCGTAGAATCAGCACAATCATTAATATCAACATTACCAGAACCAGAATTTGTTGATAGTAACTTACCCGGATATAAACTAGCTTCAAAAACAGTAAATTATCCAGGAATAGAACAAAGATGGTTAGTAGTGCAAAGTCAAGAAAGAAGAGAATCAGACCTGGGTAAACTCTCACAAGAAATTACCAAGGCACAATCAAAAGCTGTGCAAGATCTGAAAAAGTTATCACCAGAAAAATTTGCTTGTGAAGCTGATGCTATCAAGGGGTTATCTAAACTATTCAAACAATTCAAATATCACCAAATTAACCAGAGTAACGTTACTCAAATCAAATCTAAGAAAAAAGATAGTTCAGGAGAGATATCCTCTGAAATATCAGCTACAGTCTCCCAGAATAAAAGTAAAATTAATACAGAATTTCTGAGGACAGGGCCTTTTATTATTGGTACAAACCTTTTGGATTCCAATGAACTTACCCATGAGAGGCTATTGATAAAGTAAATGTAGAGGGGAGTAGAAAAGGAATGTTGGAAGGATAGGATACATAAAATGTAGTGTATTTACATAGCTACTGATGGAACGAAAGTCTTACCCCACAGACTTAACTGATATGGAGTGGGAAATCCTGGCCCCATTGATTCCACCAGCCAAAGAAGGAGGGCATCCACCCACAACAGATATGGGTGAAATATGTAATTCCATCTATTTTCATTTGAAAACTGGATGTCAATGGAATATGCTTCCAGGTGACTTCCCGCCAAAATCAACGGTATATAGCTATTACAGGAAATGGCAGGGCCAGGGGGTTTGGGAAAAATTCAACCATACATTGGGTGGTCAAGTTCGCTCGCAATTAGGTAAATCAACACAACCTACCGCGCTTGCCGTAGACAGTCAGTCGGTCAATACTGACCAAAAAAAGGGGATGTGTATGGTTTTGACGGATGTAAAAAGGTAAAAGGAAGAAAGGGGCAGACTTTAGTTGATAGCCTGGGATTTGTGTTTAAAGTTGTTGTTAGTGAAGCGAATGCCCCAGAACGAATACTTGCTGCCTATGCACTAATGGAACTGCTAGAGGAACCCACAGAATTATTGGAAAAAGTCCAAGTTTTATAGGTTGATTCCGGTTATGACGGTGATAAATTTGGACTTGCAGTTTGGTTCATGATTCAAGCTCATGTTGAAGTCATAGGACCTACTGAGTAAGGATTTAAAGTTTTACCACAACCCTGGGTAGTAGAAAGAACATTTGGGTGGTTTAAGCAATATCATCGTCTAAGCAAGAATTATGAGCGTTTAACACAAATGAGGGAAGGGGCTATATATGCTCTTATGGCTAGAATTATGCTACTTCCTCTTGTCTCCTAAACATTTACTTTATAAATCATCTCTGACTCCATCTTGAGTGAATATAAAGCTCAACAGTCTTGCCAGAGAGGGTTTGCTTTTCTCAAAGACCCATTATTTTTTGCAGACAGTATTTTCCTACAAAGTCCAGAGAGAATAGAGTCCCTGGGAATGGATTATGGGTTTATCTCTGCTGGTTTATACTTTAGAGCAACGACAAATTACAACCCCTTTGAGAGAGTCTAAATCAACAGTAAAAAATCAATTGGGCAAACCAACTGACTGCCCCACTTTACGCTGGATTTTTCCATGCTTTCAGTCTATTCATTTAGTTACACTTAACCAAGGAAAACACATCTGTTACTGGACTCAAGAGAGAGATTTCATTGTGAATCTTTTACCAGAGCATTGTTCTCCCTACTATCAATTACTTACCTAATTTTTCTCTCTATTAATTTAATCTCCATGAGAAAATAACCTAATGTCGTTGATTTATAGCTCTATTTTACTATTTCCATAATTTCTTTTTTTACTTCAATCTATTAGTCTAAGTTATGATTTATCTCTTGAATATCTTCATTTATCTGTTGACTCCTCTGGGCGGTGTTCTTTCTTATTGCTCCTTATTGAGAATAGCTTTTGATGCTATTTTTGGTGCTTTACTGTTTCTCCAATGCCTTTTTTCACTGTATATGTTTCTTTTTATGCTCCCTTGGATTTTTTCTCTCCGTAATTTCTCTCTGTGGCACTTTATGGTGCCGAATATGGGTTTTAATGTAAAAAAATCATGCGTTTTACCGTATAAATACTTTTCTGATTTTATACAGGCAAGGGTGCTATACCATGCAACTGACGTACAGCATTAAGGCAAACTGGACAATCACAGCCAAACAACTTGATTGCTTCATCACTTTCTGCTTCCGTAAATTCTAGTTCATCGGGCTGATTTTTATCAGGTTGAACTTGTGCTATTTGCATAGCTGGTTTAGCAGTAGTTGGAGTAGCATTATCCATTTGTATACATACCTGACGCACAGTTGCTTAGTGGGGAAAACGCACAGAAGATAGATGAGTACCTACAGGGTTAACAGTTTGACTAGCGTGGACTGGTCTAGCCATGATGACCATAGATATCATAGACATAAACAGGACTGGGCTAGAACCCACATTCGGCACCATAAAGTGCCACAGAGAGAAATTACGGAGAGAAAAAATCCAAGGGAGCATAAAAAGAAACATATACAGTGAAAAAAGGCATTGGAGAAACAGTAAAGCACCAAAAATAGCATCAAAAGCTATTCTCAATAAGGAGCAATAAGAAAGAACACCGCCCAGAGGAGTCAACAGATAAATGAAGATATTCAAGAGATAAATCATAACTTAGACTAATAGATTGAAGTAAAAAAAGAAATTATGGAAATAGTAAAATAGAGCTATAAATCAACGACATTAGGTTATTTTCTCATGGAGATTAAATTAATAGAGAGAAAAATTAGGTAAGTAATTGATAGTAGGGAGAACAATGCTCTGGTAAAAGATTCACAATGAAATCTCTCTCTTGAGTCCAGTAACAGATGTGTTTTCCTTGGTTAAGTGTAACTAAATGAATAGACTGAAAGCATGGAAAAATCCAGCGTAAAGTGGGGCAGTCAGTTGGTTTGCCCAATTGATTTTTTACGGTTGATTTAGACTCTCTCAAAGGGGTTGTAATTTGTCGTTGCTCTAAAGTATAAACCAGCAGAGATAAACCCATAATCCATTCCCAGGGACTCTATTCTCTCTGGACTTTTTAGGAAAATACTGTCTGCAAAAAATAATGGGTCTTTGAGAAAAGCAAACCCTCTCTGGCAAGACTATTGAGTTTTATATTCACTCAAGATGGAGTCATGGGTAAGTTCATTTGAATCCAAAAGGTTTGTACCAATAATAAAAGGCCCTGTCCTCAGAAATTCTGTATTAATTTTACTTTCATTCTGGGAGACTGTAGCTGATATTTCAGAGGATATCTCTCCTGAACTATCTTTTTTCTTAGATTTGATTTGAGTAACGTTACTCTGGTTAATTTGGTGATATTTGAATTGTTTGAATAGTTTAGATAACCCCTTGATAGCATCAGCTTCACAAGCAAATTTTTCTGGTGATAACTTTTTCAGATCTTGCACAGCTTTTGATTGTGCCTTGGTAATTTCTTGTGAGAGTTTACCCAGGTCTGATTCTCTTCTTTCTTGACTTTGCACTACTAACCATCTTTGTTCTATTCCTGGATAATTTACTGTTTTTGAAGCTAGTTTATATCCGGGTAAGTTACTATCAACAAATTCTGGTTCTGGTAATGTTGATATTAATGATTGTGCTGATTCTACGCTTAATGGCACTGGATATAACCAGCTTAAATATGACATCATTCATCATTTTTAGACTTGATTCTGTATATAAGGCCCAGTCTGCTACTATGAGACTGTTAACTTTTAGTTAACTTTTAATTGTTTTTGGTACTCTACTGCTATTTTACCAAAGCATGATGAATCTGCTTGGTTTCCCGATGCTAGTTTTAAAAATATATATTGGTATGTCTCCATCTCATGAACATATCATTTCTATGATGAACTGTTTTAACTCCGGTCTATGGTCACCAGAATAATCGTAGGTGATGGTTATTTCTTTTGGTGATTTTACTGCTAATTCTTCTATTTCTTGATTATTTCCTACTTTTTGACTCTCAAATATTACTTCTGGTAAGCTGGTATTATATTGCCAATGTATGTGCATTTATGATGAGTCTAGATGCCCTGCTCATAGGGATACTCCAAATTTTGGGGCTGCTTTTAAGGCGACAACAAAAAATATTCTATCCAATCCTTTTATAAATAGTTTATCCATGACTCTCCCCAGTTTATCGTCCTTGAGATGTTCTGGTGTTACTCCTGCTCCTATTAGATGGTCACAGGGGATTGTTTCAAAATCTTGGGGAAACATATATAAGGGTTTTTATACAAATCCTAACCCGTTGATTATCATGGGTTTTACTACATGACCCGGACTTACGTTCTCTCCAATTTCAAGGATTATTTCTACTACTCCTATGGCGTCTATTATTCCTGCTACTATGCCTAAATGGTCTAGGTTTTGAATTTCCATTTTTTGAAGCTTTGATTTCACAACAGAATTATCCACAACTCCTGTTGTGATTAAATCATTTCTTCTTCTGTTCTAATTTAATTTTTAAATCATTAAATTTTCTTTTCTTTTATCTTGTTTACAAAACTTTATTCTCTCACTCTATTGCCATTTTAATGATACTATTCTCATTAAGCCTTTTCTTCCTTGCAGGAGCCTTAGTTCATATGTACTACTATCTGTGACAGTTAGGGTACAGTTAGGGTGCCGAAGGTCGGTTAAAAAATGATTTCTGTTTTTCTATACAGACACAAAAAACCAGAGAACTTGCTCTCTGGTTCTTAAGTTGAAAAGTGAATAATAAGCAATTTAATACAGGCGGGTTTGAGGCTAAGGCTTAGATTCTACCTATGTTGTGCAGTCCTAATATGATACCAGCGCCTAAGATATGACCGAAGGCTGTAGTTGCTAGTACAGCAGGTAAACCAAAACCACCAAAGAAATTAGCTGCGGGTACTGCTGGTGCTGATCTGGGATACTTAATTGTAAATTTGCCGAAAGCGATAGCTAGAATGTTGGCGATAATCATGATAATGCCAACAGTAGGACTCCATTCTAGGGGTGTAGGTACAGTAGCGAGTAAAGTTGAGGTCAACACCGGATTTGCTCCTGAGATTATTGAATCACTGACAATATAATCTTCAGAATTACTAAGACAATTCAAGAAAAATCCCAAACTTGCAGCAATATTTAACAGTTATTGCCAATCCTTAACATAAACAATCACTATACTGAGAATTTAAGCTGTCTACCAACCTGAACAGCGATCGCTCTCCAGATAATTTAAACTCAAGGTGAGACTGATTATTTTCTGAATTAACTATGTCCTTAAGTCTTGACTCCTTACCACCTGCTTTAGCTAAGATTGTTCAACGCTTCCAACGTGCTGCTGACCCAAAGCGGCGTTATGAGCAGTTAATTTGGTATGCAGAAAAACTGCCAGAATTTCCCGAAGCTTATAAAATTCCCGAAAACAAAGTTCCTGGTTGCGTTTCTCAGGTATACGTAACAGCATCACTGCATGACGGGAAAGTGGTTTTTCAAGGAGATTCGGATTCTCAGCTAACTAAGGGATTAGTCGCGTTATTGATAGAAGGATTAAATGGACTAGCACCAACAGAAATCGTGCAACTGACTCCTGATTTTATTCAAGCTACAGGTTTAAATGTTAGTTTAACTCCTTCCCGCGCCAATGGTTTTTACAACATCTTCAAAACCATGCAGAAAAAAGCTTTCGAATGTAAATTAGAAGGTTAGGGACTGGGGACACTTCGACCCTTCGACAAATTCAGGGCATCCCTGGGTACTGATTCAGATGAGATTGACACTCTCCTACCTGTTGTTACCCATTCCCTATTCCTTGTTCTCACTAACTAATACCCAAAGCCCTGCGAGTAGAAGGACCAACTATACCATCTACAAGCAAACCATTTCTTCTTTGGAAATTGCGGACATGGTAAGCAGTATTCGGTCCATAAACACCATCTACTCTTATACCTAAAGCTCGTTGTACCACCCTCACACGCTCACCTCTAGCGCCCTGTCTCAGCAAAACTCGACCACCAACACCAAGGCCAGGACGACCATGTGAAGTTTCAGGATTCATACCAATCCATTTTTCAGCAACATAATATCCTTGGTAACGTCCAGAAGTAATTTTAGCAAAACCATTACTCACATTTCCAGTATCTCCAATGTTTGTTCCATTAGGTACACAAGCTACAGATGAGTTACCACTGCTAGGACGCCTGCGGATATATAAACAATTACCATTAGTTCTCACATAATCTGCTGAAGCTTCCTTAACTTGGGAAACAGAACCAACTAAAACAGTAATACCAGCTAAAGCTAACCACGCAGAAGACTTCAGTAATTTTTTCCAATTAAATTGCAACTTGGGAAGATTCAAATCCACATTAACGGGAGTCTCTTCATTCGCCATGTACATATAAGAATAAGCCATATATTCCATGATTTTTTGCTCCTTTATGTAAACACTAGGGATATTACAAACAGTGACTGTGATTCTTTATAGATTGAATCTAGATATATTTTATACTCTTTAATTTGCAGAATTTTTGACGCCATATTACGCCCTGTAAACTGTCACATTACGGTATTTGTATCAAAATCATCAATTAACTAAACTAAGAAGTAATTTTAATTGCCAGCATTATAGGAAGTATTAAAACTATCAGTACGAATCTGACTACCGTTTAGCCACACTTCCACCTTTTCTGGAGTAACTAAGTATGAATGAGTACCATTCATTATCTGCTCGATATTTATTGTTACCAACATTCCAAGCAGCTATCTTGACAGGTTTACTAGCATCTTGCTTTGATTGTCCAATGTAAAACAGTTGGCCCTTTTCTTCACAGACTTGAACACGAATTTTTGCAGTCTCAGCTGTAATAACTGTAATTCCAGCACATTCAGCATCAGCTTGGATAGGTGCAATATTGAGAGGAATTGGTTGTGAAGGTGAAACTGGTTGTTCTAATGGTAGTTTGGCAGTGGTTGAAGAGCATAAAATCGGCATAGGATCAATCACTAACCGACGATCTCGATAAAATTCAAAATGTAAATGAGGGGCTGTACTATTACCGCTAGATCCCATGTCTGCAACAATTTGCCCTTGATTAACTTGTTGACCTTTGCTGACTAACAAACGATTATTGTGACCATAGACTGTCACACTACCATCAGGATGCTGAATTTCGATAAAATTGCCTAATCCCCAATCATCCCAACCGACTTTAAGAACTGTACCTGATGCAGCTGCAAAAATAGGAGTGCCAATAGCACCCGCTATATCAATTCCTTCATGTTGATATTTACGAAAACCTTGAGAAAGGATCCCATGAGTCGGCCAGATTAAGTGACTACTAGGTAAAGGAGTTTGCTTAACTAGGGAAGCTTTGGTTGTCTGAGGTAATGCAGATGTAGTCTTAGTTACAACAGATTTTAAAGATATCAACCCAATGAAAGTAGAACTACATAACCGAGAAATAGTATTTTTTTTCATAAGAAACTCTTGAGTTCTTTATTTGCTGTTTCAACATCTCTCAGCTAACATCAGGAAAATTGCTACCATTAAAATAGGTGACAGGTGACAGGGTTAAAAGGGGGATGATTTCAGCATGAATCAAATAGCATTCCCATATAATCGACATAGATATTGGTAGCATCAATCATGCTAAAGTACAACCCATTCGACTGTTTACCATCTTCAGAAGAATTACCCGACTCTGGCGACACACCAGTGGATAACGGACTACAAGATTTAATACCCGGCTTATTAAAAGCCATACTCGTGTTGATTTGGTCTCAAAGATGGGATTGGTTTTTCGGTGTAGATATGGGAATGTATGATGACCCAAATAAACCTGCAATTGTTCCAGATGGCTTTTTAAGTATTGGGGTAGATAGATCCATTGATTAGCGTTTACGTCCTAGTTATGTGCTATGGGAAGAAAATAAATTACCTATTTTGGTATTAGAAGTTGTTTCCCAAACCTATCGGGGAGAATACAGCACTAAAAAAGATTGTTATGCCCATGATTTAGGGATTTTATATTATTTGGTTTATAATCCCCAAAGAAAGACAAAAGAACCTTTAGAAGGTTATAAATTAGTAAATCGTGAATATGTACTAATTTCAGGAAGTCCTGTTTGGCTACCAGAAATAGGTTTAGGAATCGGCAGAGAAAGAGGAACTTATCAAGGTATAACTAGAGAATGGTTGTATTGGTTTGATGAAGAAGGAAAAAGATTTTCCAGACCAGAAGAACGGATTCAAAAATTTGAAGGAAAGCGTTTAGAATCTGAAGAAAAGAACCACAGATTAGCAGAAATGTTAAAGAAATTAGGTGTTGACCCTGAAAATTTAAGTTAGTATATTGAATTGCAGAGACGTTAGTTCAAACGTCTCTACGTGATCAATTAGGATTTATCATTAGCTTCGGTTAAAATTAACTTTGGTTCTGATGTTGGTTCTTCTTCTCGTGGTGGTAAACCGTACATTGATCGATAGAGATTATCGTATTGTTGAGCAGAACGATACCAACTGAAGTCTTCATTCATACCTCGTTTTTGGAGTTCTTGCCATTGTGGTTTGAAACGGAAGCCTTCCCAAGCACGAATCATGCAGGTAAATAGGTCTAGAGGTTCGTAGCGATCAAAGCAATAACCAGTACCTGCTTCATTTTCAGGATCATAATGTGATACTGTATCAACTAATCCACCTGTACGACGGACAATAGGAACAGAACCGTAACGCAAAGCCATCATTTGGCTGATACCGCAGGGTTCAAAACGACTGGGCATTAGGAAGGCATCAGTAGCGGCATAGATGCGACGAGAAAGGGCATCGTTATACAGTAAATAAGTTGCCATGCGTCCGGGGTAGCGAGATGCTATTTGCCACATTTGGGTTTCATAATAGCGATCGCCTGTTCCCAACAAGACAAACTGAGCATCTGTATAGGCCATGAAGCGGTCGAGAATTTGTAAAACTAGATCCAGACCCTTTTGTTCCACCAACCTTGTCACCATGCCGATTAAAAAGGCTTTGGAATTAACTTCTAAACCTACTTCTTGTTGCAAGGCGATTTTATTAACTTTGCGTTGCTCTAATGTCTCGGTGGTGAAAGTTTGGGCGATATATTTATCATTGGCAGGATTATATATTTCCGTATCTATGCCATTGATAATTCCTGATAATTTCCCACTAATAAAACATAGCAAACCCTCAATTTGTTCACCATAAGCAGGGGTTTTAATTTGTTCTGCATAGGTGGGAGAAACTGTATTTACCTTGTTGGCAAACTGCACTGCTGCGGCCATGGTGTTATGTCCTTGCATATACCAGGGACACCAAGTAATTTTCTCCAAATACCAGCGCCACGGGCCTTGATAAGCCAGGTTATGAATGGTAAATACGGTGGTAATATCTGGGGATTGGTTCAACCAAACAGGTAACATTCCTGTGTGCCAGTCATGACAATGGACAATTTCTGGTTTCCAGTAATTCCAACAAAATTCCGCTGCACCATTAGAGAACAAGGTAAACCGCCAATCTTCATCCTCTCCAGCATAAATACGGCGGGGATTAAAAGACGAATGTCCAAATAAATACAAAGGAACATCAGTACCAGGAAGAACGCTTTCATAAACGGAAAAGTCCTGGAACATGGCATATCCCTTCCAGATGGGTTCTGAGGGAATCTGCATTTTGTCTGGGAGAAAGCCATAATAAGGCAGAAATATCCGTACATCATGCCCCATTTGTCTTAAGAGTTTAGGTAATGCACCCACAACATCACCCATTCCACCTACTTTCGCAACGGGAGCAGCTTCCGCTCCAACAAATAGAATTCGCATGGTATTTATTTGGTAATTGGTAATTGGTAATTGGTAATTGGTAATTGGTAATTGGTAATTGGTAATTGGTAATTGGTAATTGGTAATTGGTAATTGGTAATTGATAATTGGTGATTGGTGATTAGGAAAATTACTTCCCCATCATCCTCATCTCCCTCATCTCCCCCCATCACCCCCAGTCCCCAGTCCCCAATAACTTTATGATCCGCGTTGAATCTCAGTAAAGATCTGTTCTAAAATTTCTGTCGCGCCTTTTTGCCGTAAAATCCTGGCTAGTTGTGCTCCTAATTTTTCGGCATCAGCCGCAGTACCAGTGACGGTATCTTTAACCAGTTTTTGACCATCAACACTGGCGACAAGACCTTTTAATGTTAATTCCTTACTATTAATCTGCGTATCTACACCTATCGGAACTTGACAACCACCTTCTAAAACTCGTAAAAATGATCTTTCTGCTAAACAGCGATCGCGTGTTTGTGAGTGTTCAATGGCTTTGAGTAAGGAAATTACCTCAGTGTCATCAGAACGACATTCTATGCCTAAAGCGCCTTGTCCAACTGCATGGAGAGAAATGTCTGGTGGGAGAATTTGATCGATGCGATGGCTCATATCCAATCTTTCTAACCCAGCTACCGCTAAAATTAAAGCATCATACTCACCTGCATCTAATTTTCCTATGCGTGTGATTAAGTTCCCCCGTACATCTTTAAAAGTAAAATGAGGGAACTTATAGCGTAACTGTGCCAGTCTTCGCAAAGAAGAAGTACCAATCACCGCACCTGCTGGTAAAGTCTCAATTTGCTGATCTTTATGCTTTTTATGCAGGACCACCGCATCTGCGGGGTTTTCTCGTTCTGTAATTGCTGCGAGTGTCAAACCTTCTGGTAAGTTAGTAGGCAGATCCTTAAGCGAATGAACTGCAAAATCAATCTCCTTATTGATCATTCGCAGTTCAAGTTCTTTGGTAAATAGTCCTTTATCGCCAATTTTGGCCAATGCTACATCCAGGATTTTGTCGCCTTGGGTAGACATGGTATGGACTTCAAAAGTGATATTAGGGAAGCTTTTCTGGAGTTGCTCTTGTACCCAGTATGTTTGAACTAGAGCAAGTTGGCTTTTACGTGAACCAATACGAATAGGGCGCGGAGGACTAAAAACTGAAGTCATAAAACTATATGTCAAACCAGGCGGTAAATTCACATTTATCTAGACTACCGCAGCAAGTGACGTACTGGATTGGATGAGACTAATTACAGAGGATTTTATTTGGGAATTGCTTTACATTTATTTACAAAGTTGCCAAATTGGCACAATATGTAGCAGCAGATAGTCCTGAGAATACAGAAAGTGCATTTCACAATAAAATTGTATAAATAGCGAGTTAGATAAATTAAAATATGATCAACTTAGCAGTAATTCGGTTTTAATAACTTATGTTATGGTTTTACTTCAAGAATTATCTGAACTATTACAAGCCGAAGATCCAGAAGAACGGCAAACTATAACTGGTGTTACTTGGGAGAGTTATGAAGCTTTACTCAATGATTTAGGTGACAGTCCGCACTATAGAGTGACATATTTAGATGGAGTGATAGAATTATTCTCACCAAGTCGTCCTCACTAATTTCGCAAAACTGTTATTGGGTCTTTATTATAAATCTACTTTCAAGAAAAACGTATTCGTTATTTTACCCTGGGTTCTACAACCTTTCGTAAACAAGCAAAAAGAGGAGGAGTAGAACCAGACGAATCCTATTGTATAGGAACAGAAAAAGAAGTTCCTGATATTGCCATTGAAGTTGTAGTCCCCAGTGGGGGAATTGATAAATTAGAGGTTTATAGAAGATTGGGGATAAGGGAAGTTTGGTTTTTTCACAATAATCAATTTGAAATTTACCATCTGCGGGGTGACACTTATGAAGTGGTTTCCCAAAGTGAGTTATTGGGAAATTTAGACTTGCAAATTTTGGCGCAATATTATGCAGTAGCAAATGATCCTTTAGATGCGGCACTGGAATTTCGGGAAAAGATTGAAGAAATGGTTGGCTAAAAATTTCACCAATCTACAGCCAAACCTACCAATAGATAGAAGTTTAAATCTCAAATCTATGCTAAAAATAACTTGGTGTCATCCCTAAGTCTATTATTTTATCTATATGAGTCGTTCCACTTGCCTTATATTTAACCCAGTTGCGGGTCAAGGTAATCCAGAATTAGAACTAGATGAGATTAGGTCAATATTACAACCAGAAATTGATTTAGATGTTTATTTCACTACAGAAAAAATAGATGCTGATGAACTCGCACGCGCAGTAGTAGAACCGGGTGTAGAAGCGATAATTGCATCTGGGGGAGATGGGACATTATCAGCAGTAGCAGAAGCAGTAATTAATACAGATATCCCTTTTGGTATTATTTCACGGGGAACAGCAAATGCTTTTGCTGCAGCTTTGAATATTCCTGATACAATAGCCGCAGCTTGTCAGACAATTTTACAAGGCAAAACCCGGAGAATAGATGTAGCCTATTGCAATGATCGACCAATGGTATTATTAGCGGGTATTGACTTTGACGCGGGAACTGTGGCAAAAACAGACCGAGAAGCTAAAAATCGCTTTGGGATGATGGCATATATCCTGGCAGGAATTCAAGAATTAGGAAACTTACAAAAATTTGCTGTTGAAATTGAAACCGAAGATTAAGATAATTCAGACTATTGCTTCTGCGGTAACAGTGGCAAATGCAGCACCTCCCACTTCAGTTTTAGCTCAAGGCCCAGCAGGTATTATTTTCGATGATGGATTGCTAGATTTAACCATTGTATCACCAGAGACTAAAGCGGGTGCGATCGCAGCCACATTTCATTTATTTCAAACAGCTTCTACAGGCACACCAGTAGAACGGGATGACATTGGTTATATCCGAGCTAAACAGTTTAAAATTACAACCGACCCACCACAAAAAGTTGTTATAGATGGAGAAATTGTTGGTACAACTCCTATAGAAATTAATTGTATACCCGCAGGTTTGAGAGTTTTCGTCCCAACCGTACCAGAATATATTCCGACAGAAAAATTAGAGGGATTACCTAACTTAACTGTGGAGATAAAATACTCATTTACGGATAGATAATTAACTAAATTATTCCCGTTCCTTTACCGCGTCTATCTGCTTTTTCTGTCAACTCTCCTGTTTTATCTTTATTGACTTCTGTAAGTTCTTCCAAACGTTCTATAGTGTCTTCAGCCATATCTTCCCGTGCATCACCGGGAACCTCATAATACATTTCGGGTTCAACTGGATAATTATTCAAGAAACCTTCCTTATCTACACAGGACTTAGGCAACTGGCACAGGCGATGGGTGAATATAGTACATCGGTATTAAATAAATCGGATATGGAAAGCTTTATCAACCCATAAGAAGTAGCTGCAACAGGAAACATTATTCAAATATTCATGAGAAAATAGGTAGGAGATTGTATTAGATAAATGTTGCTAACGGTAATGAGATTTACTAAACTTGATTACTGCCAATACTTATGAAGTAGTCAAATTAATTATACAATAACTAATTTAGCAGAGCATTTAGAAAGTATTAGCCATGATGCAATTAACTATTATTTAAAAACCGAAAAGTTAACATCTCGTTTACTATGGGATAAGGTGAAAGAGGTAGTAGAACCTGATGGTAATGGGTACATCATATTTTTTGATGATAGTGTTTTAGACAAAAGATATTCTGAAGAAATAGAGATGGTGAGGAGACAATATAGTGGTAATGAACATGGCATACTCCAAGGAATTGGTGTAGTCAGTTGTGTATATGTGAATCCTAAAGTTCAAAGATTTGGGGTAATAGATTACCGCATTTTTAATGCTGATGTGGATGGTAAAACCAAGATAGACCATGTGAAAGATATGCTGCAAAACCTGGTGTATCATCAGCTTTTCCCCTTTGATACGGTTTTGATGGACACATGGTATGCAGTAAAGAGTTTCATGCTGTATATTGATAATTTAGACAAAATTTATTATTGCCCTTTAAAAAAGGATCGGTTAGTTGATGATACATTTGCCAAAGAAAAAGATAAACCTATTGAATTATGACAATGGAGTACTGAAGAGTTAGAATGTGGTAAAATTATAAAAATTAAAGGGTTTCCCGCTCAGAAAAAAGTGAAACTATTCCGGGTTGCTGTTTCTACCAACAGAACGGATTATGTCACTACTAACGACTTATCTCAAAGTTCTACGAATGTTGTACAAGAGGTGTGTAAAATTCGTTGGAAAATGGAGGAGTTTCACCGAGAGATTAAACAAATAAGTGGCATTGAATCTTGTCAATGTCGTAAAGCTAGGCTTCAAATAAATCATATTGCTTGTGCAATGTTAGTTTAGATTAGATTAAAGAATTTAGCCTATCAAACTGGTCAAACTGTTTATCAAAACAAGCATAGATTCCTTTCTAATTATTTAATTCAGCAACTAAAACGCCCAAGTCTTCCTATGTGCTTGGTTTGAGTTCAATTGTTCCGTGCCAGGGCTACATCCCGCCCCCTATTGGTGCCAGTTGCGTAAGTCCTGCTACAGTGTAACCGTCAGTAGTGCGTATGCTTTCAATATCTGTTTGATCATCTGTAGGTGCATTAAAGAGATTTTCCTCCGTGGGAAGATGTTTATAATGTTCTCCTTCTCTAGCTATATGTGCTGCTGTTTCTGCTGGGATAATTCCTCTATCATAAGCACCTGCATCAATTCGATGAGCAGAGTCTATTGTTTTTTTCACTGGTTTATTAGCCATAAATTTATTCCTCTTTAATTTTTTTGAGAATAACTTCGACAACTAGACTAGTTTAATTTTCAATATAAAAATACTGTCTTAAGAACTGAATTGAGGAAGAATATTACTTTAGATTATCTATCTTGAGATGGCGTGTAGAGCAGAACTAAAACCACCTTGATATCCTGCTATCAACCGAGATGATGTCGATAACTGATAAAAAATGCAGGGTAGACAATACCAACCCCGCATTAAATTAGTGAATAAATTTATCTTAACAGCTCTGAAAAGTCTTACCCTATAAGTTCTTTTTTGAAAGAACTAACTTTGTAGGATAATTCTTGCCGAGTTTCCGATTTGATGAGATAACGGAAAGTAAACCAGATAGCATAAACTATGCCAATTATCTCAAAAATGGGTGCTAACAGTGGCACACCATTAATAGCATTTAGAACGGCAATCACGACCTTGACCGTCACAAACCCAGACAAAATCAAAACAAGAGTTAAAATAGCTTGCTTGTTTTTGTCGAAAAAACTACTTATATAGTTTGGTAGTTGGTCTAACAAATCAATAATTTGTTTGCTAATTCGCTGCCATTGGGTGTCAGAGGATTTAGCTGACGGTAGTTTGGGTAAATTTCCCGTTGCTATACCCTGAAGGGCTAATGCACCTTCAGGTGAACCTGAATTTACTGTGTCTGGTGGCTGTTGTTGAATTTCCATAACGTTTGCCATTTGGCAGAACAGTTTTGTTGACTTTTCTCCGCACTTTTATTTAGGTCCGGGATTCTTAAGTGGCCCTAAAACGGACTCTTCAAGGTCTAGTTAATGCACCTCTAATAGCTTCACTGAGTTTAATCTCAATGTTGCCTTGATTGTGTGTTTTTTTGTTTCCACTGATCGGGTTTTTCACCGTATTTAGCGAGTAAAACAATACTACCATAAATTTCCTGAGACGTTTACGCCTGATTTGGCTTACCTTGCGGGAATCCTTCACGTACATCCCCAGCTAAAAAGACATCACTATTGAAAAACCGTGTCGGAGTACGCTTACGGAAGCCTGCTGTAAGCACTATTTTGAATTCACTATAGGACTTATGCAAGTGTCACAATCAAGTCTCTTGTATGGTGCATCAGATGTCGAAAATTGTTTGATATTAACCAATTTATAGGTCTGACGCACGCTACTAATATGCCAGTTGCGTAATTCCTGTTCACAAAAGAAAACGTCAAAAATATTTCAGTTTGTATCTTGATGAGAATTGGTTTATATCCACCAAATTATGCTTATTAATTGTTAGCGACTTTAGCTTTTTGGTGGTAAAATAGTTGCTTTGATAATTACATTTTTTACACCCTTAATTTCTTTTGCTAAAGGTTCAATTTTAGCTAACTGTTCTTGATTATTCACAGTTCCTGATACGGTAACAGTGCCATCTTGAGCGGAATTAACTGTTAATTGTCCTCCGGGAATATTAGCCTCTAATTTAGATCGGACTTCACTTGCTAAATCCCCTGTAGCTCTATTTGTACGATCACCAGTTGCCAAATTTCGTTCTTCACGGGCGCGGATATCTGCATTGAGTTGTCTTCTGCGGACTTCACTTTGAGCGTCTTCTTTTGCAGCTTGTGTTGTTTGCGCGGCGGGAGTTGCTGGAACTGCTCCCGGTTCGGGCGCATTTACACTTGTCTTGGCTGTATTATTACAAGCAGCACTAAAAAGTAAAATTGAACCAATTAAGAAAGAAGTTAGCTTTTTCATTGGTTTGTGGAGTTTTTGATATAGTTGTGAATTTTGTGACTAATATGAGGTATAAATTAGGAGCAAAATTTTGATATTAATGCTCCTAATATTGAGAATAATTGCTGAAGAATTAAACTGTTGTTTCGCGGTGGTCAATAATGACTACAGGGGCTTCTCCAGCGTAATGACTGGGAATGGTTTCGGTATTTCTCACTGAACTGGGTTGAGGTTCGCTGACAGTACGGGCATCATAAATACCAAATTCTTCTATTCCTTTACGTTTGAGAATTGTTTCTGCTTGGTGAATTTCTGCTTCTGTGCCATCGACAATGACTAGGTAATGGCCCTTTTGGAAGCGATCGCTATAAACTCGCGCTTGTGATTGAGGAATTCCTAAGGCAAGCAATCCTCCAGCAATACCTCCTACTGCTGCACCCACAGCACCACCTGTGATGGTTGTGGCTAAAGCTGTAGCTGCTGCACCACCTGCGATTACGGGGCCTACTCCTGGAATTGCTAAGGGACCAAGACCTACTAATAAACCGCCCAAACCGCCTAAAGCCCCACCAGTAGCAGCACCAGCTTTTAGCCCTTCGTCTGCTTTATTACCTCTGTCTACATTCCTGTTTACACCACCATTTGTGTCTTTCCCAATCAGGGATACTTGGTTCATGGGAAAACCAACATTTCTTAATTCTCTCAATGCTGCTTCTGCATCTCGATGATGGGAAAAGATACCGATAGCTCTTTTGGTGGTTTGCAAAGGTATATTCCCATGGCCATTTTGTTCATAAACTTCCCACTGTTTAATGTGATATCGGCTGACAATTACCCCAGCCTGGTGGATTTCTGCATCAGTACCGCTAACGATGATGATATAATTACCTTGATGGATGCAATCGTTGTAGAACTGAGTCCGGTTAGGTGGCAGATTTAAAAGAGTAGGCTCAAAGCGATCTTTCACATGAATTCCGCGAAATGCAGTCCTTTGTGGACTTTCCCTGTGAATTAAAGAAGTGTGGTTTAACGGAAAACCTGCATTGCGTAAATCATTAATTGCTGCTTCTGCATCGTGCAGCATTGTGAAATAACCAATGGCATATTTATTAACAGTCACATCCCGATGCACAACATCCATGGTTGCGTGTCTATCATCTGGATGATCATAAATTTCAAACTCTTCAATTCTCCAGGTATGAAGAATTTCTCTAGCTCTAGCAATTTCTGCATCCGTACCATCTATGATGACTAAATACTCTCCTCGTTCTACTCTTTCGTGATAAACCCTGGCTCTTTCTTCAGGAACTCCTAAACCAATCAAAGCACCAATTAAACCACCTGTTATCGCACCTATCCCAGCCCCAGCCAGAGTTGTCGCCAAGGCCGTAGCTGTGGCTCCAGCCAGCATAATGGGTCCAATTCCTGGTAACGCTAAAGTCCCCAGCCCAACTAATAAACCAGTTAACCCACCTAAAACCCCACCAGAAATCGCTCCAGCTTTTGCCCCTTCATCCGCCTTATCACCAACCTTCTCCCGCACTTGCGTACCAGCTATTTCATCTCCATCATCTTGATGTCTGGCGAGCACAGAGACTCTTTCCATTGGAAAGCTAGAATTTTTCAATTCATGCATTGCTTGTTCAGCATCACGACGATGAGGAAATACACCTAGAGCGCGTCTATGTCTACCTATAATCATACTCATATTCCTCCAAAAAAATACTAAAGAATTATTCCCGAAAGTACTTAAGGCAATAACTCTATTATTACTACGTTTTTTGACGAGGGGTTCATCAATCCCCTGGAGTAATTTATCTTTCTATCATTAGATATACTATGGAATTTAATTTATTGGCTCATGGATGTAGGGAATAGGAAAAAGCAGAGGGATCTGAAAATAGAGTAAAAATACTCTTGTGATATTAATCACCTTAATTTTACTTTAATATCACTGTTACTTGATGGAAGTAGGAAATAACTTAGAGTTAAGTAAATCAGTTTTAAACTATATCAATTCAATAATTTAATTATTGTTTGGTGGTTATGGAGAGTAACACTTATGCTGGAAAAACTATTATTAGCATCCATTTTCACATTTAGTCTCAGTCTATTGGCAGATCTGAGTTGGTCTAATCCTAGAAACGAACTATTAGGAACTTCCAAAAATCCCCATGAAGTTTTTACTTTAACTCAACGTTACAAAAATACAAAAATGGACTCAAATCATTAAGAAAAGCTCCTGCTTGTGTTGATGCAATATTTGGTACAAATTGATTAAGTAGGGATTGCTGAATAAGTTGCACATTTCGATAAAAAAATAGGGAACAGAACAAGATCCTAGTATAGTACGGCGTAAATAAACCAACCATTCCAAATCTCTGAAAAGCTCACGCCGTATTCATTTTGAATTTTGACTTCACGGCGGTACTAGGGATTTCTATTTTGTAGCAAAATGTATAATCAATTTTGCTCAGCTACTGAATTATGAGTACAGGCTTCCACGGAATGAAATTCAGTAGTCTATAATCAGTGGGGACTTGAACCCACGACTGATTATCCTTTATTTTGAGTTTTGGATTTTTAATTCCCCGAAGGGGTTGACGGTTTTTGATGCTATTCTCTTTTTAGCCTTTTTCGCCTAACTATTAGCCGCAACCATAGCCACCCTAAGCTGCTGCCAATAAAATAATAGGGGAAATCAACCCAACTAAAGGCAGTAGCGATTAACATTTTTCCCTACCAGAATGAACTTACGCAATTTAGAAATGGTGGATGCCACAATTGCATAAATTCCAACAAGCAAGTAATTATCAATACCCATAAAGGGATTTCCGTAATTGAAGAACGAGTGGGAATAAATAAAAACGCGAACAAGCACCAAAATATTTCATAAAAAAAAATCCCTCCTACTTCTTGGTTCAACCACAAAATAGAATAGCGATAGTGGCTGTATAAAAGTCCAATGGGAAGAATAATAGCTAGAGAAAGAATGGAACGCCTGCGGGTGTTTGTAAGTAGTGGCATTATTTAGAGTTTCCAGTCGATGTCCATGATTTTGGTAGAATACTTAAATTTAATTACCAAAAAAACTACATGATCATCTGGACTTATTCCAGAACCGCAAACTAGCGATCGCTAGTTTGCGGTTCAATTCCTGGTGTGTAATGCTAAGTGTTGATAAATAATATCTAACCACACAGGAATTACAGGTTTACCTTCATCCAGGGATGCGATCACTACTTCTCTTGCCAATACTTTATCTAGCGAAGGGTAGAACCTGTCAATTGAGCCGCTTCCTTACTATCGAGTTAGCGTCTATCAATGGAGTTACGGCAGATTGATTGTAAATATTCAAAGTCAGGCAAATAAAGCAGGGATTGTCATTGAAGAGGTAAAACAACCCAAATAATTTGTCAATGCAGTCATTTAATTTGGCAATCGACAAAAACCAACGAGCGCGGAGGGATTTGAACCCCCGACCCACAGAACCGGAATCTGTTGCTCTATCCACTGAGCCACGCGCCCAAACACTCTACTACTATAGCAGACTTTTTAAATTTTCTGGAATTGATATGGAATTGAGGGTGAGGTCGCCACGATGGGCGCGAGCAATTTCACGAGCTAAACTCAGTCCGAGTCCAATGCCTTCAACTTGGCGGTTATACCATTTCACGAAAAGCCCGATACAAATCATTGGTGCTTAATTGTTTCCCCGTGCCCCCTGCTCCCTGCTGCCTATTTATATAAACTTTAAAGTGAACCGGTATTATATGCCGGATCGCTCCAATGGAACCAGTCGAAAAGGTGAGTGCGCTCGCTCGCGGGAATGTCAATTGATACATTGGCAATGGAAATTTGGATCTCTGTTGGCATTTCCTGTGTATCAATCTTTAGCTCAAATTACAAAAATGTAATTCAGAAAGTAGGCAAGCTGTTATTTTCAGATGGATTAATCATAAATGTCAACAACAGTAATTTTCGAGGTTAATGATGATGGATATTCGTAGAATGTTAGCCGTAGCAGTGATTCCTTTTGTGATTGGTACATCCAATTTCGTTGCACCCAATCAAGCGATCGCCGAAGCTCCATCTGATCCCAATCCACCGATTGTACAACAGGCTAAAAAACCCCAGAAGGAATTGCAACGCAAAAAACCACAGGTAAAACATCGCCGACCCCGCCTACAACAGAAAAAGCGTTATGCCGAACCTGATCATCATGACGCAGAGCGTAATCAGCTCAAACCGAATAATCGGTAATTAAACTTTTTCAACAGTAGGACGAACATAAAACAGTGGTAGTAGTAGGAGCAATTTCTGTCATAACTGGTACATAACAGAATAACAGTTAAAGGATGCCTTGGGTATAACTGATAATTTTCTAGGGAGAGGCGATCACCCAGAGCGTCCTGCAATCATCTCGGCTCGATACCTGGTTGAACTTCTACAGCAAACCTAAATAATTAGCTGGGTCAACAGGTGTACCATTGCGCCTAACTTCAAAATGGAGGTGGGGACCTGTGGATAAACCTGTGAAACCTACAGCTGCGATCGCTAGTCCTTTTTGAACTGATTGCCCTTCTGTCACATACAACTCACTGGTATGCCCATATAGGGTGGTAATTCCTTTACCATGACTAATAATCACAGCTTTGCCATAACCACCATACCAGCCAGCAAAAATCACTGTACCTGAATCTGCGGCTCTAATCGTACTACCATAACTAGCGGCAAAATCCAAACCGGCGTGAAAGCGGCGATAACCAAGAATAGGGTGTATCCGCCAACCAAAAGGACTACTGGTAGGTGCATCACTAGGAAAGGCAAAAATACCTGTACCAAGAACCCAAATTTTGCTATTAGCTTTAGTCTGTGCTGCTTCCTTGGCTTCTTTCGCTTGTTGTTCAGCGATTTTTTGTTGAATCAAAACAGTGAAATTTTGGGAATCTTTCTCTAGTTGGTTTTGTGCTGCTTCCAAGGCCAAGCGATCGCTATTTAAACGAGAAATTAATTCTGCTTGTGACTGCGCTTGATTTTGATAATCAGCTTTTTGAACTAATAATTGTTCTCTAATTAAAGCCATCAAATTTTTTTGCGTTTCTACTTCCGTTTTTTGCCGAATTAAGAAATTTCCTTGGGTTGCTAATTTAGCTAAAATTTGTTGGTCTGCCTGATAAACTAACTTCAACTGATGACGATGACTATTAAAATCACTCAAATTATGACTTTGCAACAAAACAGCTAATCCTTGAGAAGCCGATGAACGCTGAAGATACCGCAATCTCGCCACGGTTGCAGCTTGTCTTTCTTGATAACTACGTTCTGCTAGAACCAAATCAGCTTCGAGTTGCTCGAGTCGTTTTGTAGCGGATTTTAACCTGGCTTCACTATCTTTAATTTGGCTATTAGTAGTTTGGAGATTTTGATTTAAACCACCAAGATTTTTTTGTGCTTCTTTTTGCAGATTCGTTAAGCGATTCTGTTCTTGAACCACATTCTGATGCTGTTGCTGAATTTGCTGTTGCTGTTGTTTGAGATTGTTTATGGTTGGTGAAGACACTGCGTATGCTGGTAGCAATACCAAAACACTACCCAAAATGCAGCACAATATCGGAAACCACCACCCAAATCTGATTTTTCCCCAAAATGCCGTGTTCATGTAGTTATATTCAACCAACCAAGTGCAAGCAGAAACAGTATTATGCCCAAAGTTTGGCAAAATTTAACACCTATTAAAATTAATGATGATTTTAGAGGATATTGATAAAGTAAATGTAAAGTAAAGGGGAGTAGAAAAGGAATGTTGGAAGGATAGGATACATCAGATATAGTGTATTTACATAGCTAATCATGGCACGAAAGTCTTACCCCACAGACTTAACTGATATGGACTGGGAAATCCTGGCCCCATTGATTCCACCAGCCAAAGAAGGAGGGCATCCACCCATAACAGATATGGGTGAAATATGTAATGCCATCTATTATCATTTGAAAACTGGATGTCAATGAAATATGCTTCCAGGTGACTTCCCGCCAAGGTCAACGGTATATAGCTATTACAGTAAATGGCAGGGCCAGGGGGTTTGGGAAAAATTCAACCATATATTGGGTGGTCAAGTTCGCTCGAAATTAGGTAAATCAACACAACCTACCGCGCTCGCTGCAGACAGTCAGTCGGTCAACACTGACCAAAAAAAGGGGATGTGTATGGTTTTGACGGATGTAAAAAGGTAAAAGGGAGAAAGGGGCAGACTTTAGTTGATAGCCTTGGACTTGTGTTGAAACTTGTTGTTAGTAAAGCCAATGCCCCAGAACGAATACTTGCTGCCTATGCACTAATGGAACTGCTAGAGGAACCCACAGAATTATTGGAAAAAGTCCAAGTTTTATGGGTTGATTCCGGTTATGACGGTGATAAATTTGCACTTGCAGTTTGGTTCCTGATTCAAGCTCATGTTGAAGTCATAGGACCTACTGAGCAAGAATTTAAAGTTTTACCACAACCCTGGGTAGTAGAAAGAACATTTGGGTGGTTTAACCAATATCATCGTCTAAGCAAGGATTATGAGCGCTTAACACAAATGAGGTAAGGGGCTATATATGCTCTTATGACTAGAATTATGCTACTTCCTCTTCTCTCCTCAACATTTACTTTATAAATCATCTCTTATTATGAAGACACGCCCAAGAATTCTGGTTTTAACTTTAGTAATGCCTAGTTTATTAGTATTTCTAATCTCGTTGTATTATTTTGCTACAGATTAGACCTCTTGCAAAATTGTTTCTGTGGTATGATAGGAAGTTTTAGATTTTATATATTTTTGGTGTTCTTTGTGATCGCTAATTCAAATCATAACCCTGTAACTCTAACTTTTGGCTAAAACAAAGAAAACCCCCTTTTATAACATAAAGTTAATTCTGCAAGAGGTGTATTATTCAGGACTCATCAAAGCTGAAAGTTATGTTGTACAGTTAGCAAGGGACGGAAAGGCTAATGAAAAAAGTCTACAACTTGCCTATCACCGAGCTTTAGCCCATCGGATGAATGTTGTTGCAGATGCTACTTGGCCGTTACTGGGATTTGTGATCGCAGGAATAGGTATACATGGTTTAGTAACCATCGCAGATAAAAATAACTCTTCCCATTATTAGTTTCTAGCCATTTTCAACTGACTAAATACAGTAGAGGACGAAGTTGAAATCAATTCCTTGTTATCATTAAGTGGGGTACGATTTTAATACATGCTGTAATTTGTTGTTTGATATCAAAAGATTTGAGAAAATGAATTAAGCTAAATATCACTTCTGACCGTTGACATTTTCTACTATAATTAGAAATTATGCGCTTCTGGTATTTCTTGATTAGCTAAGTTCTGCTTCTGGTAATTGCTACCACTCAGAGTAATAAAATAATAACAGTGGATGATATTTGATTATTTGGCTTATTTCTTGCTCAATTAGTCTTGAAAAATTGTTTTTACTGGACTAGATGGACGGGAACGAACTAGTTTTGATTTTGGAGTAGATGTATGGAAACGAACTGGTTTTGATACAGGAATAGATGGTGATGAAAGAACTGTTCGTGATAGTATCGGCCAGAGTTTAATACCCTTATCAGCACTCCCACTAGCCAGGATTTTCCCATCTGGACTGTAAACCAAACAACGCACAGAGTTAAAATATCCTCTCAAAGTGTGTATTTCCCTAGCTATAGAAACATTCCACAATTTAATAGTTTTCTCACCACTACCACTAAGCAGAATTTTCCTATCTGGACTGTATCCTAGGGCATTAACCCAATCAGGATTTCGAGTGAGAATTTTTATTAACCCTCCTGTAGATGTATTCCATAGTTTGATAACTTGGTCACGACTTACACTAGCAAGAGTATTACTATTTGGACTGTATACTATAGAATTTGTCCAGTTGGAATGTCCGTCAATAGTGAGAATTCCTTCTACTGTTTTTGCATTAACAGCAGGTTTTTCTGTTAGTTTATCAAGCCCAAATATATCAACACCAAGTTTTATAGAGCGATCACACCAATAACAGTTACCATAAGTTGAGGGGGCGACAAGCAAGGTGAAACGATCACAGGACAAAGATGTTACGTGATAGACCTCTTGAAAAAATTGCTCAAAAACGGTGCGTATTGACAATTAACTGTGCAGTTATCAGGCTGCTACGTCAGCATAAACCCTGAAGATACGAAGAGAATGGTCTTGTTAATGGAACAACTCATCAGTTCTATTAGCAATAGGTGGACATTTTATCAGTAGGGGCTAAAGGCTAGAACCATTATACAGAAAGGTTTTTAGGGCCTTTATTGCCCCCTCAATACCATAAGTTTGGCTATAATAATAACTATCTACCATTTCACAGACATTTAGCTCATTACTGCCAACTTTTAAAACCTGCATCCATTCTTTAGCTGTAGGACGCAGATTCGGGTTTTTATACCAATCATTAAAGCATTTAAGAAAATATTTTTTCACCTCCGAATGCACAATCTCCAGAAGAATTGTTCTATCTACAGGTTGAATCAAACTATGTAGACTATATAACCATAAACCCTGACGGATGAGTTCATTAATTTCAGGAGTTTCCCCAGCACCTATTCAGTTACCCTGAAAAGGACTATTACCACCAAATAATAATTAATAGATAATTACTGCTAACCGAAATCTATCATGTACCTCCTGTTCAATACTGGAAATATCCTTACCAATTAATTCTGGTGGTATATATCTATCCCTCAGAACCTACCAAAAAACGACGAAGTTTCCGATTTTGAGGATTTTTTACCTGAAAATGATCTGTATAAATAATTGAAGGTAAATCCCGATTATTAACTAAAATATTTTGCGGTTTAATATCACCTAATACATAACCAGAATCGTGGAGTGCAGCAATAAATGAAGCAATATTCAAAGCCCTTACGTGCAGAAATCGCCAGTTAATCCCTAATTTAAACTTATTACAATGTTGCGGATCATAAATATCAATAACTTGTCTTGAATTTCTCACTTCTGGCATCAACAAACCCACACAATTACCATTAATATCTTTGAGGACTGACGTAGGCCAAGCAAAAGAAATATGATTAAGGTGAGAACTTGGATCTGTGGGAGGATGCGATATCTTTACTGCTAACTTCTGCACACACTCAGATGTTGGTGAATGATATATTTTAGCTAAATAACCATTTAGATTAGTTCGCCAAACTTTCACTTCACCACTATCTATTGGTTCACCTACAAGAGTAATTGATTTCCCCGTAATTGCACAGGTGAGAACTGTCATATAATTTTACTCTCTTTCCCAGAGACACAAAAGCAAAGTTTTATCATCATCAATAGGAGAATTTAGTCGTTCAGAATTAAGAAAATCAATAATATATTTATCATCATCTAGATTATTTGTTTCTCGCAGAAACATTATCAATAGTGACAAAATCTTGTATCAGTCGCATAGGGCCAAAGGTGACTATAGCAACTTCTACACCCAAAGAAACTTGAGCATCTTTTAATACATCTTCCTTAAAAGCTGCCAGTCCTCTATTTAACTCCTGGATAGGCTGACCTGAGATCGAACCAGAAGTATCAAGTAGAAGAATTACAGGACAACTTTTTCCGGGTTTCCAAGAACTCAGGCAGTCCTAGCGGCATTTTTAATGCTCCTGGTTAATCAAAATTAGATGTTCAATATCTAATTTCGATCTTATTTGTTAGTACAGATTAACACATTAGTATTATTACGTAATCAAAATCCATAACAGCTTGATGAAAGGGGGTTTAGCTACTTAGGTAAGTTGCTCGAATTCCTATAACGCCAGATCCCCGATTTATTTTTTTATCTTATCAATAAATTATAAATTGATGTCAGATCTCAGGGATGTTATTATTCATTAATATCACAAAACTCAAATCGTAATTTTGAGCTTTTGATATAGTCTTCATCAATCTCAAAAGCTCACCAACATCTTTGTAAAGTTTCTGCAATTCTACCTGTCACATTAGAACCCGCAAAAGGATCTAAAACTATATCCCCTGGTTCTGTACACAAGTTAATTACAAATTCTGGTAATGCTTCCGGAAATCTGGCTGGATGTGGTTTTACACCTTCTTATTTACAACGCTTTTGATAATAATCATTGGAATCAGTATTAGAAGCATTAATTACATTAACAGGCTGTATTAAATCTTCCAGAAATATTTCTTCTTGTAGAAGGGTTGGTTTAGCAATTTGTTCTTGCTCTTTATTCTCACATCTATCAATAATATTAGGAGGAATAGCACCTCCTCTGTCATTACCAAATTTATTATTGGAAATATCATGTCCTGATGGTCTAATTTTAGGCTTATAAGCATTGTTGAGCAGATTTTTTATTGATTTACTATAAGGCTTTAATACTCTTCTACTATTAGCTTTAGGATGGGGTTCTTTAGACAAACACCATACTGTATTGACTGCATCTTTAACTCGTTCTCTGCGAATTGTTACCCATTCAGCAGGGGTAGGAAGTTTGGCTGGATTATACCAATATAGTTCTTGTGCTAAAAAAAATCCTAATCCACCTTTTTCTTTTGATCTGCACAGAGCAATAACTAGTTCAAAATGATAAAGAGAACGAACTGGCATTCTCTTAATCCAACTACCACCAATATCAATAACTAATGAACCTCTCGGTTTAAGAATCCGGTGAAATTGTGCTGCCAATTCTTGAAACCATTCAAGATATTGGTCTGCATCAACGTTGCCATATTCTTTTTCACGCACCAATGCAAATGGTGGAGAGGTGCAAATTAAATCAATACTTTCATCGGGAATACCTGCCATTAATTCCAAGCTATTGCCCAAATAAGCAGAACCCAAGTTTGTTGTATAGTAAGGGTTAAAATTTAGTTCTATATTCACTCAAGCTGCTAGTACCGCCCTGAATTCAAAATGCTTATTTCAGAAGAGCTACGCTAACAAAATTCAAGATGAATACGGCGTGAGCTTTTCAGAGATTTGAAATGGTTGGTTTATTTACGCCTTACTGTACTACTCATCCAGTTTAGGCTGGTAATTGGTAATTCATTATTTACTGTTACCTTGTCATTTTAGCTACCTTTAAGTATTAATTCTTGGTTTCTAAGATGCTAGATTAACACAAAAAGCAATGTTTCTGTAAAATTAGGTAAAGTAATGTTTCCACCTAATTTACTAAAGACTACAGCTAACTAATGCAACTGCAACTCAGAGGATCTAAATCTACCGTAGCTTCTTTGCTGTTAATTGCCCCTTTTTTCCTCTGGGGTACGGCAATGGTAGCTATGAAAGGTGTAATACCCCATACCACACCGCTATTCATGGCAGGAGTACGTTTGCTACCTGCGGGGGTGTTAATTCTCATCACTGGGGCATTTATGGGTAGACCCCAACCCAAAGGATGGTTAGCATGGCTATGGATTACTATATTTGCTTTTGTTGATGGTACCCTATTTCAAGGATTTTTAGCAGAGGGTTTGGTTATAACCAGTGCGGGTTTAGGTTCTGTGATGATTGACTCCCAACCTTTAGCCGTAGCTTTACTTTCCTTGTGGCTGTTTCAAGAACATATTGGCCTTTGGGGATGGTTAGGGTTAGGATTGGGAGTCACAGGTATTAGTTTAATTGGCTTGCCGGAAGAATGGATTTTTGCTCTTCTGGACTCAGGGGTAAAGATTACAACTGATAACTGGCAACAATTGTTTGCGAGTGGTGAATGGTTGATGTTACTGGCAGCTTTATCAATGGCTGTGGGAACTGTGCTGATTCGCTATGTGTGTAGGTATGCTGACCCGGTTACAGCGACTGGGTGGCATATAATTTTAGGCAGTTTGCCGTTGTGGGGAATTTCTGCTGTGGTGGAATCGCAACAGTGGCAAGGTTTGGTGATCTCTGATTGGTTGGCTTTAAGTTATGCAACTATATTTGGTAGTGCGATCGCTTATGGTTTATTCTTCTATTTTGCTTCCAGTGGGAATCTAACTAGCTTAAGTTCTCTCACCTTTCTCACACCTGTTTTTGCATTGATATTTGGTCATCTTTTTCTCTCAGAAGTTCTCAGTCCCATTCAATGGGTGGGAGTTTTCCTAACTCTAATTAGTATTTATCTAATTAACCAACGATAAAACTTAGCAGGTCAAAATAAAAAAGTGACTGTCAGTGAAAAAAATACTCAACAACAACCAGGTTTAGAAGCATCTAGCACAAATAAATTTACAAATGTTACTTTATCTGTAATAAAATCCGAACCAGAAGTTTTACCTTAACTTAATCAGCAGGAGATGGGGAAAATGAGGGATAAGAAAAAATTATCAATCAGAAATTACCGATTACCAATTACCAATTCCCTCCTGATATTATCGTCTTGTCTGTGTCTGGTTTTATATCCAAATCAAGCCATAACTGCTACACCTAAATCAGCGCCTATTCAACTAATGGTTCTCAGTCCAGGTGTTCGAGGTGCAGAAGTGGAAGTAATTCAGGTCCAACTCAAAGCGTTAGGTTATTACAATGATTTGATAGATGGACAATATGGTTCTAGTACCCAAAATGCCGTAACTCGATTTCAGCAAGAACAAGGTTTCAAGAAAGCAGATGGTATTGCTTATGAGTCTACAAGACAGCATCTCCAAGAAGTTTTATCCAGGAGAATTAAATGTAATACTTCTCCTCCTGTGACGGAGAAAATAAAGACTCAAATACAACCTCAGCCAAAAAATGATAATTGGTGGAAAATAATAAGTTTTGGATTTTTAGGAAGTGTGAGCGCATTTTTGTACATTGCACAAAGGTTAGCTGATAGTAAGCCAGATGTAGAACCTGGAAATTCAGAACAACCCCTTTTGAATTCATCTACTCGAAAAAAACGAAGATTTTTTCTCAAATCTGCTCCTTCTGTTCCATCACCAACTTCTACAACAGAATTATTACCAATTGAACATACTTCTATGGTATCTACACTCAATTTGTTTGACCGATTAATGGCAGATTTACAAAGTGGTGATTTGACACAACAACGAAAGGCGATTTGGAATATTGCTCAACAAGGTGACTCACGTGCAGTTCAACCTTTGGTAGATTTGCTGATTAATGCAGATTCACAACAACAAGGTTTGATTTTGTCAGCATTGGCAGAAATTGGTACTCGTACCCTCAAACCTATGAACCGTGCTTTGGCAATATCTATGCAAAATGATAATCCCCAAGTACGGAAAAATGCCATCCGTGATTTATTGCGGATTTATGACATGATGGCACAGATGAGTCAAATTTTACGCTATGCCTTAGAAGATCCAGATCCAGAAGTTCAAGCAACAGCCCAATATGCTTTAAATCAAATTAACCGTATGCGTAGCTTTACCGGATAAATAACTGATTCGAGTACAGAAAACCCTCATTAATAATTCGTAATTCCTAATTAAGATTCTTGTTAGTTCTGGGGAAATTAAACTCGTAAAATTGTTTAAAAATTTATTTATATTGAACAATACAAACATGATAATCTTATGACCAATCATCAATACAAATTACAAATTACCAATTAATGTCCAATTCGAGTACAGAAAACCCTCATTAATAATTCGTAATTCCTAATTAAGATTCTTGTTAGTTCTGGGGAAATTAAACTCGTAAAATTGTTTAAAAATTTATTTATATTGAACAATACAAACATGATAATCTTATGACCAATCATCAATACAAATTACAAATTACCAATTAATGTCCAATTTCAAATCTGCTATCTTACCACCACCTCTAAAACCAGGTGATTTATTACCCGTTATTGCTCCTAGTGGTGCATTGGGCGAATTTGGGGCTTTTGAACAAAGTTTGGAAATTTGGAAAGCCCACGGCTACCGTGTCCAAATCAGCGATCGCATAGAAAATAGATATGGTTATCTTGCTGGTACAGATGCCCACCGTCGTCAACAGTTAGCAGCAGCATGGAATGACCCGGAATGTCGGGGTATTATCTGCGCTAGAGGTGGTTTTGGGAGTACCCGCATTTTAGAAGATTGGACTTGGCAACAAAACACAGCAGATCCAAAATGGTTGATAGGCTTTTCTGATATAACAGCCCTGTTGTGGAGTCTGTACAACGCTAGTATTTCGGGTGTACATGGTCCCGTCATGACTACCCTAGTCAATGAGCCAGAATGGTCAATAAAGCGGTTATTTGATATTTTAGAAGGTCGTGAGATCGCACCTTTAAAGGGGAATAGTTGGGGTGGTGGAGTGGCTACAGGAATTTTGCTTCCTGGGAATTTAACAGTTGCTACCCATCTTTTGGGTACACCGATTTTACCTAACCTTGATGGTGTAATATTGGCGCTGGAAGATGTGACAGAACCACCCTATCGGATTGATAGGATGTTAACTCAATGGCGTTTAAGTGGGGTTTTATCTAAAGTCTGCGGTATTGCTTTGGGAGGGTTTACCAAGTGTGATACACCACCTCATATACCTATTTTGAGTATAAAGGAAGTTTTGCAAGATAGATTATCAGACTTAAATATTCCCATAGTTTCAGATTTACCCTTTGGTCATGATAGCCCCAATGCGGCTTTACCTGTAGGGGTAATGGCTACTTTGGATGCAAATCAGGGGATCTTGAAAATTCCACCATACTATTGAAAGATTTCCTTCAACCCCTCTTACGATAACAACGAGCTGTGGTATAGTAAGGGTGAAAAGTTTCCAAAAACTTACTCTGAAAAGTTTTAAAGAAAGCCTCTATTATTTGCGGTTCATCCAAATGAAATCAGCCTGTATCCTGATATCATCAATAGTGTTAAAATCCTGGAAATCGGGATAGATTAATCATTGTATTTGTATTTATTTTATTCGAGGGTAAAATAATTTATGGATAGAAACTTAATCATTCATGTTGGTGTTCACACCGGACAGGATACAGAATTTTATTTAAAAAAAGGCTTTAGAGTTGTTCGCATTGAAGCTCATCCTGATATTTGTGAATCCACAAAGAGACGACTAAATTCATATATAGAAAGCGGACAACTTACTTTTTTAAATGTTGCTGTATCCTCGAAAGAGGACCCTATCACCTTTTACGCTAACTTAGATAGAAGTTTTTGGGGTACAATTTCACCAGATAGAGTCATCTCCAGCGATCGCTCTTTTAGTACTCGTTCGGTGGAGATGACTCTCACAGGACGCAGATTTAAAAGCATCTTGGAGGAATTTGGCATTCCTTATTATCTTAAAGTAGATATTGAAGGATCAGATTTATGTCCTATAAGCGAATTACAGCAGCTTGATACTAAACCACAGTTTATATCCATAGAATCCAAAGAATCCAACAAAGCCTTTTGGAATGCTTTACTTGAGGAACTGGAGTTTTTAAAAAAACTTGGTTATCAAAAATTTAAAGCCCTTAATCAAGCAAAAGTAACTCAAGAAGTTTGTCCCTCACCAACAAGAGAAGGCAAATATATTCCATATCAATTTGAATATGGTGCTAGTGGACTTTCTGGAGAAGAAACACCAGGTGATTGGCTATCAGAAAGTGAGGCTAGTACGGTATATAAAGGCACTTATACGGACTAAAAAATACTCGGACTCAACGGAATAATTTACCGTTTTGCTATCGCCAAAATTCTCTTATAAATTCTGAAAATCAAAGAACCTTGGTATGATACTCATGCTAGTTTATAAATGATTTTATGTGTGAGCCTAATCTATCACTGACATTTACTTACTTGCATTTACCAACCAAACCTTAATCTCCTATGACTCCTATCCAATTTGACCCAGTTCCTGAAATATCAGTAGTTGTCTGTACCTACAATAGAGCAACATATTTAGATAAAACTATTAACAGTGTTCTCAATCAAACCTTCCCAAATTGGGAATTAATTATAGCTGATGATGGTAGCCAAGACCATACCTTTGAAATTGTCAATCCTTATCTACAAAAATTCAACAATATTCGTTATTTAAAACATCAGAATAAAAAACAATGTTATGCCAAAAATGCTGGAATTCAAGCATCATTTGGTAAATATATTACCTTACTCGACAGCGACGATTCATATAAACCCAACCATTTAGAATCGCGCATTGAATACATGAGAGCCAATCCAGAAGTTGATTTGATAGAAGGCGGTTTTTATTGTGAAGAAGAAATTTTTATTGCTGATTGTTATCAGCCAGGTAAATTAATTAATCTGCGAGATTGTGTTTTAGGTCCGACATTTTTTGGCAAAAGAAAAGTATTTTTTGAATTAGGGGGATTTAAACATATTTCCTACGCTGAAGATGCAGAATTTTGGGCAAGAGCCGAAAAAATACTTACCACTGCCAAAATAACTAAACCAGAAACGTATAATTATACGAGAGGAGAAAATAGTATTACTAAAACTTTTTCAGAGATCTCCTAATTTCCTTGTTTAAATTTGTTTAATTAAGCTGAAATAATAGAGCTAATGATAAAATCAAAACAGCATATTTGTCATATAGTTTTGAGTAATATTGGTGGAGCGCCACGGACTGCGGATTCCCTAATTTCTTCCCAATCTAAAGCTGGGTACAAAGTCTCTAGCGTAGTATTGACTAATTTAGATCCTCAATGGATAGTAGCCTTTCAAGCTGCTGAAAAACTAATAATCATGAAAGTTGCAGGTAGTTTATTTTATATCGGTGGACCGATACACCAACTATGGATAGCTATCCAATTAAGGAAAGTAATTTCTGACCTAAAACCAGATATTGTTGTTTGCCATACGGCATTTATCACTAAACTTTTTTATATCTCTCAACTTATTCCTGGCAGTTTTTCAGTTCCCTCTATCAGTTATATTCATACTGATGTTATTTCTGAACTACCTGCTGAAAGCAAAAGCAGGTTATACTCAGTGATAAAACTATTACAGAATTTATTTATACTTATTGATAATTGGATTAGTGTACGTAGTCTTCAGCAAGCTAGTGGATTAGTATTTGTTTGTAAAAGTCTATATGAAAGATTCTTAGATCTGGGCTTAAGTCCTCGTCGCATAGCAATATGTTATAATCCAGCAATACCTGATCCAAGTCATAAGCCGTTAAATGCTACAGCGGAATCGTGGTTCAAAAGCCCTGATTTAATTACCTTTGTATCTGCTTCCAGATTTCATCATCAAAAAGATCATCAAACATTACTCAAAGCATTTGCTCAAGCTAGTCAATATCACTCCAACATCCGGTTAATTTTACTAGGAGATGGTGGTTTAGAAACACAAATCCAAAAATTAGCGACTTCTTTAGGAATTAGTAATCTTGTTTTATTTGCAGGTACTGTTACTAATCCTAGAGCTTACTTCTCATTATCTAGAGCAGTTATACTTGGTTCTCATTATGAAGGATTTGGTATGGTGCTTGTAGAAGCTGTAGCTAGTGGGGTAACGTTTATTTCCTCTGATTGTCCTGTTGGTCCCCGTGAGATTTCTGAAGTGCTGCAATGTGGAACTTTAGTACCAACAAATGATGTTGATGCTTTAGCACAAGCAATTATTACTCATGTAGAAACACCTAAAGAAATAATAGACCGTTCTGAGCAAATAGAAAGACTTTTTAGTGAGTCTACCTGTGCCAATAGCTTAGAAATTTTGCTCCAGGAGGTGTTTGGTGAAAAACTGTATAAATGAACTTGACTATTATTCTCTCCTAATTTCCTAATTATAGATGAATATTAATCTTTACTCATCCAAAATAATCAATTGTGGCAATCAAATTTTCTACAGGATGAAACGAATTTCTAGTTTAGGAATTATTCTGGTCTTTTGTCTGCTATTTTTATTCAGTTGTCAGCACATAAAACCAAAAGACAAAGGGGTAATTCATTTATCACTCTGGTATTCACTCAATCCTCCTGAAAATAGAGATTTTTTTCAAACGCTGGTAAATAAATTTAATCAAACTCATCAGAATATTAAATTTGAACCTATATTTAAACCAGATCCTCAATTACCAAAGATATTAACAGCATTTGTTGGTAATGCGTCACCAGACATTTTATTTTTTTAACCATAATGTACTGGATAGTTTGTAGAATTGGGAGCAATTAAACCTTTAGAGGATTGGTTAAAAAACTTGGGAGTCAAGTCAGATATTAGACCAAATTTATTAGCAGGGATGGAGATAAATGATCAGATTTGCTCTGTTCCCTTGCAAACCAGTAATATTGGGATTCTTGAGCGATCTAAGCTTTTCCAAGCAGCAGGAATTACGGAACCACCAAAGACTTGGGAAGAATTGAGAGCAGTAGTGAAAAAATCGACTATTGACAAAAATGGAGATCATCGACCGGAACAGTATGGAATGTTACTAACTTTTGGTAAAGGAGGATGGACAGTTTTTAGTTGGTTGCCGTTTTTGTTTGCTGCCCAAGGAGAAATTATCACTGATCATTACCCAAGTTTAAGTAATCCGGGTGCAATCACTGCTTTACAATTTTGGTAGGACCTAATTAAAGATGGCTCAGTTTTGCTTTCTGCTCCAGAACGAGGTTACGAAGAGGATGCCTTTCTTGAAGGTCGTGTGGCAATGCAGATTACTGGGCCTTGGACATTAATTATGAAATCTCCAGTGGGGCATCAAGTATTTCCTGTATCGGCTGGGGTAATATCCGCAACAGTCAAAGGTACTGCTAGTTTGTTTGTGATGAAAACCTCAGCAGAAAGAGAAAAAGCCGCACTCACATTTTTAGAGTATGTCTTAAGTGAATAATTCCAAACAGAATGGACTATGAAAACTGGTTTTTTACCAGTTACTTTTTCTGCAGCTCGTAGTCAAACTTATCAGCAATATATTAACAAAAATCCATTACTCAAAGTATTTTTTGAACAGTTGCCTGTAGCACATTCTGTACCTTCTGTAGCTGGCTATAATCGGATTGCTGATAGTTTGGGTAGAGCTATTGAAACTACATTATTAGGTAATTCTTAGGCAAAAGCAGCTTTAGAAGAGGCACAAAAACGTTTAGAAGTGATTGGGAGTGAAAAATAACAAACATTCTGACTCCTGAGTCCTCATTTTTTAACTTTTTATTAAGTTAAGTAAAGCAATTCTAAGAGCTTTTGAGATGTGTTGATAAAGGGGAATCTGAGGATGATAAGCTAAACAGTGACATATAAAAGTGACTTAGGATGAAGTGTTAAATGGGTGTTTCCTCAACGGCTCCTCTCCTTCTTCGGGCTGCACGTGGTGAAGTAGTAGATCGTCCCCCTGTCTGGATGATGCGACAAGCGGGACGATATATGAAAGTATATCGGGATTTGCGAGAAAAATATCCTTCATTTCGCGATCGCTCAGAAATTCCAGAAGTAGCGATTGAAGTTTCCCTCCAACCCTGGAGAGCTTTCCAACCCGACGGAGTGATTTTGTTTTCCGATATTGTCACCCCCTTACCAGGAATAGGGATTGACATGGATATTGCGGAAGGGAAGGGACCGATTATTTATTCGCCCATACGCACTCAAGCACAAATTGAAAAACTGCATCCCCTAGATCCAGAAAAAGCCCTACCGTTTATTAAAATGATTTTGGAATCCTTGCGTAAGGAAGTGGGCAATCAATCAACGGTGTTAGGCTTTGTGGGCGCACCTTGGACATTAGCAGCTTATGCGGTGGAAGGTAAAGGTTCTAAAACCTATTCCATCATCAAAAACATGGCCTTCTCAGACCCGACTATTCTGCATCAGCTATTAACAAAATTAGCTAACTCCATTGCTGATTATGTGCGCTATCAAATTGACTGCGGCGCTCAAGTAGTGCAAATGTTCGATTCATGGGCAGGACAATTAAGTCCCCAAGATTATGACACCTTTGCTTTACCTTATCAAAAAATGGTGTTCGAGAAAGTCAAAGAAACTCATCCTGATACACCATTAATTTTGTTGGTGACAGGTAGTGCAGGGCTTTTGGAAAGAATGCCCGCTTCTGGTGCAGATATAATTACTGTAGACTGGGCAGTAGATATGGCAGATGCCAGAGCTAGATTAGGTAAGTACGTGAAAGTACAGGGCAATCTTGATCCCGGTGTTTTATTTGGTTCTAAGGAATTTATCCGTGATCGCGTTTTGGATACCGTTCGCAAAGCAGGCAATTGGGGACACATCCTCAATCTCGGACATGGTGTACTTCCAGAAACACCAGAAGAAAACGTCGCGTTCTTCTTTGAAACCGCAAAAAACCTGAATGCGTTGGTTTAGTCAGTTAGGTGGGCAGAAAGCCCACCTGATTTTTATGGGGAAATTTTCTAAAGTTGAGAGTAGTTGCTGATAATAAACTGAAGAGATGATTTGGGAACAATACCAGTATTTAGAACATTTGGTACGGGCAGCAAAAGCCAAAGCTTTATTAAAGTTAAAAGCAGGTGAATAAGGTGAATAAATTAACCAATTATATAATATATGAGTACATACGTTTTATATTTTCTAAAAATTTTAAATTATAAAGCCTTTAATTGCCTTAAATTCGATTAATCTTGAGTTTACAATACCTCTTACTCTACCCAAAACTTCCAAATTCATGACCAAAAAACGGATTTTAATCACGGGTGCAAGTGGCTGTATCGGTCACTATATCAGCGAAGCCTTAATTCAAAACACCAATCACGAACTTTATTTATTGGTGAGAAACCCAAAGAAACTACAAGTTGATACTACAGCCCGTCCAGGAATCACCATTTTACAGGGTGATATGCAAGAAATTACTAATTTCTCTAATTTACTCAAAAGCATTGATATTGCTGTTTTAACAGCCACTTGCTGGGGGGGTAACGGCGTTTTTGATATCAATGTCTCCAAGACTCTAGAATTAATGAACCTGCTAAATCCTGAGAAATGTCAACACGTAATTTATTTTTCAACGGCCAGTGTCTTAGATCACGACAATCAACCACTCAAAGAAGCAGGAGAAATAGGTACAGATTATATCCGTTCTAAATATGATTGTTTACATAAAATCCAAGAATTAGCTATTTTTCCCAAAATCACTACAGTTTTTCCTACCCTAGTCTTAGGTGGTGATGAAACAAAACCTTATTCTCATCTCACATCAGGTATTCCTGAAGTTACTAACTATATTAATATCATTCGTTTTTTACAAGCAGATGGCAGTTTTCACTTTATTCATGGCAAAGATATTGCTACAATCGTTCAATATTTAATTGATTATCCACCACAACCAGGAGATCCACGCCGATTTGTTTTGGGTCAATCTGCGTTAACTGCTAATCAAGCTATAGAAGAAGTTTGCGCTTATTTAAGTAAAAAGATTTACTTTCGCATTCCTCTATTTTTAGGTTTCGCAAATGTGATTATTGCTTTACTTCGCATTCAAATGGCAGCTTGGGATAGATTCTGTATGAACTATCGTCATTTTAGCTATGCTAACGCTATTAATCCCAGCAGTTTCAATTTACCTAATTACTGTGCAACGATGAGTGATGTTTTGAAAATTAGTGGTGTTAAAGGTGGGAAATAAATATTAATTTTATAAAAATAGCCCTTTTAAGGTGAATTTAAAAATTTTAAATCAGCTTCTGTTCAACATCCTAATCATTATAGTGACTGCTATAACTCGTCGATTGTCATCAATCCACCCTCTGTAAATTACACCACAAGCTCACGAAACTCCAGCAGAGAAGTTCCCAGCAACGGTCGCCGACCTGTAGGAAGTACACGAACTTCATGTTCCTCATTATTCGCCAATCTTGACGGGAGGATATTATGCAAGAGTCAGTAATTTATCAGGATATTTTACAAAAAGGTAAAAAAGAAGAAGCTTTAAAATGGATTACTAGTTGTCTAAATTATCGCTTTCGTGAAGTTAATTCATTACTAATGGAATGAGTTAAGGTATTACCTGTGCAATAATTATAATTCTTGAGAGATGTTGTAACCCACATTCGGCACCATAAAGTGCCACAGAGAGAAATTACGGAGAGAAAAAATCCAAGGGAGCATAAAAACAAACATATGCAGTAAAAAAAGGCATTGGAGAAACAGTAAAGCACCAAAAATAGCATCAAAAGCTATTCTCAATAAGGAGCAATAAGAAAGAACACTGCCCAGAGGAGTCAACAGATAAATGAAGATATTCAAGAGATAAATCATAACTTAGACTCATAGATTGAAGTAAAAAAATAAATTCTAGTAAAATAGAGCTATAAATCAAAGAGATTAGGTTATTTTCTGATAGAAATTAAATTAATAGAGATAAATTAATAGAGAGAAAAATTAGGTAAGTAATTGATAGTAGGGAAAACAATGCTCTGGTAAAGGATTCACAATGAAATTTCTCTCTTGAGTCCAGTAACAGATGTGTTTTTCTTGGTTAACTGTAACTAAATGAATAGACTGAAAGCATGGAAAAATCCAGCGTAAAGTGGGGCGGTCAGTTGGTTTGCCCAATTGATTTTTTACTGTTGATTTAGACTCTCTCAAAGGGGTTCTAATTTGTCGTTGCCCTAAAGTATAAACCAGCAGACATAAACCCATAATCATTCCCAGGGACTCTATTCTCTCTGGACTTTTTAGGAAAATACTGTCTGCAAGAAATAATGGGTCTTTGAGAAAAGCAAACCCTCTCTGGCAAGACTGTTGAGCTTTATATTCACTCAAGATGGAGTCATGGGTAAGTTCATTGGAATCCAAAAAGTTTGTAGCAATAATAAAAGGCCCTGCCCTCAGAAATTCTGTATTAATTTTACTTTCATTCTGGGAGAATGTAGCTGATATTTCATTAGGATATCTCTCCTGAACTATCTTTTTTCTTAGATTTGATTTGAGTAACTTTACTCTGGTTAATTCGGTGATATTTGAATTGTTTGAATAGTTTAGATAACCCCTTGATAGCATCACCTTCACAAGCAAATTTTTCTGGTGATAATTTTTTCAAATCTTGCACAGCTTTTGATTGTGCCTTGGTAATTTTTTGTGAGAGTTTACCCAGGTCTGATTCTCTTCTTTCTTGACTTTGCACTACTAACCATCTTTGTTCTATTCCTGAATAATTTACTGTTTTTGAAGCTAGTTTATATCCGGGTAAGTTACTATCAACAAATTCTGGTTCTGGTAATGTTGATATTAATCATTGTGCTGATTTTACGCTTAATGGCACTGGATATAACCAGCTTAAATCTAACATCATTTTCAGATTTGATTCTGTATATAAGGCCCAGTCTGCTACTATTAGACTGTTAACTTTTAATTGTTTTTGGTACTCTACTGCTATTTTACCAAAGCATGATGAATCTGCTTGGTGTCCCGATGCTAGTTTTAAAAATATATATTGGTATGTCTCCATCTCCTGAACATATCATTTCTATGATGAACTGTTTTAACTCCGGTCTATGGTCACCAGAATAACCGTAGGTGATGGTTATTTCTTGTGGTGATTTTACTGCTAATTTTTCTAGTTCTTGATTATTTCCTACTTTTCGACTCTCAAATATTATTTCTGGTAAGGTGGTATTATATTGCCCATGTATGTGCATTTATGATGAGTCTAGATGCCCTACTCATAGGGATACTCCAAATTTTGGGGCTGCTTTTAAGGCGACAATAAAAAATATTCTATCCAATCCTTTTATAAATAGTTTATCCATGACTCTCCCCAGTTTATCGTCCTTGAGATATTCTGGTTTTACTCCTGCTCCTATTAGATGCTCACAGGCTATTGATAAAGTAAATGTAAAGGGGAGTAGAAAAGGAATGTTGGAAGGATAGGATACATCAGATATAGTGTATTTACATAGCTAATCATGGCACGAAAGTCTTACCCCACAGACTTAACTGATATGGAGTGGGAAATCCTGGCCCCATTGATTCCACCAGCCAAAGAAGGAGGGCATCCACCCACAACAGATATGGGTGAAATATGTAATGCCATCTATTATCATTTGAAAACTGGATGTCAATGGAATATGCTTCCAGGTGACTTCCCGCCAAGGTCAACGGTATATAGCTATTACAGTAAATGGCAGGGCCAGGGGGTTTGGGAAAAATTCAACCATACATTGGGTGGTCAAGTTCGCTCGAAATTAGGTAAATCAACACAACCTACCGCGCTCGCTGCAGACAGTCAGTCGGTCAACACTGACCAAAAAAAGGGGATGTGTATGGTTTTGACGGATGTAAAAAGGTAAAAGGAAGAAAGGGGCAAACTTTAGTTGATAGCCTGGGACTTGTGTTGAAAGTTGTTGTTAGTGAAGCCAATGCCCCAGAACGAATACTTGCTGCCTATGCACTAATGGAACTGCTAGAGGAACCCACAGAATTATTGGAAAAAGTCCAAGTTTTATGGGTTGATTCCGGTTATGACGGTGATAAATTTGCACTTGCAGTTTGGTTCCTGATTCAAGCTCATGTTGAAGTCATAGGACCTACTGAGCAAGAATTTAAAGTTTTACCACAACCCTGGGTAGTAGAAAGAACATTTGGGTGGTTTAACTAATATCATCGTCTAAGCAAGGATTATGAGCGTTTAACACAAATGAGGGAAGGGGCTATATATGCTCTTATGACTAGAATTATGCTACTTCCTCTTGTCTCCTCAACATTTACTTTATAAATCATCTCTCAGAGGCGATTGTTTTAAAATATTGGGGAAACATATATAACGGTTTTTATACAAATCCTAACCCGTTGATTATCATGGGTTTTACTACATGACCCGGACTTACTTTCTCTCCAATTTCAACGATTATTTCTACTACTCCTATGGCGTCTATTATTCCTGCTACCATGCCTAAATGGTCTAGGTTTTGAGTTTCCATTTTTTGAAGCTTTGATTTCACAACAGAATTAATCACAACAGGAGTTGTGATTAATTCATTTCCTCTTCTGTTCTAATTTAATTTTTAAATCATTAAATTTTCTTTTCTTTTATCTTCTTTACAAAACTTTATTCTCTCACTCTATTGCCATTTTAATCATCCTTGTTCTCATTAAGCTTTTTCTTGCTTCCAGGAGATTTAGTTGTTGTGTACTACTATCTGTGACAGTTAGGTTACAGTTAGGGTGCGGAAGGTGGGTTGTATTTAATTTACCAACGATGGCAGATTTGGAAGTTTGGCTAAAACAACAAGAATGATCTTCGGTATGTGCGATCGATCGCTTTGCTCTTCCCAGCTATCGCTCTCATGTAACTAAAAAAGGCAGAAGTTAAGAAAGAATGAAGCACAAAGGAGCGTATCGCTAAAGCGAAAGCTCCGCTAACGCGTAGCGTCCCGAAGGGATAGGACAGGAAAGAAAGAGAAATTCAGAGAGATTTTGCGTAAGTCTTAAGAATATAAATCTACAAAAAGAGTGAGCGCTGTGATCGCACTGTATTACTTACGGGCTGGCATACTTTTCAATGTTTTGGAGATAGTATTCAGTATTACTCACAATTTTTTTTAAACTTTTGAAATATATGGGGTAAATTGCTCCATTGAAATAGTATTATCACCATACTTATGATACAGCTTCAAGTAATTGATAATTTCAGTTTTCGTCTGAGTATCTACTAAATTAAAAAAAGGATCATTACGATTATAAGAGTGATACTTAGAAAAATGAGTTCCAAAATATCTACATCAGCCGCTGTATTAGGGAGTAAATCTATCTGTACAGCGCAAAATGTCATATCCCTTCAATGTTAATGCTGCAACTGTTAGAGGGGAAATATGCACATCAGCAATCAAGCGAAGGTTATTCATGCTGAAGGAATACCTACAGTTTTGTCAGAAACTGTCCAAGGAGTATAGTTGAGAGCCTGTCGGATATCTTCATCCTCTAATTCTGGATAAGCTTCTAAAACTTCCTGAACGGAAAGGTTACTGGCCATTTTAGCACAAAGCCCACAGTAATAGGCATTCCCCGGATGGTTCGTTATCCGAGGCAAACGTTAGGATTAACAGTAATACGATCTAATTGAGCAAGCACTGTAGGACTCCTTAACTAGAAAGATTCTTTCCCCATTCTCACATACAGCAGACCAATATAGAAAAAAGTCAATTAGTCTTAATTTTGGTTACAGTTAGATTACAAATAAATCGTGAGGGGTGATACTATGCGTGTTTTGCTAGTTTATCCAATATTTCCCAAAACCTTTTGGTCCTATGAAAAAGTCCTAGCACTGGTAGACAGAAAGGTTTTGTTACCACCATTGGGTTTAGTCACAGTAGCGGCGATTTTGCCCCAAGAATGGGAATTTAAACTTGTAGATCGTAACATCCGCGCTGCCACCGAAGAAGAATGGGCATGGGCAGATATAGTCATATTCTCGGCTATGATTGTCCAAAAACAAGACTTACTAGATCAAATTCGGGAAGCAAAAAGACGTGGTAAGTTAGTGGCTTTGGGTGGACCCTATCCCACATCTACAGCCGATGAAGTAGAAGCAGCAGGGGCAGATTTCCTAATCTTGGATGAAGGAGAAATCACTTTACCCATGTTTGTGGAAGCTGTACAAAAAGGTGAAAAATCTGGAGTTTTCCGCGCTACAGAAAAACCTGATGTCACAGGTACACCCATTCCCCGCTTTGATTTATTAGAATCTGATGCCTATGATATGATGTCGGTGCAGTTTTCGCGTGGTTGTCCCTTCCAGTGCGAATTTTGCGACATCATTGTATTATATGGACGCAAACCCAGAACCAAAACACCCGCACAACTGTTAGCAGAATTAGATTATCTGTATGAGTTGGGTTGGAGACGTGGTGTATTCATGGTAGATGATAACTTTATTGGCAACAAACGCAATGTGAAATTGTTGCTGAAAGAGTTAAAAGTTTGGATGGCTGAACATCAATATCCCTTCAATTTTGACACAGAAGCTTCCATTGACTTGGCACAAGATGCAGAGATGATGGAGTTGATGGTTGATTGCGGATTTAAAGCAGTATTTTTGGGTATTGAAACACCAGATGAAGATAGTTTACAACTAACTAAGAAATTCCAAAATACTCGCAGTTCTTTAACTGAGTCTGTAGAAACTATCATTAAAGCTGGACTGCGGCCAATGGCTGGGTTTATTATTGGTTTTGATGGTGAAAAAGCCGGTGCAGGCGATCGCATCGTCAGATTTGCAGAACAAGCAGCCATCCCTTCTACCACCTTTGCTATGTTACAAGCATTACCCAACACTGCATTGTGGCATCGCCTAAAAAAAGAAGGCAGACTGCGGGAAAATAAAGACGGAAACATCAATCAAACCACATTGATGAATTTTATTCCCACCCGTCCCCTAGAAGAACTTGCTAGGGAATATGTGGAAGCCTTCTGTGCTTTATATGACCCAGTGGCATATTTAGATCGCACCTATCGCTGTTTCTTAATGTTGGGTTCTCCCGAATGGACAGCACCAGCTAAAACGCCAGAATGGGTAGTTATCAAAGCACTGCTAATTGTAATTTGGAGACAAGGTTTTAAACGGGAAACCCGCTGGAAATTCTGGCATCACTTCTTGAGCATTCTCAAGCATAACCCCAAAGTAATTGAACAGTACGTTTCTACTTGCGCCCACATCGAACATTTTATGGAATATCGGCAAATTGTGCGCGATGAAATTGAAAGTCAATTAGCCGCTTATTTAGCCCAAGGTGCAGAAAAACCTTATATTCCAGAAAAGGAAAAAGTAGAAGCGGTAGTTTAGGATATTCTAGAATTAGACGCAAAGGCAAGAAGAGTAATATATGTATACTTTGCGTCATTATTAATAATGACAGCTTTCATCAAAGGAGGGCTTATGACTCAAGTTATGGAAAGTTCTTTGGGTTTAGTAACAGAAGAACAACACTTCTTATGTTTGGGAATAAATTAGGAACGATTTATAGATAAATTAAACAACTTCTATCAGCAATCAGCAATCACCAATCACCAATCACCAGCTATAGCTGCAAAACGAAAACTTCCTCACCAGAATAAACCAAAGTTTTACCCACAGGTAAGACAGCCAAAGCATTTGTTTGCGCTAAATTAATTAAATTACCCGAACTATCATTACCCTCGGCTTTGTGAAATTGATAACCACCATTTACCAGATGTAACTTACCCCAAACATAAGTTTCCATCTTACCATTTGATTGTAATTCTGAATGCGATCGCACTTTCAAAAATTTTCCTTCCCAACCTTTAGAAAGTCCCGCCAGTTTTTTAATTGTTGGTTGTACAAACCGCCAGCAAGTAACCAAACCAGAAACAGGATTTCCAGGTAAACCAAAGTATAATGAATTGGGGAAAGTTGCAAAAGTCAGAGGTTTTCCCGGACGCATTTGCACAGAGCTAAAGTGAACTTTTGCCCCCAGAGACACTAAAATCTTATCTATGTAGTCATAATCGCCCACAGATACACCACCAGTAGAAATAACTATATCAGCGTTGGCGATCGCATAATCTATAATTTCTTTTAAAGCCGTAGGATCATCTTTAACAATTCCTAACAGTAACACTTCCGCACCCAGTTCCCTTACCAAAGTAGCCAAAGCATACTGATTAGAATCAACAATTTGCCCAGGTTTGAGCATTTCTTCCGGCATCACCAACTCATTACCACTGGAAAGAATCGCCACACGGGGACGACGGAAAACACAGACTTGCTCACGTCCTGCCCCAGCTAAAACCCCAATTTCAGAAGCATTTAAACTAATACCTGCGGGTAACAGTTGCTTTCCAGCTTGGTAAAAATCACCCTTGCGTCTAACAAACTCTTCTAGTTGAGGTGCAGCAAAGATAAAAATGCGGTTTTCTTCCTGGTGAGTCTTTTCCTGCATAACAACAGTATCCGCACCTGTTGGCATCACCGCACCTGTAAAAATTCGCGCCGCTTCTCCTGGTTTAATAGTCACTTGGGGTTGATATCCGGCGGGAATTTCTTCCACAACTGTCAAAATAATGGGTTTATTAGCCCTTGCTTGCTGCACATCTGCATAACGCACAGCATAACCATCCATTGCCGAATTATCCCAATGGGGAAAATCGAAGGAACTGGTAACAGGAGTGGCTAAAATACGATTATTTGCCATCAACAAATCGACAAATTCTATATCCTGCTGGTTATCCAGCGGTTGTATAGCATTGAAAATAGTAGCTTCTGCATCTCTGACTGACAGCATATTTAATTATGATAGTTTTGGATATTTTAATCTAGTGTTGTGCAACTTCTATAGGTCTTACCCAAGTGTCACAATTAAGTTTCTTATAGGATGGTCAGATGAAGTCACTGGTTTAACCAGAACTTTGGGAATTAATAATTAATTTTATCACCGTTTAAACCTAATCCTGTGATGTGATTTGCGGCTTTCATCCCTTGCGTGAAGGCTAAGGTGTACACACAAGTCCTACCTGTCTTCGTTTCAGCTTTTTTTCCTATAAAATGGGCTAATTTGTACTATTTTTTGCTTCTTCTTTAACTAAGTTCTGAACGCTGCTATATCGCTTTAATTTAATATTAAAGATACGGGCAACAATTCTTTTCATACACCTACACATCAATACCTATTCTACATGACCATAGTTCAAACAGCCCAAAAACACTATCCCAAGGCAGAAATTACCCGTCGAGGCATGGCACTGGGAATAGATTTTGTTGGTGCATGGTTGGTTGGTCAGTTCTCTCTTGGGAAGCAATGATCTAGCTATTCAATTTGCCCAAATCTTTGTTTTTATTCTCACTTGGATGATTTTGCGGGTTTTAATCGTCTATAACAATCAGGGACAGAGTTTAGGAAGATGGGCTTTTAATTTAAAAGTTATAGAAGTTGACCATGGGCAAATAGTCAGCAGAATACCTGAAGTACAGGCATTATTGCAGCGTGAGGGGATTATTTGCTTTGGTTGCTTCTTAGGCTCAATTTTTTTGAGGAACATAATAGCGAATCCGACTGCTATACTGCTAGTGCTTCCCCTAGGGATTGACTGTGGTGCAGCCTTCTCAGAGACTCAGATGCGACAGGCTCTCCATGACCGCTATGCTAAAACTATGATCGTTTCGTCACAGCGCGGCTATTCGCTGGATTGAAAATTTAAGCGAATAGTTGAAAAAGTGCGGCGAAATGTGAGAAGATTGTCATTTGTGTTAAATCTCTCCCGGCTTTACTGTTTGTAAGATTATGGCTTTGTAAGATTATGGCTAAGAGTAAAGGTGCCCGCATAATAGTGACACTAGAATGCACCGAGTGTCGTACTAACCCAGACAAGCGTTCTCCAGGCGTTTCTCGCTATACCAGCACCAAGAACCGTCGGAACACCACTGGCCGCTTAGAACTGAAAAAGTTCTGTACCCACTGTAATAAACACACTGTTCACAAGGAAATCAAGTAAAGATGAGCTATTACCGTCGTCGCCTGTCGCCAATTAAGCCAGGAGAGCCAATAGATTATAAAGATGTTGATTTATTGCGTAAATTTATCACTGAGCGTGGTAAAATATTGCCCCGGCGGATTACTGGGTTGACATCTCAGCAACAGCGTGAATTAACATTAGCAATTAAACGCGCCCGGATTGTGGCATTGTTGCCATTCATCAACGCAGAAGGCTAAGAAAATTTTGGATTTTGGATTTTGGATTGGAGATAATGATCCAAATAAGTAACGTTGGCATTATGATTAAACGTTTACTTTCAGTCCAAAATCTAAAATTCCATTCAGGTTAAGGGAGTGTATAATAACATTCCAGATTTCAAATCCTTGGATTTGGGTGATAGGGAACAGGGAATAGGTAATAGGGAACAGGTAAGAACTTTACCAATTACCAAACTAAACCAGACCATAGGTAACTTAAGTTACTAGTCATTCAATCCAAAATCTAAAATCTAAAATCTAAAATTACTAAATAAGTGCGAGAGTTGTGGAGAAGGGGACGCTAGTTGAATTTAGGGTTCAAGGCGATCGCCGTCTGGGAGTGGTAGATCGTCCAGACGGAAAGACCCGTTGGTTTGTAGTAGATGAACGAGGTCAATCCCACAGCCTCGCGCCTCGACAACTAACCTATACAGTAAACGGGGAAACTTACAAACCCTCAGATATTGCCCAATTTTCAGAACAAGTCAAACCGTACCTAGATCCATCTAGCTTAGAAGTGGCTTGGGAATTATTGGTGGAAGATGGAGAAACAGTCACCCCTAGCCAAATGGCTAATTTGCTGTTTTCACAATCTGAACCGCCATACTGTTACGCTGCTCATTGCTTGTTATCAGAAGACAAACTCTATTTCAAGCAAAAAGGTGAAGCTTATGAACCCCGCAGCGCAGCACAAGTAGCAGAACGTAAGCATCAAATAGAAGTAGAAGCGCAAAAAGCTAAGGGACAGCAGGAATTTTTAGCGCGTGTAGAACAGGCACTCAAGGGTGAAGCAGTAGAATGGCAACGGCAAGACCGTCAGCGTTTGGAAGCATTAGAAAAGTATGCATCCTTAGTGGCGGATATTGTGCGGACGGGGGTAAACTCCGATTCTTTAGCCCGCGCTTACCCACCTCCAGCCCCAGTCTTAGAAACCATGAATATGCTGGGACGTTCTGGTACACCTCTAGCAGCCTTTCAACTGTTGATCGACTTGGGTTGGTGGGGTCCGCATGAGAACCTGTTCCTGCGTCGTTCTTCAATTCCCGTCCAGTTTCCCAACAAGGTATTAGAAGTGGCGCAACAACGCTTGGATTTTCCACCAACTGACTTAGATACAAATCGACTGGATCTAACTCATCTCAAGGTATACACAATTGATGATGAAAGTACCACGGAAATAGATGATGGTCTAAGTTGGGAAGTATTACTAGATGGACAGGAACGGCTATGGGTGCATATTGCTGACCCTACGCGGTGGTTAATGCCAGAAGATGAATTAGATTTAGAAGCCAGAAAGCGGGGAAGCACTGTTTATTTACCGACGGGGATGATTCCCATGTTCCCGGAGGTACTAGCAACTGGTCCGATGAGTTTGGTACAGGGGAAAATTTGTTACTCCCTCAGCTTTGGCATAGTTTTGGACGAAACTGGGGCTGTGGAAGATTACTGTATTCATGCCAGCTTGATGAAGCCTACCTATCGTCTCACCTATGAAGATGTAGATGAGATGCTGGAATTAGGGGTAGAAGCAGAACCAGAAATTGCTGCGATCGCAAATTGGGCAAAAAAGCGTAAAACCTGGAGATATAACCAAGGAGCCATCAGCATCAATATGCCAGAGGCAATGATTAAAGTCAAAGGCGATGATGTCACCATAGATATTTTAGATGATTCCTCCTCCCGGCAATTAGTTGCCGAAATGATGATTCTTGCGGGAGAAGTAGCCGCACGTTACGGTCAAACCCATAACATTCCCCTACCCTTCCGTGGTCAACCCCAACCAGAACTACCACCAGAAGAAGAATTACTCCTACTTCCCGCAGGCTTTGTTCGTGCCTGTGCCATGCGTCGGTGTATGCCCAAGAGCGAAATGAGTATTACTCCTGTGCGCCATGCTGGTTTGGGACTAGATACCTACACCCAAGCAACTTCACCAATTCGTCGTTACAGCGACCTATTAACCCACTTCCAACTCAAGGCACACCTGCGGGGTGAAGATTTGCCCTTTTCAGCCGAACAACTCAAAGAAGTGATGATGACCGTCACCACTACCACCCAAGAAGTGACAATGGTGGAACGACAAACTAACAGATATTATGCTCTAGAATATTTGCGTCGTCATCCTGAACAGATATGGCAAATCACAGTTTTGATGTGGTTACGAGAAGATAGCAATTTAGCATTAATTCTGTTAGAAGATTTAGGTTTACAATTGCCAATGGCCTTTAGAAGGACGGTCAATTTAGGAGAACAATTATTAGTGAAAGTGAGCCTTGCTGATCCACAGAAAGATATGATTCAGTTTCAAGAAATAATTTATCAAGAAGCTGCTCTTTAATATGGTGATTGGTAATTGGGGATTGGTAATTGGTAATTGGGGATTTGTTCCCCATCACCCCATCAATTCTACTGTAATTTCTTCAACACCTCATCAGTAAAGGGATTTTTCCCGGCTTCCAATTCCCTCACCCAACCTTGTCGTTGTGCTTTGGTATCTTTATCACCAGCCCACTTAATATAAGCCTCAAAATCCTCAATAGGCGCTGGATAGTTACTTGTCAACACCCTTGCTATACCACGACTATAGCTTGTTGTTTTGAGCGTACATAAGTTATCACTATAAAAAATGATGAATTTATGAAACTCAGTCTGTGCATGATTGTCAAAAACGAGGAAACCAACCTACCAAAATGCTTGCAAAGTGTCGAAGATGTGGTAGATGAAATTGTAGTCCTCGATACAGGTTCAAGTGATCAAACAATCCAAATCGCTGAACAATTCGGCGCTAAGGTGCATTATTTTGAATGGTGTAATAATTTTAGTACGGCTCGTAATGAAGCTTTAAAATATGTTACACGAGACTGGATCTTAGTGTTAGATGCTGATGAAAGTCTAACACCAGAAATAGCGCCCTATTTGCAAGAAGCAATTAATATCCAAGATTATTTATTAATCAATCTCGTCCGTCAGGAAATTGGTGCGACTCAATCACCGTATTCTCTGGTTTCTCGACTATTTCGCAACCATGCCAAGATTAAATTTGATCGTCCATATCATGCGTTGGTTGATGATAGTATTGCAGCAATTTCAACTAAAGAGACTTATTGGCAAATTGGCTATTTACCAGAGGTAGCTATTCTTCATGCTGGATATCAAAAAGCTATAATTAGTCAGCAGCACAAATATGGTAAAGCCGCAGCCGCAATGGAGGAATTTTTTGCTGCAAATCCTGATGATGTTTATGTTTGCAGTAAGTTGGGTGCTTTGTATGTAGAAATGGGGAAAATTAATGAGGGAATGGAATTATTAAATCAGGGATTAAGTCAGATGATTGGTAATCAATTAAACCAGTCAAATAATCAGGTTCACAAAGATAAAATCCGTTTAAGGGGGTTTCAAAATTCTCAATCAAGAAAAGTTGGAAATTCTCTTAGTCAAGATATTAAGGAAACCAATTATGATATTTTGTATGAATTACATTATCATTTAGGAATTGCTCATACACATTTTAAAAATTTCAACCAGGCAATTTCCCATTATCAAGCTGCTGTAAAGTTACCGATTTATCCTCTTTTAAAGTTGGGAGGATATAATAATTTAGGTAATTTGTTGAAGGTATCAGCTGATTTTCTAGGGGCAAAAAATGCTTATGAAACGGCTATCAAAATTGATCCTAGTTTTGTGACTGGTTATTATAATTTGGGGATGGTATGTAAAGCTATGGGTTCGTTGGTTGAAGCCATTGATTGTTATGACAAGGCTATTCAATTAAATCCTGATTATGCAGAAGCTTATCAAAATTTGGGAGTAGTGCTACTGAAAGCCGGTGATGTCGAAACTAGTTTAGCAGCGTTTGAATATGCGATCGCACTCCATGAAAAAAATAATCCCCAGGAAGCACAACGTCTCCGTCAAGGGTTGCAAGACATGGGATTGAAATAATTCGTAATTCATAATTACTTATTTTCTCCTCTACTCCTCTTCTTCCCTGTAGCCTTGAACCTGTAACCTGTTCCCTTTTACCCGTGGAGAAATTAATTAGAGAAGGTTATAGGTGATTGGTGATTGGTGATTGGTGATTGGTGATTGGTGATTGGTGACAGAAGGTAAATTTATTCTCCCCCATCTGCCCCATCTGCGCCAGTCCCCAGTCCCCAGTCCCCAGTCCCTAAATTTGAGAACGTACAAATTTGTCTAACCTATCCATTCCCTTTTCAAGGGTCGCCATATCAGTAGCATAGGAAAGGCGAATGTTGTTATCAGCACCGAAAGCTACTCCGGGAATAACTGCAACTTGATGTGCTTCCAACAAAGCGTTGCAAAATTCCAGAGATTTTAAACCAGTTTTGCTGATATCAGGGAATAGGTAAAAAGCACCGTCTGGTTTAGGACAAGTCAAACCAGGAATGGCGTTAAGTCTTTCAAACATTACCTGACGACGTTTAGCGAAAGCTTGACGCATTTCTTCTAGACAGTTTTGAGAACTTTCTAAAGCTGTGAGCGCTCCATATTGAGCAAAGGTACACACATTTGATGTACTATGCCCTTGTATGGTACTAGCAGCTTTAATAATTTCTACAGGCCCTGCTAAATAACCAAGTCGCCACCCAGTCATTGAGTAACCTTTAGCAAAACCGTTACTAATTAAGGTGCGGGAAAAAATTTCTTTCCCTAGAGAACCGATGCTGATATGTTCTGCACCGTCATAGAGAATCTTTTCATAAATCTCATCAGACACAACTAAGATATCTGCATCAACTATCACCTTCGCTAAGGCTTTAATTTCCTCTGGTGTGTACACCATCCCCGTGGGGTTAGATGGAGAGTTGAGGATAAATAACTTAGTTTTTGGGGTAATGGCTTTTTTTAGCTGTTCTGGGGTAATTTTGTAGCCTGTGGAAGCATCGGTTTCGACGATTATCGACTTACCACCTACCAAAGTTACCATTTCGGGGTAACTTAACCAATAAGGTGCAGGGATAATTACCTCATCACCGGGGTCAATGAGTACAACAATCAAATTGTAGAGAGAATGCTTACCGCCATTGGTAACGATCACATTCTCTGCTTTATAATCCAGACCATTATCGGTTTTTAGTTTGTGAGCGATCGCTTCCCTTAACTTTGGTTCACCAGCCGCGGGTCCATACTTGGTTTTACCTTCATCCAAAGCCTTCGCAGCTGCGGCTTTGATATGTGCTGGGGTATCAAAATCTGGTTCTCCAGCACTAAAACTACAAACATCTATACCCTCTGCTTTCATGGCGTTAGCTTTAGCTGCGATTGCTAAGGTTATGGAGGGTGTCACCTGACTTACTCTTGCTGCCAGCTTCATTCTACTTCTTTGGGCGAATCTCTATTATAAGGATATCCCAGAATCCCAGTCGAGATTTGCTTTTTCTAAATTCCTGCAAATGGTTAGTACCACCATTAATTAAAAATTAAAAATTAAAAATGAATACAGCATAAGCTTTTCAGAAATTTGGAATGGGTGGTTTACAGCAAATAGCAGATCAATGAGCTACAGAATCTAAATTGAAACCTAGACAGCAAGAGAGTTTTACTCCTGACTCGTGCTGTATTTACGCCATAGTGTATTAATTACTAAACACCATGACAAGTTGCGATTATCTATGGACAGGAAAAATTTATATATCAGGAATTTGCAGATCGTGTCAATTGTTTAGCCTCAGCCTTGTGTTATGCGGGAATTGAAAAAGGCGATCGCATCGCTTTTTTTGTATTCAACACTCCCCAAATGCTAGGAGCCCATTTTGCTGTACCTTTAGCTGGGGGAATTTTAGTCCCTATCAACACCCATTTAGCACCTCAATAAGTTGCCTATATTCTTAACGATAGCGGGGCAAAATTTTTCTTTATTGATACAGAATTAGCAGATATTATTCGCCCAGTCCAGAATCAGTTAAACACCGTTAAACATATTATTAATATTTATGATATGGAAGATTTTAAACCATTACAAGGAGAAGAGTATAAACACTTTCTTCAAACTGGTAATCCTGAGAATACACCTTGGTTAATAACAAATAAATAAAATAGAGACAATTACCATTAATTACACCAGTGGTACATGAAGATGTGCAAGTTACAGAACAAGAATTAATTCAATTTTGTCGCAGTCAAATAGCCAGTTTCAAATGTCCTATAGCCATTGTATTTACGAATTTACCAAAAACTAGCACCGATAAAGTCCAAAAATATCTCCTGCGAAATCAAGAATGGGCTGGACATGAAAGAAAAATTTCAGGGGCTTGACACTCTCCTGCCTCAAGGCGAGGAGATTATTGATTTACTTCAATGCCCAATGCCCTAATTATTGGATTTCCTGTAATACCTGCCTAATAATATCTGTGGGTACTTCGTCTGTGACTTTCACTTCACCTATTTGGGTGGGTAACACAAACCGCACTTTACCTGATTTGACTTTTTTATCTAATTGCAAAGCATCAATAATGGCTTGAATATCCAAACCTGCTGGTAATTGTGTCGGTAAACCAGATTTTTTAATCAGCGCGTTTTGACGTTCTGTGTTGGCTTTTTGCCAAAGTCCTAATTTCACAGCAATTTCTCCTGCTGCTATCATGCCAGTACCCACAGCTTCACCGTGTTTGAACAGACGATAATTTGTCAAGCTTTCCACCGCATGACCGATAGTGTGACCATAATTCAAAATTGCACGGAGTCCAGATTCTTTTTCATCTTTGCTGATACAATCTGCTTTTGCTTGACAAGAATGAGTTAATATGTAATTTATCAGGTCGGATTTTACATAGCGGAGTTGGTCAAGGTGTTTACTCGCTTCCAATTGGGTAAATAATTCAGCGTCCCAAATTACGCCATACTTGATTACCTCCGCCATTCCCGCCCGAAATTCACGCGCTGGCAGGGTTTTTAAGACTTCTGGATCAATCAAGACAAAGCTAGGTTGATGGAAAGCGCCAACTAAGTTTTTACCGTGCGGATGATTTACCCCAGTTTTACCACCAATAGCCGAATCTACCATTGCTAAGAGGCTGGTAGGAATTTGGACAACGTTAATTCCTCTCAACCATGTAGCAGCTGCAAACCCAGTCATATCGCCAACTACACCACCCCCCAAAGCCACCATTGTGGAGGAACGTTCTAGGCGGTTGTCGAGGGCAATATCATAGATTTTTTGGATGGAGTTTAGGGTTTTGTAGCGTTCCCCTGGTGGCAGGTTATAGCTTGTGACCTCAAAGCCGGCATTTTGTAAAGATGCGATTGCTCTTTCGCCATAATGTTTAAATATCATCGGGTTGGAAACCAGCAATACCTTCTTACCCAGTTTCAAACTCGCCATCTGTTTACCTAGGTTATCCAAACTCCCAGGTGCAATCACAATTTCATAAGATTTTCCTGGTATATCTACTTTAATTACAGAACTCATTTAAAAACCCTAATATAATTACTCGTCCCCGTATTTTACCGCAGTTTGGGGACTGGGGAGGATGAGGGTGATGGGGAGGACGAGGAGAATAAATTTACCTCCTGTCATCTGTCATCTGTCATCTGTCACCTGTTACCGATTCCCTTCTTTGCGAATTACGAATTACGAATTATGAATTATGAATTATTTAGTGATTCAATAGATTTAGTGAACTAAATTGTGGAGAAACTGAAATGGCTGTAGTTGAATATATTGTATTTTTAGGCGTGTTTATGGGTATAGCTGTAGGTTTGCTATTTGGTCTGCGTTCTGCCAAGATCATTTAATAGCCAGTAAGTTCAGCTTAAAATCCTTGTAATACAGATATCTTCCCTAGGACTATAGCCCCCATCAAAAAGGGGCTAGGGGGATATAAACATTTATAGTATAGTATAAGCAGAAACTAACGGCATTTTCTGTTTGTTTGGTCTAATTTACAGCGAAATCAAATATTCTGCGGAGAGTGACAAAGCCTTGCAACAACAAAGTTTTACAGATGACTCAAAAGCGCTGACTAACTAATCAACCGGAATCCCTTTTTTACTACGCTTTAAGTGCTTCCAAAGTCAATGAATTTCTTTGTAAGCTTCCTCTGGAGGAATTGTACCACCACTGTGCAAATTGCAAATGTACTTTAGTCGTTGAGAAAACTCTTGAAGATGTCCATTAAATAATAAATATCCTGCCGTTAATTGACCATTATAGGGATGACAAGTATACAGAAAATCACAGAATTCACAGAGAAAATCAGATTGAGTATTCATAGTAACTTACTAAGGATAAGGTGAGAAATTACAATATTTATATGGTATATCCTGAGTAATCAGGATGAAAATTTTAATCATACTGTAAATTACTTTTTCATATTTTCCAGATACGGCCTTTTTGACAAGCATTATAAGCAGCAGTTTTAGGCGCAAAATCAACACAGCCAATAGCGTGTTCAGAACAAGCTTTTTTAGGATGTACCGTACATTTGAGACGATAGTCATTAGTAAAATATTCACATTTATGACAAGGAATTTAATGTAGATCATGTAAATAAATTATCCATTTTGTGACAGTTATCGAAATACTCCAAAGTAGTAAAATCATCATTATCCAAGCACATAAGGCGCAAAAAATTGTAGCCATAAATATTTATTACTCCAATTACTCCAATTAGTTCGCAGAATAAAATTTAAGAAATCCCCCATAGTCAACTGCTATTAACGGGACTTAAACAAAAGTTAAGAGTAAAAAGGAGTATAGTGCGGTTTCGGTGTAGCTTTCACGTTAAAAGAGGCTGATGAAAAAAACCACTGCCCCAGCAATGGCACCATGGTTTGAAAGATGGTGTTAAAGGTTTGATGGTGTATTTACTAATGAAGGGGAAAAAAGAGAGTTTAGACATGATTTAGGGGGATGATTGGGTGAAAGTGAGAGAAAAAACCTATTTTAAATGGCAGAGAATGCCCTAGAAGTTACGTACCACCGATTACACCACGTTTTAACGGAAGTATCTTGGTCCATTTCCCAAGTCAATGACCGTCGGTTAGAGATTATGAACAAGTGTAGTCAGAGGAGAATCACCAGAGGATTTAGCTTAATAATTGATGATTCTGTCCATAGAAAAAGCGGGAATTTTAGGGATGGAGTAGGAAGACAATATAATATTGCAGAAATTGGGAAAAGGGATACTGGAATAGTAGTAGTAACAACACATCTATATGATGGCAGTAAAAGCTTACCATTAGATATAGAGTTATATCACCATGGTGATTCTTTACTCAAAGGGAAACAAGACCCTCTATTTGACAATAAACCTGAGTTAGGAATTAAATTAATAGATCTGACCTTAAGCCATGGTTATCAACCAGGAATAGTAATTATAGATCCTGGATATGGCCACAATACATCTTTCTTATTAAAGATAGAAAATCGGCATTTAAAGTATTTAGGAGGATTAGCTAAAAATCCCACAGTCCTTAGCAGTGACCAAGAGGATAGTCCACAAATAATTAGGTTAGATGAATTAGTACAAAGTTTACCCCAAGAGGCTTTTACAGAAATTCAACTGGAGTTAGATAAACCCAAAACATTATGGGTAGTAACTAAATAGGTAGAAATATCAGCCTTAACTAACTGGAAAGGGGAATATTGCTATCGTCATCAACGGTTCTACTTTCTCTCAAGCCACTGATATTGAGTACTTTATGACCAATGTTTCTGAGCAATTGTCACACCCCAATGGATAGTTGATACATGTTCTCAAAGAAATTGGGTAGAACTTGTTTACAGGGAAGCCAAGGGATGGTTAGGACTCAACGAATATCAAGTTGGAGATAACAGCAGTTGACTGCGCCATTTTATTTTGGTTTTCTGTGCCTACACTTTTATTCTTTGCCATCAGTGGACTGGAGGATTAAGACCAAGGTGGGCTAAGAAACCTTTGAATACTTTTACTGCAGCTTTAGAAGCGTTGAGAACAGCCATATCTTTTCTATTTATTGATTGGTTCAACTGGAATCCGGACGTGTTTCCTTCTGATCAAGCCAGTTTGGGCTACATTTGGGCTTGATTTTTGTTTACGTCCCATTAGGAAAGATGTGAGCCTCCCACAGGTGCGGTTTATGCTCCCGCAACAAATGAAAGAAACACATTCAGATTTAAGACCTGAAATCCTTACCTGGCAAGGAAATATATTTCTTGAAAGTAATGGATAGCCTAAAAAAGGGAATTTAGGCGCTATAACGGGCGCTCTGTGCCATTGCTGTGCCGGTTGCGTAAGTCCTGAATATCCCACTACAGCCTTTTTTTCTCAAGTCTACTTAGCAAGATTAGGATCAAATTTTAAATCAGTTCCACCCAATCCTTCCACAATACTGTGCGTATTAGCATCCATCATTTTTTGATAGGTCTCTCCGTCACTACCAGGTTCACTAAGTCCATCAATATAAATTTGTCTGGAGAAAAGTTTCATATTTGCTTCTTTAGCAATTGGCTCAAGTAAAATGGGGTTAGTTGTTGTATCTGCAAAAACTGTCGGTAGTTTTGCTTGTTGAATATATTCAGTTAAATTGTTTAGTCTTGTATCTGTCAAATTATCTTCATCGCTAATATTAGGTCAACTACCTTTATAGGGAAAAATTATAAGCTTTGACATAATAAATCATCGCTTCGTGAGTTCTCATTAATTTGCAATTCCTCTTAGGAAGAGTAGCAAGTGTAGATTTAATCCAGTTATGTAGTTGGGTCAATTCTTGGTTTAATTTGCTGGCGTTACTGTTGTATTTTTTTGGATTTGTTGGTAATAATTTAACTAGATTAGTGTTAATTACTTCCACTATTTCGATGGTATTTTTAACATGGTGCCATATATGTGGTTCAGTGAAAGTTCTCCCATTTTTTTGCAATCTTTCTGCTTAAGGTACAGCACGTTGACTAATGGCTATTTTGTTCGCACTGTTTTTATTAGCTTGAATAATTTTGATCAAACCTGGTTCAAAATTATAGCCATGATAAAACATCAGATTTGCTTGTTCAACGGCTTGCATATCTTCTGGTATTGGTTGATAAATGAGCGGATCTAGACCAGGAGGAATCAAGGAAATGAGATTAATTGTGTCTCCTGCGATCTGTTTAGTTAGGTCATAAAATACACTTGTGGTTGCTACAACTTGAGGAAGATTTTTGTTAATTCTAGTGGTTTCATTAGACTGAATATATGTTGTATTTTTAATTTCATTTCCACACCCAGAAAACCCAATTGTTAAAACCAAAAATGCACTTCTAAGTAAATTCTTCTATAGGATTTTTCCTGCCAAAAATAAGAATGTATTTTTACTTTTGTGTACTGATATCTCAATTAATAAAGGCACAGACTTACTGTGCCTTGAAAATTTTTATAAGTCCTAACTTGATTGAAAGCCAGCAGCAGGTAACTTACCTTGCAACATTTTAAAATTGGACTGGATACAAGTATTACAACTGCAACTAATATGATTAATAATTTGAGGTTTTGGTTGAGTTAATATTGGTGCTGTTAATTCTAGATTTGCTTGTGCAGATGCTACTATAAATATTTTTGCAGCAGGTACACCTTTAAATTTAGTAGATGTGTGCGCTGGACTAACTACCAGCAAAAGAGATGCCATAAAGACATGACAAGCAAGGAAAATCAGTTTAGCTATGTTCATAGTTCACACTTAAAAGCTGCTGCTGATACAGCATAGCCAATTATTTATGATTAGTCAGTACTTGTTGACCAAATTATTAGTTCACCTTGTTCCCCACCTGCGGCTAATAATTTACCTTGGGGGTGCCATGCTAGGGTAGAGAAACCCCCACGGACACCTGTGAGAATTTGGGATACTTCATAGGCTTGGTTCCACAAACACAACCAACCATCAGCACCGGCGGACGCAAGAATGAGGCTTTGGGGTGCATAGGCGATCACATTAATTATATCCACATGATTAGTCAATATTCGCGCTTCCCAACCCAATGATTCATCTGCTGATTTTTCCCAAACCACCACACCTTCTACACTGGAAGAAGCCAAAAGCGACGCACCTATAGAGGTTGTGACTTCTGACCAAGCTAACTGGCGAATTTTTCCCGGAAAACCACGCATTACCCAAGGGTCAGGATTTTCCCATTCTAATACTGTCACACTGCGATCCATATTCCCAGACGCTAAATATTTGCCATCAGGCGACCAAGCCATTGCTACACTCACTGTAGTTGTAGCCAAAATATAAGGTTCTTCATCCCAATTGTTAGTATCCCAAATTTTCACTCCCTGATAGCCGCTAATAGCTAAGTAGTGTCCATCTTTACGCCAATCAATACCTAAAATTGATGATTTTTCAAAATTGAGGGTGATGACAATTTCTTCTGTCTCTGCATCCCATACTTTAACGTAACGCCCTAAACTAAAAGCTAGCAAATTACTTGTATGATTCCAAGCTAATTTATCAACCCAAGCAGGTTCATTTTCTAATGTATTGATTAATTGATTTTCTCGCCAGATTTTCACTTTCCCATCTTGTCCCGCAATGGCTAAATATTTACCATCAGGGGAAAAAGCAACACAATCAATTGATTTACCTGTAGCTGTTTGTAAGTTCGTAATTTCGCCATCTTCCCAAAGTACAACTTCTCCAGCAGCGGAAGCTATCGCAAGGGTTTTTCCAGGAGATGACCAAGCTAAAGATATGACATAGTCTGCAAGCTGACCTGAATAGTAGATGTCAAAATTTTTTGATTTACTAGTTGTAAAGTTCATTTTTGGGCAGAGAATAGGGATTAAGGGATAGGGAAGAGGAAATATTTGAGTTTTATTCCCAAATTCCCATGTTAACTTAGACGATACAAGCCTGAAAATCTTGTTTTAATTTGGCTTCATCTAAATTACGACCAATGAAAACCAGTTCATTTTTCCTAGTTTCGTTAGCTTTCCAAGGTCTATCTGGTCTACCATCAAATATCATGTGTACTCCTTGGAAGACAAAGCGATCATTTTCTCCAGCAATATTTAAAATGCCTTTCATGCGGAAGATATCTGTGCCTTTGGTGCTAAGAAGTTCTGACATCCAAGCATTTAATTTTTGCCCGTCTAGTGCACCTTTTTCTACTAAAGCTAAAGAATAGACGCTTTCATCGTGTACATGAGCATCTTCACCTAAGAAATTCGGATCAATTTCTAAAGCCCGTTCTAAATCAAAGGCTTTTACTCCTAACAAAGCATCCATTGCTAATTCAGAGTTACGAGTGCGGTAAATTTTTGCCATTGCATTCATCGACCGAATCCGTTTTTCTAATTTTTCTAAATTTTCTGGTGTGACTAAATCTGTTTTATTTAATAAAATAACATCGGCAAAGGCAATTTGTTCTTGGGCTTCGTCTGCTTCCCAATGTTGCCAAATATGCTTGGCATCCACAACTGTAACTACCGCATCTAGTGCTAGTTGACTTTGCATATCTTCGTCAAGAAAGAATGTCTGAATTACAGGTGCAGGAGCAGCTAATCCTGTGGTTTCAATTACTAAATGGTCGAATTGATCACGCCGCTTCATCAAATTACTAATTATGCGAATTAAGTCGCCACGTACTGTACAACAAATACAGCCGTTGTTCATGTCAAAAATTTCTTCATCTGCATCAATAACCAGTTGATTATCAATGCCTACTTCTCCAATTTCATTGACGATAACAGCAACTTTTTTACCGTGTTCGTAAGTGAGAATATGATTGAGTAGGGTGGTTTTACCTGCGCCTAAATAGCCGGTTAAAACAGTTACGGATACTAAGTTAGAAATTTCTGAAGCCATCATAATTCAAAGTAATTTTGATGATTTGTTGATAATTATTTTCTATTTAACACACTCAGGTTAAAAATGGTAGTATTGCTTCAACAACAACTGCTGGGTATTCTTCATGCAGTCCCAAGGAACCGGGAACGAGAATGGTGGTTATTCCTGGTAAAGCTGCTAAAGCGTCCATTTCTTGACGTCATTTCGGGGGTCTAGATGTGCCTATAACTGCCATTACTGGTACAGATAAGGATTATACCAAGAACAGAAATTCAGATTGACTATGAATGGTATCAATGTTACCGATGACAAAGGCCGCAGACGCAAATCTGGCGTTTGGTTGTTGGGTGCTTTGCCATTTTTCGGTGATGAAGTCGGTTGTAAGTTTAGCGGTATCGGTAAGAACGTGGCGGCTATACATCCAACTTAAAAAGGATGGGGTGGTGTTGAGTTTATAAAGTCCTTGACCAAGAATAGGCGTTCGCGTAGCGATCCGTATGACTCGGACTATCCCTCTCACCATAGCACCTATATTCGGATTTACTCCCATTGTCAGCAGTGGACCACGCCAAGTCGGTGCGATGCGATGAAAACAATATGTGAAAAAGCGTCTGGTTCTTTAATCGCTAGCTTCAATACAGAACCAGTAGCATGAACCGCTGCAATCAGAATAATCGGGGTATTAAAAACAAATCCCACGAAATATGCTAAAAATTGCTGATATATAACTGGGTTGTAATCTAAATTCAATCGGTCAGATTCTCCAAAACCCGGCTAATCTAAAGCGGTAAATTGAAAATGGCAAGCAAGTAATTTGGCTAGTTCCCCCACTTCCCCCCGTGTAGAAACGCTACTAAAAGCAGGAAGTCACAAAACTGGTGAACCTTCTCCTATGGTCTTGGGAAAATCACCCGCAAAGGCTGATTTTCCCAAGACCATAAATATTCTTGAACTTCACCACCATAAGCACTAGTGGGTTTTGTGAATAAATTGGTAGCCATCTTGATTTAATTCGTAATTCGTAAAAGTATTTCCCAGTCCCCAGTTCCCAATCCCCAGTCCCCAGTCTCCAATCGCCATCACTTCAAATAATTTTTCACAATTTCCAAAATCCGTTCTGCTGCATGACCATCACCAAAGGGGTTAATTGCATTAGCCATTGCTGTGTATGCTTCTGGGTTGCTGAGTAACTCACTTGCAGCAGTAACAATACTCTCTGTTTGGGTTCCCACTAATTTAGCTGTACCTGCGGTAACAGCTTCTGGTCTTTCTGTGGTGTCTCTGAGAACGAGTATAGGTTTACCAAGGCTGGGAGCTTCTTCTTGTAAACCACCGGAGTCTGTTAATATTAGGTGCGCTCGCACAATTGCTCCTACTAATTCACCATAATCTAACGGTTCTGTCAAGAAAATTCTGGGATGATTACCCAATAACTCCTGCAATGGTTCTCTAACTGTGGGGTTTCTGTGTAAAGGCAACAATAACGCTGTATCAGAAAACTGATCTAGAATCCGTAAAAATGCTTTGGCGATAGCTTGCAATGGTTCACCCCAATTTTCCCGACGATGGACTGTAGACAAAATAGTCCGATATTCACCCCAGTTTAAACCCGGTATATCACAAGCTGGGTTAGTTGCAGCCACATTCAACAACGCATCAATCACCGTATTACCCGTCAGATGAATTTCCCCTAGCACTCCAGAAGCTTGCAAATTTTCCACCGCCAGAGAAGTAGGAGCAAAATGTAACTGCGTAATTTGGGAAATTAACCTTCTATTAGCTTCTTCAGGATAAGGATTAAATAAGTCATCAGTTCTTAACCCCGCTTCCACATGACCAACAGGGATTTTTTGATAAAAAGCAGCCAAAGCTGCTGCAAAAGCTGTTGTCGTATCTCCCTGGACTATCACTAAATCTAGGTTTTGTTCTATAAATAAAGCTTCTAAACCTTGTAAACTCCTACAGGTAATATCATTCAGAGATTGTTTAGGCTGCATAATCTCCAGATTCCAATCTGCTTGCAGGTGGAAAACTTGCATTACCTGTGCAACCATCTCTCGATGTTGTCCCGTCAGAATTACCTGTAATTCAACAAAATCTGGAGAACTTTGGAAAACTTGAATTACCGATGCTAGTTTAATAGCCTCTGGACGAGTACCGAAAATAATGCCAATTTTTTTAGTCATTAGTTATTAGTCGTTAGTTGTTAGTCAGTTGTTAGTCATTAGACATTAGACAACTGACAAGGGAACAGGGATGTAAAGAGATGGGAAAAATTACTTTTTAACTGTCACCTGTCACCTGTCACCTGTCACCTGTCACCTGTCACCTGTCACCTGTCACCTGTCACCTATTCCCTTAAACATGAAAAAACCCGGCTTTACCGGGCAGATGTACTGTTTGTCGAATTTAGAGATCTTAATTATTTTTAAGTTCACAAGTTAAAGGACAAGCTGCATAAACGGTGGTTTGAACTTTATCTTCTTCACCATGTAACCAGCTTAACCATTTCATTTCGTTGGGATGAATACCTTTAGCAGTTAGTATACCAGCCACTATTAATACTGCCATAACATTGAACATGATTAAACCACCTGCCACCAGCAATACTGCACTTACAGGCATTATAGATTGTAGGACAATCGACAACAGGCATCCGACCGTAGCCATTAAAACAACTAATGGAAAACCGACAACTAACAGACATACTGCCAATGTAAAAGTCCAGATTAAAAAGCTTTTAATCATCAGCAAGGAGTAGGTATTCCCTTGATTAGAGCTTTGAGCCGAAACCATGACTATTCCTCCCAATTACACAGCAAAGTTTAAAGTTGAACTCCAGTTGTGGCTCGTTGTTTACGAGTTAACTGTTTTGATTCAGTGAAGTCCAGTATATAGAAAGCTGCGGGAAAGATGAGCATTTTTTTACTAAACTTTACACTTAATTTTTTGTAATTATGAATTTGAAGTTGAATAGGCGTTTCAGGGTTATGACCTCTATAAGCATAAGTCTTAAGGAATATACCCTTATGGATAGTGAGCCAAAATCTGATCCTCGAAACCTAAGGCCAAGTTAGCTTAACATTTCTTATAAAAACTAGGGTCGCTTCTCATAATTCTCAGAGGACGCTGAAAACATGATCTAATGATAAATTTAGCTTCAAAACATTTACCCCTGGTTCACCAAATATACCCAAAAAACGACCATTAGTGTTTTGAGAAATTAAAGTTTCTAGTTGCTTTGCCTCAATTCCTCGCGCTTGTGCTATTGTGGCAATTTGCACCTTCGCAGTTTCGGGGGTAATGTGAGGATCAAGACTCGAACCAGAAGTGTAAACTAAATCCCCTGTAGGTTGGATATCTGCTTTTTTAAGTCGCTTCATTTCACCTCCAATCCCGTTCGTTCTAGCAAGGCTGGATTACTGCGAGCTAAATTACTAGCATCAGATACACCAGTTTTTAAGATTCCAGCTACATCATTTTTTGGGTTGGCTGTGCTGTAATTAGTGGTACTAGGACGATTCCATAATTTTCGCTTACAAAAGGTTGTCCGATTAACGCTGAACCAATAATCACCCCTTGGGAATTTCCAATTAAGCTACCATTCACTTGATCAGAAAAAGCAACTTGTCCCGAAATCAACATAAAGAGGGGATAGATAAAAGCCGTTAACACCCACAAAACTAAAGTTGAACGAATCGCATGACTAATTTGATGTCTCTGGCTTATTTTCAAAGTCCTCCATTTCAAAAAGCTCACACTGTTTATTCAGTTGTGCTGTTGCTTAACCCAATCTACGAATTATCAATGATTACTTAAAATTTCTCTGGTTGAAAAATGAGAACTAATAAATAAACACAAAGACTCAGGGTAACAACTCCGAACAGAGTGATTGTGTAAGCCGAAAACGATATTCTGCTCCCGGTGTTGCTGCTTGGACTGCTGGTAATATTAATAAATTAAAACAAAGCAGTAAAAATAGACTGAGAGGAAGGCGATTTCGGTTAGAAGTCGATAATGCAAATAATTCTGATAGTTCGGTCATAATCATAGAGTTTAAACCCAGGATTTAATTCGTATTAAAACCCAAAATCCACATACAATTTATGCTTGGGATTTTCATGTAATTATTTCTTGTGGAATCGACATATTGCCCATGATTAATTCTGTAGTTTGTAACCTAATATAGGATTACTATTTGATTTATGAAAAATTAGGTATTGTAGGGTGTGTGAGAACGGAGTTCGTAATGCAAACAAAAAATCTCCCAGGCCTTCAAAACAAGAACCGTTATTTAGACCAGCAGAAGCATATTCATAAAGTACTTGAAAAACGCGATGAACTCCTGGGGTACTAATACCTAAAAGAGCATCGGGGAAGGCAAAAACTATCGACCAAGAAGTCAAAACCGCGAAGGGGTGAACTAATAAGACTATGCTGGACAGAACGATTTCTTATTTTTCAATTTTGCGTCCTAAAAATTCTGGTATTTTTCCTACCATCAAACCAGTTACAAATACTACCAAAATCTAGTAGATAAATAAATCTGCTGTCCCTGTTCCCTGTCCTCCTCAAATAATTTGTAAAAACATATTTGAGAGTGTAGAAAATCCGCCAGGAGGCATTAATGAATCGTGCACTCCATTGACAGTACCAAACATTGTTGTGGTTGTCATCATTGCCAAAAGTGCTGTTTGCACCCAACCAAATCTTACTTCTTTTCTTTCTAAGTTAGGTTACTGTGATCCTAACAGAGAATTAACAAGAGGATTTCCTTGGTATTCACCAATTACTCTGATTACTACCAATAAAACAAAGATGATAAATACCATCCAAAAGACTAACCAAGCTTGTTTGACATTATTAGCAAATACCCCGTATGTGTAAATCAAGGCTGAAGGTATAGTAATCATTACCCAAGTTTCTAATAAATTAGAAAAACCGTTGGGATTTTTAAAGGGGTGGGCTGAGTTAACACCAAAAAAGCCACCGCCATTTTCACCAATTTGTTTGATTATCTCATAATGGGCGACTAGTTCGCGAGCGATAGCTTGTGTTGCTCCTCCTGCAAGGGTTTCAGGTACACCAGTCATCATTAATAATGATCCCCTTACAATAGACATAGGTAGTAAAATCCGGGTAATTGATTTAGTTAAATCACCGGAAAAATTACCTAATCTTCTCCCAGTTAAACCGCGAATAAAGGCAATACCCACCGCTAAACCTGTCGCGGCTGAAGTAAACATTAAAAAACCCAAAGCAAAGGTTTGACTGGCATAAATAAAGGTTATTTCACCAGAATAATGTTGTTGATCTGCGTTAGTTAAAAAAGAAAGAGTGGCGTGTAATACCAAATCCCAAGTTGGTGGTTTTAACTCTGTAGGATTGAGCGGTAAAAATCCTTGAGTCATCAAAATCAAAAATACCAAGATCCCCATGACAAGATTACTATAAAGTACCGCTTTGGCATATTGCAAACCTGTCATTTCATCTTCATAACGGACTCCACTGACAACAAAAGTTATTCTCTCTAAGGGATTTAAGACAGAGTTAAGCAGTGTTTTGTCTCCCAGAAAAACCCGAGCTATATTTTTTCCTAAAAAAGGAGTAGTTGCAATGAGAATAATTAATGTCAACGCAATCCGTATCCATCCTTGTAACATGAATTATTCACACTCCTTAAATAAATTTTTTAAGTTTTTCACCAGGATTACTTTTCAAAAAAGCTACTTTAGGTCATTAGTTTGCTACCTAAACTAATTCATATTGTTCTCGAAATCAAAACCAAGGAATAGAAGGATATAAAAAATCTTGAATTTTTATATTAAGGTGTTTACCCAAAGATATATATTAGTGTTTAGGGAGTTTAGGGTAAATCTAAACGCTAGATATAATTCCCCATAAACACTATATTTAATGAGACAGATCATCTAAAATTAATATAATTATCGTCCAACACAAATACTGAACTGGCCATTAAAATATACATAAGCATTCAGCTATTTCAGGCTAACGCCAAAAATACCTATTTGATTCCTAGAGTTTAAAATAGACTTGTCCACAAAAGATAAAAAGCTTACTTTGAAAGCTTTACACGAACTATAACTGGGATGAAACACTAATTATGGCTGAAGGCAAAAATAAGGCTTTGGGGATGAAAATATGAAAATTATTAAAAGTTTTGAGAAACATAGCTTTCTAAAAAGGAAAATCTAAAGGCTGATAGTTTAAAGATCATGACTTAGTATAAATGAATAATTTAGATCTAAGCTAACTAATCCACATACTGCCATTATCACCGGATTATAACGATGTCGGGCTAAAGGAAATCTATCACTAGCCACTCGAAAAGTTTTGACTCTACATATGACATATAAGATGTTCAACACCAATTCTTATTGATGATATTTTCTTTCTTTTGAATCTCTGAAAGTTCCGCTTTTTTGGGCCTCTTATAAGCTGTGATAATAAATTCTTCTCCTATATAAGCTTTGTCTCCCAAAAATCTTTGTTTGGCATCTAGGTTGTGGCGATTATTTCTAAATAGTGTAATATCGCTTATCTTACCTAATTGTCCAATAGGAACATCAACTATATCTTCACCTCCTGGCAATACTCTAAATTGATTCTTTAGAGTGTGTATTTTATTCTTGCCTGAATAATATTATTTCTGCTCTTGATAGTTACCTGGTCTTTATATAGCTTCTTCTGCACTATCTATTATTAATTTATACTCACTCAGTCCTTCCCATAATTATTGATATTTTTGCTCATCATTTTTTGCTCCTTCTATTTGGGAGACAGGTAAAATTTCCCTCAGAATTTCTACCCAATAATTAAATGTGTTATTTGCTTTTGTCCTCCATAGATCAAACAATAATCCTATAATTTAAAATGTTGGCTTCTGTCTGAGGTCTACTAGGGATAGATATATTCCCTCCTTTCGGGTCATTTCTCCTTTACATCCTCTTCCAGAGGCTATTAACCTAATTTTCCTTTTTTCAACTTCTGCTTGTTTCTCTAGATACCTTTTTTCTGCTAATGCTACTTATGTGATAAAGTCTTCATACTTAATTCCAATTAATGCTTTTGATTCCTGGAGGTATGATTCTATTGTTTCTAGGGAACTTGTCATTATTGATATATACAGTTACATTCTTTCTGTTTATTTTCCCACAAAATTCCTTTTAAAGATAAGTCTAATAGTGATAAAAGGCGGCTTTACAAATGGCACATTTAGAAAATAAATTCATAAATTATAACTTACAAGTCAGTAAAGTACTGCTAGTTGTAACTATATTTATACTTCTAGGAGTTTTAGAGTATTCCACCCCAACTGAGTATGTTTACTAAGTATGTTTTTGGATATCTCTACAGTGGAGCAATTTTATTAGTTAATTATTGGTTTGGAGGAATAGCAACAACAAGCGCAACATTTATTACTGTTTACCTAACCATGCTAAATATACCTATTGCAAAATTGTTTATGTGGTATGTATGATAGAGAGATTTAGGTTTTATGTATTTTTGGTGTTCTTTGGGCTTGCTAATTCAAACATAACCCTGTAACTCTAACTTTTGGGTAAAACAAAGACAATCGCTCATTATAATAACATAAAATTAATTCTGCAAGAGGTCTAATGTGTGGATAGCCGGAAGGGAAGTAATTCGGGCCTCTCCTATTGCTAGTCAAGTAATTGCAGCCATGGCGTTTATAGTCACAGGATTTTTAAGTCACCGACTGCGAAAATCTCAAAAAGCTATTGCATTTACTCAAACTCAACTAGAAGCCCAAGCCCAATTAGTGAGACTAAGAGAAAATTTCACTTCCACACTGACCCAGGATTTAAAAACTGCACTTTTGGGTGCAATTGAAACTATTAAAGCCTTTCAACAAGAAAAATATGGTGCAGTTTTACCAACCCACCAGAAAGTTGTGGCAACAATAGCACGCAGTCATGAAACTTCTCTAGATTTATTAGAAACCTTGTTAGACATCTATCGCAATGATACTGAAGGCTTAAAACTGGATTTAGAAGCGGTAGATTTAACCATCTTAGCAGAAGCAGCGGCTGTTACACTAATTGAATTAGCACCAAATCGGCGCATTCATCTATCATTAAACTATGGTAGCTTCGATTGGAAGCGAGCGCTCTGGGTTCACGGTGATGCTTTGCAACTGCAAAGAGTTTTTAACAATCTTCTCATTAATGCTATTAACCATTCTCTACGCGGTGATCATGTCGAAGTTGTCTTAGAAACCCAAACCTCCTATCAAATTGTGAAAATTTTAGATACAGGTGCAGGTATCCAACCTGAACAATTGTCTCAGTTATTTGAACGATTTTACCAAGGAACTAGTGATCGCGGTGGACTTTCCCAGCGCCAAGCTAAAGGTTCTGGACTAGGACTTTACTTATCTCGGTAAATTATTGAAGCTCATAATGGTGTAATCTGGGCAGAAAACACAGTTTCCAATGATGCCATTTTTGGTTTCAAGCTCCCTGTTTTGCCATTTCAGTCTTAAACACATGAGATGTCTTCTACCACAATAAAAATTCTCCTAGTTCAGGATGATGAACTTTTCCGTTTGGGCTTGCGTGTGCGATTGCAGCAGGAAGCAGATTTGGAGATTATCGCTGAAGCGGAACATGGTGACACAGCCATTGAGTTAGTCAACCAGAATTGTTTCGATGTTGTTCTTTTAGATGTAGGATTACCAGGAATCGGGGGTATTGAAGCCTATCACCAAATTAAACAAGAATATCCCAATTTGCCAGTTTTATTCCTCAGTTCCCATTCCCAAAAATCCCTGATTACGAAGTTAGTTGAAGTGGGCGCTCAAGGTTATTGTCTCAAAGGAGTAGCTGCTGAAAAATTGCTATTAGCTCTGTGTTCTGTAGCTGCTGGCGCATCTTGGTGGGATGAAACAGTAACCAAGGAAGTTCGTTCGCCATTTATATCTGCGTTAGCCATGCTATCGCCAGTTGGAAGCAAAAAATAGCTTAAAACCTGCTAATCGACTAACACAAAGAGAACAATTCTGTTAATATTGGCAGCCGGAAAAACTAATCAAGAAATTGCCCTTGCACTTTATATTACACCGGGAACAGTGCGGGTACAGGTCCATGATTTTTTACAAAAACTAGAAGTTAGCCATCGCTCTCAGGCTATTGTTGTAGCTTTACAAAAACAGTTAATTAGAAATGACGTGATTTTACAAAAACATCAAACTTCTTCATAATGGAGGCATTTCTTCTCCTACCCAAGCCAACCATTAAGCTAATTGTCGCTTATTTTCCCTATATTCAAAGAGGGTATGACCAGTTTTTTCAACAATTATCTGAAAGCCTCTTGACAAAAGACTTACAGACTTAACTTTTTATGGTTAGAACAAGGTAACCTTAATACTGGATGACCATCAAATATTTGGGAGATAATACGGATGATCAACTTGTGTAAAAGCTAAGGATTCAGGTGGTGGGGTATTGACAAGTGTGATAAGTGAGGCAGAATATAGCAGTTATGGAAAAGAAGCTGGGACCAAAACTAGACAGAGAGATATTGAAGCAGTTGGGAACAGAGCAACTGGTAGGAATCATTATTGACCAGAGGAAAAAGTATAGAGAACCTAACAAATAAAGTAGTAGAACTGGAAAAAGAAATAGAGAAACTCAAAGTCAGTAGAGATTTAGAGACCATAAGATTATCCAAAGCACCCTTGGGAGACATCCTCAAAGAAACCGAGAACAAACAAGAAGAGAAACCAGAAGAAAACCAGACACGAAAACGGAAACCAGGAGGACAACAAGGGCATAGGGGAAAAAGGAGAAAGGTGTTTGGTGGAGTAGATAGAATAGATTTGAGATAGTGGGACGGCAAGTCTGTGGATGGTGAGGTCACGGGCAATTCTTTGGCGAAGTAATAAAAATCCAAACACAACAAGTAGGGGACTTGGTGGACAGGCCAATGGAAATGGATTTGGAGTGTGTGTAGGGAAAGACAAAGGGCACACTGGTCACCAGAGATAGTACCGGGACAAGATATAGGAATCACACTACAAGCTTTTTTGGGATGGATCAATAACTAGGGCTATTGACCCTATGAAAAACAACACTTGTTGTTGTGGGAACTGGGTCAAATAGAAATTGGAGTGGGAACATTAGTAGGTACCAATGAAGGAATAGATGGTCCAGTGGCTCAAAGTATTCATAGCCTCAAACAATGGATCAAACAAACCCAGCCTCATATCCTTGGGGATGAAACACCCTGGGTAGTCAAAGGGGTGAAACAATGGTTATGGATTTTTGCCAATAGTGACTTCCCTTGATTTCACGGGTCTGATACTCCTTGTCCTGGCAAATTAGAATCCATTGTGGGTTCAAGTTACTCTGGTGTACTCAGTTCTGATGACTTTACTGCCTATAATGGTTATGCGGTCACAGCTCAATAGAAATGTCAGGCACATCTACCCTACCCTGTCACTTCAAGACACTAATCAAGATTCCTGGCTTCAACCACCAAGAAATTGGCACAAAATTCATCGACCTCATAGATGGTTTTAAAAACTACCCTTTATTCCAACAAACCCAAAACCTTCATGAATTCTTGACTTGGCCATCCTAGTTTCAACCAAAAGTTGAATCTTCCATTCATTCATTGATCAACCCCCAGGGGAACCTGGTAAACTTTCACCTTCCTTAGACAATAGACCTTGATCATAATTTAGCTGAACCAAGGTTAGGTTTAGCACTGACATCAAGAAAAGTCTCTGGTGATTCTCTTTCTCTGGAGCTATTCCAACATCCTGCCAATTTATTGACCGTTATACAAACTTGTCCCCATCAAGCACTTTCTCTAATTGAGTTTTTTGACCAACCTATGAAAGCCATGGTTCACTCTGCTTTCCATACACCTTCTTTAATCCTTCTACCTTAGACCTGAATCCTTACCCAAAAACAAGCTCTGGAAGTGGAGCGACAATTAGCAGCGGAAAAGGAAAAAGCTCGAATTTTAGCAGCACATTTGCGATCACTAGGAGTAGATCCAGATAGTTTGGCAAATTAGGAAAAAACTATTATGACAACCATCAAATTAAACGATCTCACCATTGAATACCCGAACAGGCCGAGAATGAACGACAACGGGCGGGAAAATTAGCAGAAAAATTAGCAGAAAAATTGCGATTCCTTCGTAGCGCTGCGCTATCGCTGGGAATTTATCCTGATAGTTTGGGTTAAATTAATACTGAAAATAGTATAAAATGCCGGAATAACTTGGCTATGGCCTCTGGTGGTGCTTGAGAATGACCATTTCTATCAAAGATAATTTAACTTGGTTGCAAGTCCAGCGTTACTGGGAACTGCTGCACGTCTTGGTAGTGCGGACTCTCAAAGTGCGTTATCGTGGTTCATTCTTGGGTGTTTATTGGTCGCTGCTGAACCCATTAATTATGACTGGGCTTTACACTGCCATTTTTGGAGCCACCTTCTCATCCTATTATGGTCACTCAATCCTCAACTACGTATTAGCAGCATTTACAGGATTGGTAGTAATCAATTTCTTCTCAGCTTCCACATCCCAAGCGTTGATGAGTGTAGTAGGTAATGGAGCATTATTAAATAAAATCTGTCTGCCAGTCAGTGTTTTCCCTGTAGCTATGGTAGCAGCGAATATATTTCAGTTTTCCGTTGGGGCATTTCCGTTACTAGCATTGATGACTTTAGTTAATTCCAAAAGTCCAGTCAATGTCCTAGCATTGCTATTTCCATTTTTGGCATTAATTCTAGTTTCCACTGGCATTGGATTTTTAGTCAGTGCTTTGTATGTATTTTTTAGAGATTTACCTTACTTTTATGAGTTACTTGTCTTTGTGATTTGGATCAGCAGCCCTATCTTTTATCCAGCAGCAATCGTACCAAAGCAAGTCAAACCATTCCTTAGTTTAAATCCCCTCTCCCCCATAATTGAAAGTCTCCGTCAAATTACATTATCAGGAGCACCACCAGATTTAGGTTTAATTTGGGGCGCTTTACTTAGTGGCATAATTATTTTGTCGTTAGGATGGACTTGTTTTCATCTGTGGCGACATCAGTTTATGGATTTACTGTAAATGGAAGTTATTCGGCTGGATCAGGTTGCACTGTGGCGACGTACACAAGAAGAATTTTCTTATGATTTAAAGAAAACTATGCTTTCTATTTTAGAAGGTAAATATCGCCAGCCCGCCAAAAAATTAGTTTTAGGTACTGTTGATTTAGTAGTTGCTCAAGGCGAGAAGATAGGTATAATAGGTGCTAATGGTTCTGGTAAATCCACCCTTTTAAAGATAATTTCCGGTATTTTACAACCTACTAGTGGAACTGTAAGAGTACGTGGTCACGTAGCTCCTTTGATTGAACTAGGAGCAGGGTTTGATTCAGAAATTTCTGTCATGGATAATATACTGCTTTATGGTGTATTGCTGGGCTTTTCTAGGACTGAGATGAAAGAAAGAGCGCAGTCTATTTTGGAGTTTGCAGAATTGGAGGATTATGCTTTAGTTCCAGTTAAGGGTTTATCTTCAGGTATGGTCGCACGTTTGGGTTTTGCCATTGCCACAGATGTGCAGCCGGATATTTTGATTTTAGATGAGGTGTTATCGGTGGGAGATGAAAGTTTTAAGAATAAGTGCAAGCAAAGGATGGATAAGTTTTGGGATGATAATGCAACTGTTTTGGTTGTCTCTCACGATTTAGAATTTGTCAAACAATCTTGTCATCGGGCAATTTGGATAAATAAGGGAAAAATAATATTTTCTGGTAATGCTGCCCAAACTGTTGATTATTATTTGAATAGTTTGTAAAATTACGAAAATCACCAGATATAAAAAAGATTAGATAAAATGCAAATATAAAGGTAGAAATTTAATGGATTTACAGGGAATTAATGTATTAGTAGATGGATATAACCTAGAAATGATCCAAGGGACAGGAATAAAAACCTACGGTTTCACCTTAGTTAAGGCTCTGATTGCTCTAGAAGCAAATGTAGATTTATTATGTAGTCGTTATACTAATAGTTATAATAGTGATTTACTTTTAAATGAAGCTTTATTTTTCGACATACAAAAATCTAATAGTAGCAATTTAGAAATTAAGAGTATTATTAGTGCTGCTATTCAAGGATTTTATCAAGCCAAAGAAGTGCAAGTTAGTGATTTTGTCATCAAACGAGATGCCGACTATATTTTTGAGTATTTAGCTAGTTCAGGAAAAATATTCAATATTTCTAATTGTTATAGAACAGCCAATAATTTATATAAACATTTTCACTTACAAACCAGAGTAAACATTAAAAAGAAAATTGATATCTGGCATGTTACTTATCCAATTCCTATTAAAGTAAATGCTGCCAGAAAAATTACAACTATTCATGATTTAATTCCGTTAAAACTTCCTTATACTACTTTAGATGATAAAAAATGTTTTTTTAATTTAATCAAGGATGCAATTAAAAATTCCGAGATTATTCTAACGGTTTCAGAAAGTACAAAAAATGATATCTTACATTGTTTTGATGTTAATCCAGATAAAATTTATGTGACATATCAACCAATAATTGATAATTCACATTTGGTTGAAAACCATACAACAGAAACTAAGTTAAAAAAGTATAAACTTAAAAATAAACAATATATTCTATTTGTAGGAACTATAGAACCTAAAAAAAATATAGGCCGATTAATAGATGCATATAGTGGTTTAGATACTGATATGCAGCTAGTTATTGTTGGCAAAAAAGGATGGTTATGGGAAGATGAAATCGGTAAATTAGAAGCAGTATTTGGTAAAGATTTTAGCAGGGAAATTAAGTTATTGGAATATGTAGAGAAAAAAGATTTATTATATCTCTATAATGGTGCTTTTTGTTTTGTTTTTCCATCTTTGTACGAAGGATTTGGTTTACCACCTCTAGAGGCTATGTCTTTGGGATGTCCTGTTGTAACCTCTAATGTAGCTTCTTTACCAGAAGTTTGTGGAAATGCTGCTCTTTATGTAGATCCTTTCGATTCAGATGAAATTAGACTGGGAATTGAGAAGTTGATAAATAATCCTCAAATACAAAACCAACTTATAGAAGCTGGCAAAGAAAGAGTAAAACTATTTAGTATGGAAAATTATGCAAATAAACTTTATGAAGCTTATACAAAAGTAATCTAAGCATTTTGCTGATTGTAGCTAACTGAATCCTTACACCTGGTCAAAAATATGACTTTTCCAATCAATGATAAATACTGGATAAATACAGTATATTTTTTACAACAAAGAATTCAAGACGGAGATAAAATCATAGCACCAACTGAATTTGAAGAAAAATTAACAAATGTTATATACTATTCCTTAACCGGAGAGCATTCATGTGATGATTTTCAGTGGGTCATTATCCATAAGGGTATGATGGAAAATATAGAATATGCTTTTCTAGATAAAATTTTAGATAAATATTTTCCAATTTTTGCTAATGAAGTTTTCGTCATATTTACTAATCACACTTATATGCCTAAATTAGACAGTAACTATATTCATCTAGAATTTTTTTGGGAAAAAATTAAATTGATGAAAAGCATATATAGTAAATTGCAATCAAGGTTAGAAAAAGATTCTGCTAACAACAACATTTATTTCAACATAAAAGATGTTAGCTCATTGACACGGAAAGAATTAGAATTAAATAGCCGTAAAATGTCCCAGACAGTGTATTTAGGTAATGAGATGATTTTATGTCGAGTTTTAACTAAATATATGTGCTACGTTAATTCTCAAGACATGAGTTTGACTCCTCACCTTTGTCTTAATGGATACTGGGAATCTTGGATTACTCAAGCAATGGTTCGTGTTCTTGAAAGAGGTTTTTATTGTCTCGATATTGGTGCAAATTGCGGATATTATTCGCTAATTATGGCTGATGTTGTAGCTGAATCAGGTCGGATTGTAGCCGTTGAAGCCAATCCAAGATTAGCTACTCTTGTAGAGCGAAGCTTAGTTGTTAATGGTTTTAAAAGAAATTCTAAGGTTTTGAAAAAAGCTGTTTCAGATACAAATGGGACAAAAGTCAATCTTGTACTTCCTGAAGGTGGTTATTTAGGTGATGCAACAATATCTAGACCAGCTGACCTACCAGGAGATAGTATAGTGGAAGTTGAGACAGTAACAGTTGATGAATTAACTCAAGATTGGCCACGTGTTGATTTGATTAAAATAGATGCTGAAGGATCAGAAGAAGCTATTTGGCGTGGGATGCAGCAGACCATAAAAAGAAATAAAAATATAATTATAATTATGGAGTTTTGTAGTTATCGCAACTATGATCCTAAATCATTTTTAGAAGATATACAGGCAGCAGGATTTATAGTTCAATATATAGATATTGACTCACAAATAAAATCCTTGACTGTTGAAGATTACCTGACAGCACGTTCTGGTGAACATTGGGATTTATATTTACAGCGAAGAAAATAAGTTTTGATTTTTCAAGTTTCAGGGTTTAGGGGATAAAGTGTGGCTAACGCCACACTACGTCATCATCATAAATAGCTATAGCCCAGAAACTATTGAAAAATGAAGTTTCCATTTCCATCGGCTTTAATCAAGATAGAAGAACGAAAGGCTATCTTACCTATAAATTTTTTCACCGTTTAGACATACCTTGATAAGAAGCATTTTGCCACCAACAAGGCTTTGCTACAATATCATCAAAAAGGTATAACTAAACAGTCTCCTTTACCTGATTTCTACATAAGTGATCATCATGAGGCATATCTTGCACCTCTCCGTACAAACCCAAGCAACCTAAAAATATGGGTGATAAGACCACCTTATTTCTATTGGTTTCTATGGGTAAGTCAAGGGTTTTGCTAAAATACATACTCTGTAATTTAATTCCGTCAGTTTTTGTTGGTGCAAGATGTGAGCGCCCAAGGGGCGCGATTACACGCCCGCAATAAATGAAAGAAACACAGTTAACAAGACTTCTACGACTAATAACTTATACACTGAAAAAGTATCATGACAGTCAAAGCCGTTATTACACTAGTACAGTATTCGTCCGAATGTGAGCGTGGTTCTGGGTGTTATTGGCAATGGTATTGGTGAAGTAGTTAAAGCTACTATCCCTTTTAGGAGACTAGATTTACTTGCCCACCCAGGCATGGTACACCCAATTTAAATCAGCGATGCAATCAATGCTGCCCTTGTGCCATGAGCAACTATAAAAAGCCGAAAAAACAAGATTTGGATATGAATTTACTATCCCAAATCAACTCGAATGCGGCAGGAATAGATATTGGTGCTGATAGGCATTGGGTAAGTGTGCCTGTGGGGAGGGATGAGGAAAATATACGCAGTTTTGCTTGTTTTACTGGCGACCTCTATGCAATGGCAGAATGGTTAAAGCAGTGCAGTGTTGAGACCGTGGCAATGGAATCTACAGGGGTTTATTGGATACCTGTATTCCAGATTTTGGAGAGTCGTGGTTTTGACGTTAAACTCGTCAATGCTCACTATGTTAAAACTGTACCGGGTCGCAAAACCGATGTATTAGATTGTCAGTGGCTACAACAATTACATACTTACGGTTTACTGTCCGGCTCATTCCGTCCCGAAGACCAAATATGTAAGCTTCGCAGTTACATACGTCAAAGGGATAATCTGATTAAAAGTGACTCCATCCATGTACAGAGGATGCAAAAAGCGTTAATATAGATGAATATACAATTACATTGCTTCATCAATGATATTACAGGCACTACTGGCCTGAGCATTATTAGAGAAATTGTATCTGGGGAACGAAACCCAGTAAAATTGGCCAGTTTGAAGGATGGGCGTATTAAAGCCAGCTTGGAAGAAATAGCTGCTTCTTTAACTGGAGACTATCGTTCAGAATTAGTTTTTATCCTTGAGCAAGAATTACAACTTTACGAGTTTTATCAAGCTCAAATCCAAAAGTGCGATAACCAAATTGAGCAATGTTTGGCTTCATTTACTGATAAAGTTGATGTTGAAAAAAAGCCTTTAGCTAAACCCAAGCGTCGGGGGAAAAAGCAACCAGGTAATGCACCACAGTTTGATTTACGTACACATTTATATCGCATCAGTGGTGTAGATTTTACTGCTGTTGATGGTTTGGGTGCTTTAACTGTACTGGTACTGCTTTCTGAAGTTGGTTTAGATCCAAAACGCTTCAAGAGTGTTAAGCACTTTACCTCTTGGTTAGGCCTATGTCCTGGTAGTCGTGTTACTGGCGGTAAAGTTAAAAGTTCCAAAACTCGCCCTATTGCCAGTCGCAGCGCGACTGCTTTTCGCATGGCGGCACAAACTCTATGTCGCAGTCATTCTGCTTTGGGTGCATATTACCGTCGTATGCAATCACGAATGGGCGCCCTCAAGGCCATTACTGCTACCGCTCATAAATTGGCACGTATTTTTTATCGCCTTTGGACATCTGGCGAACACTATACTGACCATGGTATTGATGCTTACGAACAACAGTATCGAGACCGGATACTTAAAAACCTGAAGATAAAAGCTCAAGCTTTTGGCTTAGAACTCATCCCTATTTCTGACTCAACGCAATGTGTTTCTTAGGAGTTTAAAGAGAGATGTCAATTCATACCGCACTTAATTTTCCCACATTATAACTTATAGTTCCAGCATTTTGACAAAGAAAAGCATTACTTAATGAACAGAGTAAATAATTCCTTCTCTAATCAATTAATAATAAATTTATCTATTATCTTCTCTCAACCAACCGGCATCAGCAACTATGCTCTAAATTTATTTCCCTATTTACAATCTCTCCAACCTACCCTATTAACAGCGCAAAAATATTCTGAATTCAACTGCTACCCAGTCCCAAATGATCTTACTCCTGCTGACGGTATTAAAGGACATTTACGCCGGCTAATGTGGACACAATTTCAACTGCCAAAGATATATAAAAACTTTAAATCTCAACTTTTATTTTCCCCCATACCAGAAGCACCTCTTTACAGTAACTGTCGTTTTATCATCATGTCTCATGACATGATACCATTACACTTTCCCAAACCATTTTCACCGCTAACACCATACCACCGTTACTATACTCCCCAAGTGTTTAAGGAAGCACAACATATTATTTGTAACTCAGAAGCAACCGCTAAAGACATCACCGAATTTTACCAAATACCCACCAGTAAAATCACACCTATTCTCCTAGCACACAATCGCACTCACTTCCGTTGTCTGAACCTACCCACCAGTAATTACTTCCTATACATCGGTCGTCAAGACCCTTACAAAAACTTGCAGCGACTCATCAGTTCCTTTGCTGCGCTACCTAATAAGGGAGATTATGAACTATGGTTAGCAGGTCCCACTGATAAACGTTACACCCCATTATTGCAAGCGCAAGTTGAAGAACTGGGTATCACTCATCGTGTCAAATTCCTCAACTACGTACCTTACAGTGAACTACCAACAATCATAAATCAAGCAGTTGCTCTCGTTTTTCCGAGTTTGTGGGAAGGGTTTGGTTTTCCTGTCCTGGAAGCAATGGCTTGTGGAACTCCCGTTATTACCTCTAATCTTTCTTCACTTCCCGAAGTAGCTGGTGATGCTGCTATTCTCATTAATCCTCATAACACAGGGGAAATCACAGAAGCAATGCAAGCAATTATCAATGATTCAGGAATGAGAAAACAACTTTGTCAAAAAGGCATAGAGAGAGCAAATTTGTTTAGCTGGGAAAAAACCGGACTTGCTACAGCAGAAGTTTTAAAACAATATTTCTGAACATACAATAGATGAAAATAAACTCAAATGAAACCTAGGACTTTGATTTGAAAGCGCACAATTTATGATTGCCAAAACTGGAAACTTATACCAGTATTAGCCACAACTACCGCTGCGGCAAAATTATCTGCTGGTACTAACTCCTGCAAACTCCAATCTCCAGGTAGAAGTAATTGAGCAGGTGCTGTTGGTGTCAAATAAACCTCAATTTTTTCCAGTTGAACTAAACCATCTCCAGTAGCTTTTAAATAAGCTTCTTTGCAAGTCCAGTAACGAAAAAATACTTGTTGTTTTTGTTCATTGGAAAGAAATTTGATTACTTCATATTCACTTGGTAAAAAGAACCTTTTGGCAAGATTTTCTAAATCTGACATAGGGCGAAGATATTCCAAATCTACCCCTATTAATCTTTGATAACTCACACCACATAAACCCAAATCTTGAGAGTGAGATAGATTAAATAACAGCCCACTATCAGCAAACTTAGCTGCTAAAATTGGCTTACCACGCTGTTGATATTCAAACTCTACCTGTGCAGGTTCTACACCTAAATAGCTTCCTAAAATAGTGCGAAGACTACCACGACCAGCAATAAAACGCTGACTATGTTCAGGAAAATAAAACCGTTCAGCACGACTAATTTCATCACTAGATAATGATTCACGAAACAATTGTAATTGTGATTCCGGTTGAATCAGGTCTATTTTCCAGATATGTACATCATCTGACGACAAAATCAAATTTGTGGGAGCAGGTAGCCAAAAATGATTAAATGTATTCACAGGTAATTGAACATTCAAAATGAGGATACTAGCTCTAGTTTGTCTCTTTGTTTTTCCTCGATCCACTGTAAAATACGATTCCAAGCCCACCATTGATCAGGATCTTGATTTTGATATTGGCATTTCTTACTGCTCACATAACCAACATGACCACCATAGCGAGTGAGTAGTAAATCTATGCTTGGATTTTGGGAACTGGCAATTTTTAAATCAGGAACAATACCGGGATGAAATAAAGGATCATCCGCAGCATAAAGAACTAAAGTTGGTTTTTGTAACTGAGGTAAAATATTTAACCCATTGGTGGCTTCATAATATTCTCCCACAGATGAAAAACCCAAACGCCCTATTACTAATTCTTCATCAAATCCCCAAATGCTGTTAGCACGTTCAATAGCTGCTGCATCAAAATGGCCGGGATGATGTTCATGTATTTTCCAGGCTAGTTTTTTTAATTGTCCAGCAATACGGGGTTCTACGTACTTACCAAAGGGTGTTGTTACTAAATAGGTAAGGGATCGCAAGGAATCTAAACTCGGACAAATTACCGCCCCACCAGCAACATCAATCCCTTTAATTCCTAAATCTACAGCGGCTTTTATGCCCCACAGAGCCAGTTGACCGCCCAAAGAGTACCCCGTCAACCAAAATTTATTTGGACAGCCCATTTTTGCTGCTTCAGCCGCAATTCTCACAAAATCTTCCCCTTCATACAACCCATCAGAAGTTAACGTTGGGGATAATTCAGCCGTTTTACCATGCGCTCGCCAATCAAATAACACCACAGCGTATCCTTGCGAGTATGCTTTACATCCCATTAACCTCAAAAACCATTGTTGTTCCAACTCCCCTGTAATGCCATAAGTACCAACAATAGTGCTATGAGCATTTTTAGGAATAGCAACCCAACCGAAAATTGCTACATCCTGCCCACCAGTAAATATCACTTGCTGATAAAGTGGTTCTGGATAGGGAACGCTAGTTTCCCAGTTACGTCCTGCCTGCAAGGCAGTGTAAGCAGTCATAGCAACGCCATTTCGTAAGAAATATGGCGGATTGTAGGTAGAGTCATAGACCATATATGAAAATTGGTGTAATTTGATCTTGATTTAACAATCCTTTAATCTTAATATTTATGTTAGATTTAAAATCTTTTTTACAATCCAAATAGTAATCTTTGCATATCACAAAGATTCTTATTTATCCTTAAAGAGAGTAGTCATAATTTTTAAGAATGCCGAGGATTCTTGTCATAGACGATGACCCAGCGATTTCAGAACTTGTTGCCGTCAACTTGGAAATGGCTGGCTATGATGTTAGTCAAGCTGAAGACGGCATCAAAGGTCAGGCGCTGGCCCTCCAGCTACAACCCGACTTGATAATGCTCGATCTCATGTTACCGAGAGTAGACGGGTTTACCATTTGCCAACGCCTACGTCGGGATGAACGCACCGCAGAAATTCCTGTATTGATGTTGACGGCTTTAAGCCAAACTCAATACAAAGTAGAAGGATTTAATGCGGGTGCAGATGACTACTTGACCAAACCATTTGAAGTTGAAGAAATGTTAGCGCGGGTGCGGGCTTTATTAAGAAGGACTGACCGTATCCCTCAAGCAGCAAAACACAGTGAAATCCTCAACTATGGTTCTCTTACCCTCGTTCCAGAAAGATTTGAGGCCATTTGGTTCGGTGAAACTGTGAAACTGACTCACTTAGAGTTTGAACTACTTCATTGTTTGCTTCAACGTCATGGTCAAACAGTTTCTCCCAGCGAAATTCTGCGAGAAGTTTGGGGTTATGACCCTGACGACGACATAGAAACCATTCGGGTGCATATTCGCCATCTGCGAACTAAACTCGAACCAGATCCCCGTCATCCTCGCTATATCAAGACTGTTTATGGTGCCGGATACTGTCTAGAGTTACCTAGTCTACCACCATCAGCTGAGGGAACTACCGCTACAGTAGTTGAGTAAAACATACTCCCATATCCCTCATTATTAATTATAGGGGTGCATTGATAGCACCCCTATTTTGTAGCGCAGGGTATGAACAATCTGAGTAATTGATATTTGTACTTTATCTTTTTCCTAATTTCCAATTTCCTCCACCAGGTAACTGAGCTAAATAATCATCAATTACTGCTGGTAATTCCTGAGGTGAATAATCATAACTTAATTTCAATAACTCCTGGGTTTGATCGATTATCTGTTCTTTCTCTACCATTTAAGCAAGTTGAAAAGGAGTATAAACACCATTTAAAACTTCCACACTTGCATCACGAATAGCCCTCTCCATTTCATCTTGAATATAAGTAAACCATTCATTTTGATTAAAATAATATGATTTTTTATTTTCCTTGAGATTGAGTTTTTCAGTTTCGCTAGTGGAATTACGGATGGAAGCAGCCCAAGAATTTGTTAATCGTTTCTCAATTTGATTTTTAATCAAATGAATCAACAACACCTTAACAAAAGCTTGAATATTCCGCAAAATTGCTTGTCTACTCATCCCCTCTAACTCATCGACAATAGCCAAGGCCTCTGTATAACGTTGTTCTAAAATACTATTTCTGAGGTCTATTAACTCCTGTGTCATTTGTTTATTAACCTCAAATGTAGTCAAAATACTTTTTTATAGTTACAGATTAGATCCCCGACTTCTGAATTCAATTTTTGGGGGGTATCCCAATTTGGGAAGAAGATGAAAGAAAGGAGAAATAATTCCCGATGATGCCTCGCGAATTCAGGGGGACTATACGAATGCGGTCCATAACTGAGAAAATTATGGGAATCACAGAGTATTCTTTAAAACAATGACAGCAGAAGATGAAAAACTTTTAGAAGCTCACATCAAAGAGATAGCCAAAATCTTTTATAAAAATACCCCACCCGAAAAAATCCAAACATTTGAGGGCATCGAAACATCTGTAGGCGACCAGGTTTTAGAACATGTCAGTCCGAAAAGCGCCTTTTTTTTGTCGTAGAAAAGACTGTCACAACAAAGGTAAAACACGGACAATCAGGAGTTGCATTGGTAAGATTAAAGTCACTAACAAACAAGCATCTCCTTTGGGGAGAGAATCGTATAGGCGATTTAGCCCATTGGTTGAAAAGTGCTGTTTGTTAGTTGCAGCCAAGGAGTCATTCCAGGATGCAGAGAATGACCTTAAGGTTCTAACAGGGATAGAAGTTGGTTATAGTACCTATCATCGCCAAGTCAAAAAAGTGGACTTATCTCCCCCGAAGGTAAAACAGAAATTAACAGAGGTCTGTTTAGAGGTGCTTAGAGGAGGGAAAAGTGTGGTTACGCTCTCAAGAGAAAGGAAAGCCTGCATACTGGAAGGAGTATAAAACAGGGCGATTAGAGGGTATATATTAAGGAGCATTCTTTCAAGACAATCTCTCCCTAAGTAATTGGATCAATAGCCAAAACATCGGTAAAACTCTTTACTGCTTGGGAGATGGGCATGATAGAATTTGGAATCTATTTGCAGAAATTGCCGACTCTGATATTCGTCACAGGATAAAATAGCTCAATTTTAGTGGATTAAAAAGGCCATTACAGCCTTAGAAAAACAACATTTTATTGAAGCAGGGTGTTCTGGCTGTATCCGGGGCTTGGGTAGCCGGTTATCAAGTCCGTCAAAACTTCAAGAAATATTGGTACTACAAATTACAAGTGCCAATCCCATATTTCCAATGCCCGACACCAGACAAACTGATTAAATATAAGCATTTGGGTAAAGCTGGTACTCAAGAGCATATTGATGCTATTATATCTGTTTTTAGACGTTATCTTGGTGATGAAATACAGAGAATACTCTTGGAAAGAGCAGCAATTCATACCCTGGATGATTGTTTGCTAGACATTAGTTCTGGATCTGAGCAAGAGTCAGAAGAACCACTTGATTAAATCTGGATTCTTTATATTTTTGCCAAATCGGGATGCTCCCAATTTTTGGTAAGTAATTAAGATTATTCAAAGAACTTGGGGATCTGGGTATCGACTAACTAACAACAACCGACTTCTTACTATAATATTGTTTTGAGCATCAATACTAATTACAGTGTCACCAACTACGAAAAATCAGGTTGCTTCCTGCTCACTTTTAGAAAACCGCAAATCCGGGTATTTACTACCAATTTCATCAGCAGTCATCGCTTGAGCAGACATTTCATCAGGTAACAAACCAGTTACACTAATGTAAAATCCTAAAGGAGAAATCTTTTCTCGATAAACTTTTTCTGTTTAATACTTTAACTGATTTCTTGCAGTTGTCATAGCGTTGATTACTTCCTGTTTATTTACAGGTGTACCAGCGTGTTTTGCTTGTAATAATAAAGCCAAACTTCCTGCACCAACTAAATTCAAAATTTCCGCAACTTTACCATTTGCTTCTAGTCCCATAAAAGCATCAAAAATTCCTTTCATCAAATCATCAGCTTTTGTAGCTTTCGTTCTCGAAGATAAGGTTTTAGGACGAAAATCTATATTTTCATCTAGGCCCATTTCAAAAGTTTGTTTCGTGAAAATTCCCCCAGATTTTGAATCATAAACTTCATATCTCTTATCGAGAAACTGATTAGTAGAAGATAGCTTACTCAACTTGAGGATTTCTGTACCACTAATATCAATTTTATAACTTCCCCTTGAATCAACTGTACTATCAGATAAAGCTACCTTCAAGTCTCTATATTCATTTTTCGTAGGAAAGTTCAGATACAGACTTTTAGAAAGATAATGTTTTTTCAATTCTTCTATTTGCGCGGGAATAAATATATCCGATGCTTCCCGTAAATGAGCAGCAAGAATACTAGATGAAATCTTGATTTCCGCAAGCTGAGTAAATAACCTATCAATACTCCTGTAATTCCCCTCAAAACTAACTAAAGGCAAATCTTATAACTGAATCGTATATTCTTTTTGAAAATCAAAATATTTTCCATCAATCACACCAAGTACTTTTACATCTTTAAAGGCTTCCTTAGTAAGAATTTTCACTTTTCAAGCCTTTATATTCACTTCTCCATCACTAACAATAGTCTAATTATTGAAAGTTATTAAATTATTTAATAACACACCAGTAACTTCAGTAATTGCTGTTTTATCTTCTGGTTTTCCCAACTTGACTTTCTGCTGGATCAGCATATTAACAGTAAAAGTCTCTATCTGTACATAATCACCTGGTTCAATATATTCTATTTCTAACCAAGGTTTAATTAACTCCCGATTTTCTCCCCGCACACCATTAACACGCTTGACACCTTTTCTTTGGTAAGTTGCTTGCAGATATTTGAGCTTAATAATAATATGTTGACGATGTTGTGATACAATATACATCAATGCCGAAACTGAAATTTTTTCATTCACTTTTACATGATCTCATATTTCATGTTTATCTAAGACATGAGCATAAAAGATTGCAATTTCTAAATCTTGAGTACACTTAGCAATGTCTTCATCTGTTAAAGCTTTCGCGTGTCTTGCTGTTAAAGGGGCGTTAAAGGTACTCGCAAGCGCATATTTAGCAGTATTGAGATTTCCTTCTGCTAAATTAGCCTTAGCAAAAATATAGACAGATTGATCATTTTGAACAATAGGAACATCTGTTAATTGAGTATAAGCCTCTTTGGTAATTTGCTTATATTTATAGAGATATGACTCATCTTCTGGTTTCAAACCAAAAATTTTCAAAGTTTGATTTGTACCATTAATTTTCTTAGCGGTGGGGTAGAAGAACAGCTGATAACTGTAGTCACTAGCTAAAGGTTCTTCTATGATTATTCCTATCGCTTCTTTTAACACATCTCCCGTGTTATAAAGAGCATCATAGACTTCTTTAATATTGCCAGCTTGCAAACAAAAGCCAGACACAGAATTAGCAATTTCGGCTAGGAATTTAAAATCAGAATAGGGAGAATAGGCAAGAGGTCTATTGGTAAGGATTCAGGTCTAAGGTAGAGGGATTAAAGAAGGTGTATGGAAAGCAGAGTGAACCATGGCCTTCATAGGTTGGTCAAAAAACTCAATTAGAGAAAGTGCTTGATGGGGACAAGTTTGTATAACGGTCAATAAATTGGCAGTATGTTAGAATAGCTCCAGAGAAAGAGAACCACCAGAGACTTTTCGTTGTCTCACTACTAAACCTAACCTTGGTTCAGCTAAATTATGATCAAGGTCTATTGCCTAAGGAAGGTAAAAGTTTACCAGGTTCCCCTGGGGGTTGATTAATGAATGAATGGAAGATTCAACTTTTGGTTGAAACTAGGATGGCCAAGTCAAGAATTCATGAAGGTTTTGGGTTTGTTGGAATAAAGGGTAGTTTTTAAAATCTTCATCTATGAGGTCGATGAATTTTGTGCCAATTTCTTGGTGATTGAAGCCAGGAATTTTGATTAGTGTCTTGAAGTGACAGGGTAGGGTAGATATGCCTGACATTTCTGTTGAGCTGTGACGGGATAATCCTTATAGGCAGTAAAGTGATCAGAACTGAGTACACCAGAGTAACTTGAACCCACCATGGATTCTAATTCGCCAGGACAAGGAGTATCAGGCCCATGAAATCAAGGGAAGTGACTATTGGCAAAAATCCATAACCATTGTTTCACCCCTTTGACTACCCAGGGTGTTTCATCCCCAAGGATATGAGGCTGGGTTTGTTTTATCCACTGTTTGAGGCTATCAACACTTTGAGCTACTGGACCATCTATTCCTTCATTGGTACCTACTAATGTTACTATTTGACCCAGTTCCCACATCAACAAGTGTTGTTTTTCATAGGCTCAATGGCCCTAGTTATTGATCCATCCCAAAAAAGCTTGTCCTGTGATTCCTATATCTTGTCCCGGTACTATCTCTGGTGACCAGTGTGCCCTTTGTCTTTCCCTACACACACTCCAAATCCATTTCCATTGGCCTGTCCACCAAGTCCCCTACTTATTGTGTTTGGATTTTTATTGGTTCGCCAAATAATTCCCCCTGACCTCACCATCCACAGACTTGCCGTCCCACTATCTCAAATCTATTCTATCTACTCCACCAAACACCTTTCTCCTTTTTCCCCTATGCCCTGGTTGTCCTCCTGGTTTCCGGTTTCGTGTCTGGTTTTCTTCTGGTTTATCTTCTTGTTTGTTCTCGGTTTCTTTGAGGATGTCTCCCAAGGGTGGTTTGGATTATGTTATGGTCTCTAAATCTCTACTGACTTTGAGTTTCTCTATTTCTTTTTCCAGTTCTACTACTCTATTTCTTAGGTTCTCTATACTTTTCCCCTGGTCAATAATGATTTCTACCAGTTGCTCTGTTCCCAACTGCTTCAATATCTTGCTGTCTAGTTTTGGTGGCAGCTTCTTTTCCATAACTGCTATATTCTGCCTCTCCTATCACACTTGTCAATACCCCACCACCTCAATCCTTACGACGATTTTATAAAAACGGTCGAACATTTTTATTGAGTTCCTAATAATACTTAGCACCAGTTAACAAACTCCGAATAAAACGGTTGAACATTTTCTTAAATGCTTGTCCTACAAGGATTTGAAGATATAGCATTTTTTAGGATACTTAACGGAAATATCAGTATTGACAGGATACAAAAATAAATGAATTAGAAAATCCCTCAAAGCAACATACCATAAGCCTTTAGCCACATGGAGAAACCTGATAATAGGAAATTTAGAGTTCCACAAGTGCGCTCGCAGATATATCGCTCTCATGAGTTAGCAAAATGCTTACACAAAATCTCTATTTGTTTACGTTAATTTTTGGGTTTTTAGTATTTAAACCCTTGCTCGGTTTCTTTCTCTTTAGTCAATCTGGTCAATCTGGAGTCTCATAAGATTATATAAATTAACTTGAGGATCATAATGACTAATACTAACAACTAAAGCATAAAGTTGTATTGGAATCTCATCTGGATTTGCCGATTTACTACGATTACAACTTACAACTAATATCATAGGTGAATTAATTATTGATCAAATGATAGTTTTTCAATAGAGTTTTCGAAATCTCTATAGATAGCAATGCCAGCAAAACTTGTACCATGTCCATGTACATCATCTGCACCACGTTTTATTAATTCCTGTCCTGGATCTGGAAATACATCAGCTTCAGTCAGCACTGGCGCAATTAATGGATGATCTCTTTGTACAGCTGAATCGATAACAAGAATGCCGGAATTCTCTTCAGGTGGAGAAATAACTTCGGGTAAACGGGAAGTTGGTAAATTATAATCGGCAGTTCTATCAAATGCAGGTTGGGGACGACAATCAATTTCCTTGACAGGTTCCAGTTCCAGTAAAGACTCTAAAACTTCGTGAGTGACTTTAATTCTAGCTATGCACAGATAATCACCAACATAACTATTACTAATTCTCATAGGAGCAGTATCGCTGGAAAGGTATTCTAGCGTTTCAGCAATATGTTCTAAAGACGCTTTCATTTCTTTGCGCTCACCTGTCTCCCAGAGTTCCAAATCTAAAGGCTTTATAGTAAATGAATTTGATTCAAATAATAAACAGAAACCTTATTTTATTACTCAATGTCAACTAAATCAGATAAATCACATATTTTTAATTATAACAGATAAAATGAAATATCTGCAAAATGAATGCTATTCGAGTGTTTCAGGAAGTAATTGATTCCAGGAAAATGAAGATATAGAAATTAATGATAATTATCAAGATAAAACAGGAGTTAAAAAGAAATTAACAACTTAATTATACAGCAGCAACGTTTATTAGTGGCAAAAGAGAAAATTAGTGATATCATGGAACTAATAACAGATGAAATATTGTGATTTTTCCAAGTAATTAAACTTTCATATATCGCTCAATTTTAGCTTGTGCCCATTAATATCTACGTCTAGGCATAAAAAATAACCTCTATTAGCGCTCGCCATTGTGATTTTTCCAAGTAATTAAACTTTCATATATCGCTCAATTTTAGCTTGTGTCCATTAATATCTACGTCTAGGCATAAAGAATAACCTCTATTAGCGCTCGCCTTTGGTACTGCTAGGCATAAAAAATAACCTCTATTAGGGCTCGCCTTTGGTACTGCGCTGGGCACAATCGCAAGTAGCGTACCACTCCACAGGACGATCACATATTTACTTAGTACCATCGTACTGCTTTAGAGGTTATTGTTCAACCGTTGTATTTATTGTTGGGTCGTTTTATTTATTGTTGAACCAAATTATTCTCCTACAACAAATAAATTCGCAAACAAGCAATTATTCCACGGTCACCGACTTCGCTAAATTCCTTGGCTGATCCACATCCAAACCCCGCCGCGCTGCAATATGATAAGCTAACAATTGCAGAGGTATAACCGTGAGAATTGGTGAAAGAATTTCCTCAACTTCCCCAACAGGAATTAAATCATTAAAGATTTCTGCTGCTTCCCCATCATTAACAGAAGTCACCCCAATTAACCGCGAGTCTCTAGCTTTGGCTTCTTGGGCATTGGAAATCACCTTTTCATATACACTACCAGGCATTGCGATCGCAACTACAGGAACTTTCACATCTAATAGAGCGATCGGACCATGTTTCATCTCTCCCGCTGGATACCCTTCAGCGTGAATATAGCTAATTTCTTTTAATTTCAAAGCCCCTTCTAAAGCAATCGGGAAATTAATTCCTCTTCCTAGAAAAATGAAATCTTTAGTTTCTGCAAAATCATGAACCAACTGCTCAATATATCTTTCTTGGGTTTCTAAAATCGCCTCAATTTTTGTAGGTAACTGACGCAAACCTGCGATGATTTCTATTAACCTTTCAGCCGTAATTGTTTGCCGACGATGAGCCAAATCTAAAGCCAAACCATAAAACGCCATCAACTGGGCAATAAAAGTCTTTGTCGCAGCTACACCAATCTCAATACCCCCATGAGTATTAATAATACTACCTACCATCTGCCCCAAAGTGCTTTCTGGGCGGTTGGTAATACCCAATAATCGGGCTTGATACTTAGCTTCTTTTCCCTGTCTGCGTTCCTTTTCCATAGATAAAGCTACTAAAGTATCCGCAGTCTCACCCGATTGTGTGACACCAATAGTTAAAGTATTAGCCGTCATAGGTGATGGTGCATAGCGGAACTCAGAAGCATACTGCACTTGAGTAGGAATTTCTGCCAACTGCTCTAACAAATATTTACCCACTAAAGCTGCGTGCCAACTTGTCCCACAAGCAACAATTTGAATTTGTTCCAAATCTGCGTAAAATTCCTCTGGTAAACCCAGCGTCATAGGTTTTTCAGCACTAGCAGGAAAATATGCCTCTAAACAAGCCCTCACTACCCCCGATTGCTCATAAATTTCCTTGAGCATAAAATGTTTGAATCCCTGCTTTTCCACCATGATGGGATTCCAGTTCAGGGTACGGGGATGCTTTTTCAAGCGATGTCCTGCAAAGTTATAGACCTCAACCCCTAAAGGAGTCAAACGAGCAATTTCACCCTTTTCTAAAGGCAATACAGCGCGGGTGTAGGGAACAATGGCCGGAGTATCGGAAGCACAGAAAAACTCACCTTGGCCAAAACCAATTACTAAAGGAGCTTGTTGGCGAACTACAATCAATTCATCTGGGTAATCTGCACAAATAGCCGCAACAGCAAAAGCCCCCTCTAGCTTACTCACCGCTTCCCGAACAGCCTCTAGAAACATAGAAGCAGAGACAGTATTTTCAGAAATATGCTTTAAACATTCAGCGATCAAATGTGGAATGACTTCTGTATCTGTTTCAGAACTAAACTCATGTCCTAAGCCCTTCAGGTGTTCCCGTAACTCACGATAATTCTCAATAATCCCATTCTGCACGACGGCTATCCGCAGCGCCGTATCCATGTGTGGATGAGCGTTATATTCTTCTGGTTTACCATGAGTTGCCCAACGAGTGTGACCAATCCCAATTTGAGCAGGAGTTTCGACTTGTTCGAGTTTAGAACGCAAATTCAGCAGTTTGCCCTTAGCCCGCACACAATGAACGTCACCTTCCCAAATCGTGGCAATTCCTGCCGAATCATAACCTCTATATTCTAACTTTTCCAATCCAGCCAGTAAAATATCTGTCGCCGCTTGAGTGCCTATATAGCCAACTATTCCGCACATTGTTTACACTACTCCGGTTATCAGTTATCAATTAACAGTTATCAGTTAGTTGTATTTAACAGTTATATTTGGTTTCATTACCCTACTATTGGCTTGACAACTGTTAACAATTTGCTGTTCCTGGAAATTAATTAAGTATAGTTGTCAGCATAAACGGCTGATTATAGCAAATAAAAAGGAGCAAGTTGCTCCTTTGACCACTCGGTTTTGTTATAGATTTTGGTTGACCAAGACTAAAACAACAAGTTTCTTGGGCAGAAATGGCTGCTGCCAAAGCTTAAAGACATTTTCTATGGAGATAATTCAAAAGTGTTACAGCAGATTGCAGATCAATGAAGTACAGTATCTAAATTGAAACCTAGACAGTAGGAAAGTTTTACTCCTGACTCCTGATTCCTGCTGTTAGTGCTGAGTGCTGAGAGAAGAATCAAGTTGTTTCTCCCTAGCTCAGTTCTCAGCACTATGTTACCGAGTATTTTAATATCTCAGTGTGCTAATATGCTAGACCCATGCTGCGAGTTGTTTCAGCACCCAGATAAACCCGGATGCTCAAGAAATCGGTGGGACAAGCAGTTTCGCAACGTTTGCAGCCTACGCAATCTTCTGTGCGGGGTGAAGAGGCAATTTGAGCAGCTTTACAGCCATTCCAAGGCACCATCTCCAGTACGTCAGTGGGACAAGCGCGGACACATTGAGTGCAGCCGATGCAGGTATCGTAGATTTTTACGGTATGAGACATTGAAAAAACTGCTCCTTTCAGGTGTTCTTCTCTGCGAAGGAATCATAATCAAGGCATAGTTTACCCCAGTGCTTGATAAGCTGTAAGTAAAAGGCTACATAACTTTAAACAATTTAATAGGCACTTTGGGCAATTTATTCTGGCGATATCGTCCCTCTTTGCCTACCAATCAGCAAAATCAACCATAAGCACTGATGATAGAGACTCCCCAGAAGAAAATCAAATTGTAAAGATGTGTAAAGCCTAATTCAATTCCCCATAGCTAAACCTATAGTACATATTGGCTAATGACGATGCAACCTTAAATAAAGCCTATTTCTAACGAAACTTTAACATTGGTGTACAGAAGTAGAACTTATAGTTTACTTGTACTAATTTAATGAGATTAAGATCAATTTCTACAGAACTTACAGTTTCTAACCCATGGGAAAAGGGAAATTAGGGATCTGGGCATTGGACTTTCTCCTACACCCCTACACCCTTCGCGTAAGTCCTTTTAATAAATTCCTAATGAGGCACAGCTAACCTTTGGCCTTTTACCTGAACCTGTGTATTTTCTTCAACAATTTTGCGGAATAAATCACCATCAATAGTTTCTTGTTCTGCTAATAAATCAACTAAACGTTCTAAAATTATGCGGTTTTCTTGGAGAATTCCTTTGGCTTTGATGTAACAACTGCTAATAATTCCCCGGACTTGAGAATCAATTCTAGAAGAAATTTCTTCAGAATATTCTGATTTATTCCCCCAGTCACGCCCCAAGAATACTTCTCCTTGTTGAGTTTCCAAGGACAACGGACCTAAGTCAGACATCCCAAATCGCGTTACCATTTGTCGTGCCATATTTGTCACTTGTTCCAAGTCATTTCCAGCACCTGTTGTGACTTCTGCTTTACCAAAAACAATTTCCTCAGCAGCACGACCGCCTAAAGCTGCCATAATCCGCGCTAGGATTTGGGAACGAGAAATTAATCCTTGTTCTTCATTGGGTGTAAACCAAGTTAAACCTAATGCTTGTCCTCTGGGAATTAGGGTAACTTTTTGTACTGGGTCATGGTCTTTAATTAAAGTTCCCACTAAAGCGTGTCCCACTTCATGGTAGGCGATTAAACGTTTGTTTTTGCTATCTACTAAAGCTGCACCTTCCATCCCAGCTACTACTCTGTCTACTGCATCATCAATTTCTAGGATGGTAATTGTGTCTTTGCGTCTTCTAGCAGTGAGAATGGCTGCTTCGTTGAGGAGGTTGGCTAAATCTGCACCTGTAAAGCCAGGTGTGCGACGGGCGATGGCATCTAAGGATACACTAGGATCTAATTTCTTATTGCGGGAATGGACTTCTAAAATTTCCAAACGTCCTTTAATGTCCGGTGCATCAACTGTCACCTGTCTATCAAAACGACCAGGACGCAACAATGCAGAGTCTAAAACATCAGGACGGTTGGTAGCAGCAATAATAATAATCCCTGTGTTACCTTCAAAACCATCCATTTCTGTTAATAGTTGGTTTAAGGTTTGTTCTCTCTCATCGTTACCACCACCAATACCTGCACCCCGTTGTCTACCTACTGCGTCAATTTCATCAATAAAGATGATACAGGGAGCGTTATCTTTAGCTTTCTTGAACAAGTCGCGGACACGGGAAGCACCCACACCGACAAACATTTCTACAAATTCAGAACCAGAGATTGAGAAAAATGGTACACCAGCTTCCCCTGCGATCGCCTTAGCTAGTAAAGTTTTACCAGTGCCTGGAGGTCCAACTAACAGTACACCTTTAGGAATACGAGCGCCCACAGCAGTAAATTTTTCTGGCTGTTTGAGGAAAGTTACAACTTCCTGTAATTCTTCCTTTGCTTCCTCAATTCCAGCTACATCGTCAAATTTCACTCCAGTTTTCGCTTCCATTTGGAATCGAGCGCGAGATTTACCGAAATTCATTGCTTGGTTAGAACCATTAGTAGAACGACGCAGGAACAACAGCATTAAAGCTACCAGTGGCAAAATCCACATCATATTAATTAATAGCCCTACAGCAGCCCTGCTGTTAGCGGAGGAAACCTGACCGAATTCAACGTTTTTTTCCTTGAGTTTATTGATTAACTCCGTATTTTGTTCTAAAAGTCTTACTGGTATAGGTGGTGCATCTGGCTTTTGATCCGCCAAATAAACCTTAGCTATTTGTTCAGTTTCATCAAGTTCTACTTTTCTCACTTCCCCTTGCTCAGTTTTTTGGAGTAATTCCCCATAAGATAAAGAGTTACGCTCTACTTTTTGAGCCAAGACGGGACTACCACCAAAAATTCCTGGCAGAATCATCATAGTAGCTGCTAATGCCCCAGTCCAAGGAATTCGCTTTGTTTGAAGCTGTTTTCTCAATGCCTTCTTACCAAGATTTGTCATAAAATTTACCCTTTTTCTTTTGGCATAAGCTGATTTTTGGTTTTATGCCTATTCTTCTAGCAGAAATAGCAATAACTGGAAATTACAGTTTTCTCATCTAGTCTAACTTCGAGATATCGGGAATTGGTGAATGATGTTCAGAAAAGATGATGACCCAGGGCTAGAGGAAAATGGATGAATCAGTACCTGAGAAAAATTAAAAAATTAATTATACATTTTGCCACAAAATAGAAATCCCTATAATCTTGTTCTGTTCCCTGTTCCCTTACCGAAATGTGCAATTTATTTGGCATGACTACTTATTAATATCGCCTTTTCTCTGTCAACTTTTGGTTTGTTCCATGCTCCCCCAAAAGGAGTTTGACAAATAACAAAATTCCTCATTAAAATAATCATAATCGTAATGACTCCGCCTTTTAAGAATTCTAGTTTTGTGGGTGAACTATGGTAAAAATTGTTGGTATTGGTGGTAGTTTAAGACCCGGCTCATATACCCAGCTAGGGTTACAAGTAGCAGCACAACGAGTAGCGGCTTTAGGTACAGAGGTGGAAATTCTGGATTTACGGCAAATGCAGCTACCATTCTGCACAGGTGCTAAAGAATACCCAGAATATCCAGATGTACAACGGTTGCGCGATACTGTTGGCAATTCTGACGGCTTAATTTTAGCCACACCAGAATATCATGGGGGAGTTAGCGGTGTGATCAAAAATACTTTAGACTTAATGAGTTTTGATCAACTATCAGGGAAAGTGATAGGATTGGTTAGTATTTTAGGTGGTCAATCTAATAGTAATGCTCTCAATGACCTGCGAATCATTATGAGATGGGTGCATGGTTGGGTAATTCCCGAACAGATTGCTATTGGACAAGCTTATAGTGCTTTCAGTCCAGAAGGTAAACTGCTGGATGAAAAATTATCTCAAAGATTTGATCAGTTTGCTCAAAGCTTGGTAGATAATACTCGTAAGTTGCGCGAAGTTAATTAGAAATAGGGAAGCAGGGGAGGATATTTACTGCCTATTCTCCCTGTATAATTTTTACGACAATCCCTTAATGGATAGATTTAAAAAATATGACTAGAGGTATATTATTAATAATAATACAGTATGGTTTTTATGGTTAGGTTCAGCCTTAACTTTGCTACGAACCAAGCTGGTAGGTATAAGTCAAATTTTAGCTTTTTGCAGTTTTTTAATTGCCTTATTAGGGTTTATTGGTTAGATACTTGGAGTCAGAAATGATTTATAAAGTAAATGTTGAGGAGACAAGAGGAAGTAGCATAATTCTAGTCATAAGAGCATATATAGCCCCTTCCCTCATTTGTGTTAAACGCTCATAATCCTTGCTTAGACGAGGATATTGGTTAAACCACCCAAATGTTCTTTCTACTACCCAGGGTTGTGGTAAAACTTTAAATTCTTGCTCAGTAGGTCCTATGACTTCAACATGAGCTTGAATCATGAACCAAACTGCAAGTGCAAATTTATCACCGTCATAACCGGAATCAACCCATAAAACTTGGACTTTTTCCAATAATTCTGTGGGTTCATCTAGCAGTTCCATTAGTGCATAGGCAGCAAGTATTCGTTCTGGGGCATTCGCTTCACTAACAACAAGTTTCAACACAAGTCCCAGGCTATCAACTAAAGTATGCCCCTTTCTTCCTTTTACCTTTTTACATCCGTCAAAACCATACACATCCCCTTTTTTTGGTCAGTGTTGACCGACTGACTGTCTGCAGCGAGCGCGGTAGGTTGTGTTGATTTACCTAATTTCGAGCGAACTTGACCACCCAATGTATGGTTGAATTTTTCCCAAACCCCCTGGCCCTGCCATTTACTGTAATAGCTATATACCGTTGACCTTGGCGGGAAGTCACCTGGAAGCATATTCCATTGACATCCAGTTTTCAAATGATAATAGATGGCATTACATATTTCACCTATATCTGTTGTGGGTGGATGCCCTCCTTCTTTGGCTGGTGGAATCAATGGGGCCAGGATTTACCACTCCATATCAGTTAAGTCTGTGGGGTAAGACTTTCGTGCCATGATTAGCTATGTAAATACACTATATCTGATGTATCCTATCCTTCCAACATTCCTTTTCTACTCCCCTTTACATTTACTTTATTAATAGCTTCTTAGGTCTTTTTATCAAATTACACCGTTGACTAATATGGCAGTGCATACCAGTATTTTGTTTCTGTTACTAGGGTTAGGAGTTTTATTTGCTGATCCAGAAAAGGTTGGATACAAGAAGTGATGAGTCCTGATCTTGGTGGAATTCTTGCCGGCAATCTCTTGCCTTTGGTGATTGGTATTCCGATTGTAACTTCAGGATTATTTTTGTCGGCATAGCGAACTAATACTATTTCTGTTGAGACGGGATTGATTGTTCAATCTATTATCAATATCGTTTTTTTAGGTGGAATTGTATGGTGGAATGCAAGATATTTAAATGCTACTGACCAAAATGCCTTCCAGTACAGTAAAGTTTCTTTACTGTCCCTTGGTAGAAAGTACTGAGACAAGTGATTCGGAATACCGATGCTGTAAGTAGCAAAATTTACTACTGTTCAGGAAAGTTGGGACGCTTTTACTGCTCAGACTTTTACAGAATACCAGGGCTTGAACTGGCAATATGCTCTTCATCCTGATCATAGAGAACGAACAATACAAGTTTGGTTACAGGCAATCGCAAAAAATTGTTTATATGAAAATGAATGTTGTATTTCTGACTCAAACGGAGAATACCACTGTTTTTGGGTGTGGGCTTTACCCGTTCTCGAAACAGACGGTTCTTGTCGCCCCCTCAAGGGTGGGAGCTTGTACAAATATTACTGCTCGCAAACAAACTGAACTGGAAATTCGCCAACTTCATGAACAACTAGAGGAAAGAGTACAACAATGCACTGCTGAACTCATTGTAGCTAACAAAGAATTAGAAGGGTTTTCTTACTCGGTTTCTGATGACCTCCGCGCTCCTTTACGCAATATTGATGGATTTAGTCAGACATTGCTAGAACATTATCAAGATCAATTAGATGAGCGAGGTAAACACTATCTAACTCGGACTCGGGCTGAAACTCAACGCATGGGTGAACTAATTGACAATTTGCTGCAACTTTCACGAGTCACCCGCACTCCGATGCGATATGATCAAGTTAATATTTAGTGCGATCACTCAAGAAATTGCTCAACAACTGAGTGAAAACGAACCAGAAAGGCAGGTACAGTGGCTGATTTCTCCTCATCTCATTGTTTCGGGTGATGCTCAACTTTTACGCATTGTGATGGAGAACTTACTCAATAATGCTTGGAAGTTGACATCTACTAAAATACAGGAAAAAATTGAATTGAGTTGTATTTTTTTATAACACAATAATCATTCACGTTTAACCTATAGAAATCATATTTGATTTTTGAAAGAGACTAAGAGATAATACTGGGAAACTGTCTTATCTAATAGCTAACAATGACCAACCAGGAGCTACAATCTAAAATTGCAGAACTACAAGAATTTATAGATGAGCGTCCAGATGCAAGGGAAGTAAGAAAAGCATTGGCAGTGAAGCTGGTTTATCAAAGCTACAAGTATGAGGAAATTCAAACAATTTTAGATGTTTCAGTTGGTTCAATAACAACATGGAAACAAGCCTATGAGAAAGATAGAATTTTAGGACTGCGCCTGAAACACAAAGGGAGAAAAAGCCACTTGAATACTCAACAAAGAGAAGAAGTACTGGCTTGGTTACAAACGAAGGAATGTTGGAAGCTTGGCGAAATTGAGTATAAATTGGCTTTTGAATATGATGTACTTTATGAATCAAAACGTAGTTATTATGACTTGTTTGATGCGGCAGGAATTAGTTAGAAGAAAACATCTTCAGGAAATCCAAAAGCTAATGAAGAAGCAGTTGCCGCAAAAAAAAGAGATTTCATCATTGTTGGCGACCTGCCGAGAAGATATAGAAGCTGGGCTATTGAGAGTTTTGCTATTAGATGAGTGTCATTTACTTTGGGGAGATAGTATTGGATATGTTTGGGGTAGAACTGACCAAGAAATAAGCATTCCAATTAGTATTAGTAACGAACGAGATAAACAAACTTATTATGGAGCAGTTGACTATTTAGGTAAAAATTTATTGTTGAAAACCTATGATACAGCTAACTCAAAAAATACTATTGATTATCTCAGCTATTTACTAGAAGAGTCACCTAACCAACAATTACTTATTTTTTGGGATGGAGCTAGTTATCATCGTTCAAAAGAAATTCAAAATTTTTTAGCATCTATTAACCAAGGTTTACCTTTAGAGCAATGGAAAATTTATTGCGTCCGCTTTGCTTCTAACTGTCCCTCTCAAAACCCCATAGAAGATGTTTGGTTGCAAGGGAAAACTTGGCTGCGACGTTTTTGTGCTTTAATCCCAACATTTTCTCATCTTAAGTGGATGTTTGAGTGGTTCATTCAAAACACTACCTTTGATTTTCCGTCTCTCCAGATGTACGGAGCATTTTCATAAATCAAATACTAGTCCTATACATGATCACAGACAATGGAGTCGGGTTTGCTAAAGCTTATGTCAACAAACTATTTCAAGCATTTCAACGTCTCGATACCGTTGAAGAATTTCCAGGAACAGCTATTGGTTTAGGGACTGTGCAAAGAATTGTTCGTCGTCATGGTGGTGATGTGTGGGCAAATGGAGTGATTGGAGAAAGAGCAACTTTTTATTTCACCCTATAGACTACACCTCTTGCAGAATTAATTTTATGTTATAATGGGCAATTGTCTTTGTTTTAGCCAAAAGTTAGAGTTACACGGTTATGTTTGAATTAGCGAGCCCAAAGAACACCAAAAATACATCAATAAAATCTAAAACTCTCTATCATACCACATAAAAATTTTGCAATAGGTCTAGTGAGTTTTTATCTTACAAGAAGGGCAATGGTTTTTGAAGAAGAATTCATAAATGATCATCAACCTATGGGGAATCTAAAACCAGCCATGATTATTCGCGCCAAAGCTACGCTGTAAAGAATACTAAATTATAAGCTGGGTGTATTAAAGCCGGTTATTGATTTTTCCATCATCCAGAATTAATTCTGAATTTTTTGTTGATAAACTATTTGTTTTTAAAGTAGTCTGGCTTAGACATATACAACCCACATTCGGCACCATAAAGTGCCACAGAGAGAAATTACGGAGAGAAAAAATCCAAGGGAGCATAAAAAGAAACATATGCAGTGAAAAAAGGCATTGGAGAAACAGTAAAGCACCAAAAATAGCATCAAAAGCTGTTCTCAATAAGGAGCAATAAGAAAGAACACCGCCCAGAGGAGTCAACAGATAAATGAAGATATTCAAGAGATAAATCATAACTTAGACTAATAGATTGAAGTGAAAAAAGAAATTATGGACATAGTAAAATAGAGCTATAAATCAACGACATTAGGTTATTTTCTGATAGAAATTAAATTAATAGAGATAAATTAATAGAGAGAAAAATTAGGTAAGTAATTGATAGTAGGGAAAACAATGCTCTGGTAAAGGATTCACAATTAAATCTCTCTCTTGAGTCCAGTAATAGATGTGTTTTTCTTGGTTAAGTGTAACTAAATGAATAGACTGAAAGCATTGAAAAATCCAGCGTAAAGTGGGGCGGTCAGTTGGTTTGCCCAATTGATTTTTTACTGTTGATTTAGACTCTTTCAAAGGGGTTCTAATTTGTCGTTGCCCTAAAGTATAAACCAGCAGATATAAACCCATAATCATTCCCAGGGACTCTATTCTCTCTGGACTTTTTAGGAAAATACTGTCTGCAAAAATAATGGATCTTTGAGAAAAGCAAACCCTCTCTGGCAAGACTGTTGAGCTTTATATTCACTCAAGATGGAGTCATGGGTAAGTTCATTGGAATCCAAAAGGTTTGTACCAATAATAAAAGGCCCTGCCCTCAGGAATTCTGTATTAATTTTACTTTTATTCTGGGAGACTGTAGCTGATATTTCAGAGGATATCTCTCCTGAACTATCTTTTTTCTTAGATTCGATTTGAGTAACTTTACTCTGGTTAATTTGGTGATATTTGAATTGTTTGAATAGGTTAGATAACCCCTTGATAGCATCAGCTTCACAAGCAAATTTTTCTGGTGATAATTTTTTCAAATCTTGCACAGCTTTTGATTGTGCCTTGGTAATTTTTTGTGAGAGTTTACCCAGGTCTGATTCTCTTCTTTCTTGACTTTGCACTACTAACCATCTTTGTTCTATTCCTGGATAATTTACTGTTTTTGAAGCTAGTTTATATCCGGGTAAGTTACTATCAACAAATTCTGGTTCTGGTAATGTTGATATTAATCATTGTGCTGATTCTACGCTTAATGGTACTGGACATAACCAGCTTAAATATGACATCATTCATCATTTTTAGACTTGATTCTGTATATAAGGCCCAGTCTGCTACTATGAGACTGTTAACTTTTAGTTAACTTTTAATTGTTTTTGGTACTCTACTGCTATTTTACCAAAGCATGATGAATCTGCTTGGTTTCCCGATGCTAGTTTTAAAAATATATATTGGTATGTCTCCATCTCCTGAACATATCATTTCTATGATGAACTGTTTTAACTCCGGTCTATGGTCACCAGAATAACCGTAGGTGATGGTTATTTCTTTTGGTGATTTTACTGCTAATTCTTCTATTTCTTGATTATTTCCTACTTTTTGACTCTCAAATATTACTTCTGGTAAGCTGGTATTATATTGCCAATGTATGTGCATTTATGATGAGTCTAGATGCCCTGCTCATAGGGATACTCCAAATTTTGGGGCTGCTTTTAAGGCGACAACAAAAAATATTCTATCCAATCCTTTTATAAATAGTTTATCCATGACTCTCCCCAGTTTATCGTCCTTGAGATGTTCTGGTTTTACTCCTGCTCCTATTAGATGGTCACAGGGGATTGTTTCAAAATCTTGGGGAAACATATATAAGGGTTTTTATACAAATCCTAACCCGTTGATTATCATGGGTTTTACTACATGACCCGGACTTACTTTCTCTCCAATTTCAAGGATTATTTCTACTACTCCTATGGCGTCTATTATTCCTGCTACTATGCCTAAATGGTCTAGGTTTTGAATTTCCATTTTTTGAAGCTTTGATTTCACAAAAGAATTATCCACAACTCCTGTTGTGATTCAATCATTTCTTCTTCTGTTCTAATTTAATTTTTAAATCATTAAATTTTCTTTTCTTTTATCTTCTTTACAAAACTTTATTCTCTCACTCTATTGCCATTTTAATGATACTATTCTCATTAAGCCTTTTCTTCCTTGCAGGAGCTTTAGTTCTGCTGTACTACTATCTGTGACAGTTAGGGTGCGGAAGGTGGGATGGATGCCTGAATAAATTCTTCCCCCGAAGTATTCAGGGTATACCTTTTGTTTTTGTTCCACAATTAACCCAACGTTTTGCTAAATTTGTATCTGGTCAGGAAGATAAAATAATTAATCAACTGGTAATTCGTAATTATTAATTTTATTCCCTGTAAGTTATTCCTTATTTCCTCTGTCGGAACTAATGAGATTAGCAGCTTCTTGTAAAAGTTGTTGCTGTTCTTGATGAATTAATTCTAAAGAATGAGAAATTTCTGCTAGTCTTTTCTGTTTATCTTGATATTCGTTTTCTAAATTTGTTGTATCTACAGATATGACATTAGAAGCATAATTATCTTTATTAGTAAATGGTATGTTGTGCCAATATTTATTAATAAACTTAGCCAATGATAAATAAATAGCTTTGATTAAAACTTGCAGTAATTTTAAGGGAACTTTCAATATTGAGCAACTGGCTGTTTCAATTAACCGAATAATACCTTTAATAATGCTCCAAGCCAGAGCAATAAAAAACAGTAGAATTACTAAAGTGATAATTGGGTGATTTACTGCCCAATTGAGCATTTGTAAAAACTGTAAAAAAGTTGGATGTTGGGTCGTTAATTTGTTTACATAAGCCGTGATTGCATTGTCAATTACTTGGGATGTGGTATTTTTCACTTGTGTAGCTGTTTGCCAGCTATTTTCTAAATACCGTTGAGCTTGATTTAACCTATTTGTGACTGCATCAATTGCCCTAAATGACCACAGACTGCTGACAATTTGAGAATTTTGTAACTTGTTTAACATATGATTAAAGATCAAGAGATTTTGATATTAATTGCAAATCTAGGTTAGCATCTAGGCTTAATTTTGTTTTTGCTGTTTGCAACTAATCCTCAATTTGATGGGGTGGCATTGGTTTAGGAAGTAGATAGCCTTCTCTATACTTCCAACTAAGAGATCGCAAAATTTTCATTTGTGAAACTGTTTCCACACCTTCTGAAATTACATCTAGGCCTAGTGTATGTGGTAAAGTAATAATTGTTTGTATAATTCCCAAGCTACATTTTTCTTTTTCCATACATGAGACAAAAGAGCGATTAATTTTGAGGGTATCAACAGGTAAATCACGTAAATAAATAAGATAAAGGAGAATAACCAGTTCCAAAATCATCAATACTAATCTTGATACCTACTGCACGTAAATCCTCCAAAGAATTAATCATTGTTTGTGTATTAATCATCAATATACTCTCTGTAATTTCCAATTTGAGAGTTACTTGAAGACCTTGGAGAGATTGATAGTGATGAATAATTTTAGAACCTATATCCCGTTCATCTAACTGTATACCTGTCAAATGTACTGACAAACTTAAAGGTAGATCATCCAAAAATTGATCTTGCCAAATACTTAACTGTCGGCAAGCTGCTCCCAAAATCCAATCACCAAGGGGAATAATTAGCCCAGTTTGTTGTGCTAAGGGAATGAATTCATGTGGTAATATCCATCCTCTCTGGGGATGTTGCCAACGAATTAAAGCTTCAAGTCCCAGCACTTGAAAAGTATTTAGGTCAAGTATTGGCTGATAGAATAATTGTAATTGCTGCTCACTGATTGCTTGTCTAAGTTTTGTTTCCATGTAAAATCGCTCTAAAACTTTGCTCTGCATACTGTGATCGTAGATAACTGTGGGATATTATAATCCTTGTTCCTTGGCATTGTAATTAGCGATTCCTGCTGCTCACAAAAACTCTTCCGGTTGATGAAAATCAATGCTACTATCTACTATACCGATTGTAATTGAGGCATAAATAATAAAGCCTTCTAAATCAAAAGGAGGATCAATCAAACGATGCAGTTCCATCACAAACTGGTCATAATCGACTGGTTTACGAATGTAGCTATTATAACGTAACAACTTAGTTCGACTATGAGAACGAATTAGCCGCAGCACTCTAACCCATTGATTCGGGGTACTTGCAAGTCTAATAACATGAGCGATGGTAGGGAATTTAATGCCGTGTTTTCTCTAAACAGATAGTTAATTGCCTCTACGCCATCTCTGGCAATAACAATATTTTCTTGCAGCCCCGTTTACTCAAATGCAAGTAGTATTAGTTCTATATCATCAGGATTATCCTCAACAATTAATAATCTAACCCACCTTCCGCACCCTAACTGTCACAGATAGTAGTACAGCAGAACTAAAGCTCCTGCAAGGAAGAAAAGGCTTAATAAGAATAAGTATCATGAAAATGGCAATAGAGTGAGAGAA